>JAWBKB010000012.1:0-50099 GCA_038831915.1 Candidatus Caldarchaeum sp.
TTCTTGATTCGGCGCAAACAAACACGCCAGTAAACCCTGCGGATTATGCACGAGAGCTTTACGCAGAAAAGTACGTCGTTAAAGGATTTGGGGCCGCCCGGATTTGAACCGGGGACCACGCGGGCCCAAGCCGCGGACGTTAGGAAAAAGGTTTCTTTCTAACCAAGCTGAACTACGGCCCCGCGGTATAAGTGATTCTGAAGGGGAAATCTAAACCTTTCTAACTCAAAAACCACCGCGGCAACTGAAAAAGTATCGGCGAGATGTTGCAGAACGCCGGTTCTACGCGTGGACGGCTATTCGGAGGGCTCGGAAATCTACGGCGGTGCTTTGGCTACCGCTGACCATCAAGGGGTTGATCTCAATTTGATGGATGGCCGGGTCTTCGGCGATGATAGTTGAAAAGCTGGCGACTGTTTTCGCCAAGCTTTCCACATCAACTGCGGGCAGGTTCCGAAATCCTTTGAAAAGCTCCGAATGTTCGAGGTTTTGCAGCATGTATTTCGCCTCTTCCTCGTTCACTGGAGCCACCATCACGACGTAGCTTTTGAGAAGCTCCGCGAAAATTCCGCCGAATCCAACCGTCACGACGGGCCCGAACACCGCGTCATGTTTCGCGCCTAAAATCATCTCGAGTCCATGCTCGGTTTTTTGAACAGCTACACCGTCAGTCAACACACCGGCTTTTGCAGCCACCGCTTGCAACCGTTCGAAAGATCTCACTACCTCTTCTTCTTTTGAGACGTTCAAGATAACACCGCCGATGTCGGTTTTGTGTGAAATCTTTTCCGACGCCAGCTTCATTACAACAGAAAACCCGATCTCGCGGGCGGCGTCGATTGCTTCATCAACCGAGTAAACGATTCTTTCTTTGACGGTATCAATTCCGTGCTCGCGCAGTAGCTTGACTACAGCGGCTCTTTCAACCGGTTTTGATGTCTTATCGGCGGCGGGCGTTATTTCTTGAAATTCGTTCCTCACGGGGGTGTGATGTTTTGCGAGAAGGCCTGCTACGCGTAGGACATCTTCTAAGTCGCGGAAGACGGGGATTCCTTTCTCAGCGATTAAGCGGCGGAACAACACCGCGTACTCGGCTGAGCCGACGTTGCATGCAAGAATTGTTTTGTCGGTTGTTTTGGCGATTTTGGCGAGTTTTTCGATTACCGTTTCATCCATACCGGGCGGAGTGTTAAAAGGCATCAGAACGTGAACGTCCCCGATCTCTGCAACGGCTTGATAAGCTTTTTCGAAAGCTTCTGGGGTCGCGCTTCCACTCAAGTCAAGAGGATTGTTGGGGACGACGATTGAAGGGATTGCCCCCGCCTGCCTGTATTCGACGAGCTTGGCTACATTTTGTTCCGGCAGTGTAGGAAGCTCTAGACCGTTTATTTCAGTTAGGTCTGAAGCCATGACTGAGAATCCGCCGGCGTTGGTCAAAACCAACAATCGTGAACCTTTAGGCAGCTTCTGCATGCTTGCGGCGTAGCTCACGTCGACGAGTTCCCTGACAGATTCCACAGCTATGGCGCCTGACTGCCGAACTGCGCCCAAAAAAGTGTCGTATTCTCCGACAAGACTGGCGGTGTGGGTGTAAGCGGCTCTTGCGGATGACCTGCCTCGGCCTGCTTTCAGAACCACCACTGTTTTGCCACGCCGCCGGGCCTTCAGTATCCCGTTCAGGAAACGACGGCCTTCTGACAAACCTTCGACATAAACTGCTAAAACTGATGTTCGGTCATCTTCCGCGAAATAGGAGACTAGTTCTTCGGTTTTTACGTCGATTTGATTTCCGACGCACGCCACAGCACTTAAACCTCCATTTCTCTCTGCAAGAGAATCGACGAAATACGTCGCGAGAGCTCCGCTTTGGGAAACTAAGCTGATATTACCTTGCCGCGGATAAACTATGTTCCGGTACGTAGCTCCGTTAGAGGATCTCTTGAACTCCTTGATGAAGAATGTGTCGACGCCGCTGTATAGGTCGATGATTCCAACAGTGTTAGGCCCCATTATCCGGAGGTTCGAATTTTCGACTATTCGCCGAAGTTCTTGTTGAAGGTTGTCATTTCCTGTTTCGGCGAAGCCGCCGCTCACAATCACCGCTGCTTTTACACCGCTTTCAGCTGCCTCGCGGATTACTTTCGGAACAGCGGCTGCCGGAATAGCTACCACAACGAGGTCTACGTCGTCCTCGATTTCCGTTATCGATTTGTATACTTTGTCTCCGTCGATTTCGTCCTGAAATGGGTTGACAGGATAAACATCGGATCGTAAAAGCCCTCTCTGCCTGTTAAGCTTTAACCGCTTATAAATAATGTGGCCGATTTTCTCCGGCTCACGCGAAGCACCTACGACTGCTACAGATTTCGGTGTAAAAAAAACATTTAGACCATCGGAAAGCATCGTAACTACGTCGGCTATCTAAGTATTAAACGCAAAAATCAAAAGATTATAGGAAGCGAATGTACATACGTATTGGGAACCCACGTGTTGCTGAAGGTAAGGTTTCATGGCCGAGGCGGTCAGGGGGTGAAAACCAGCAGCCGCATCCTCGGCCAAGCGGCGTTTCTTTCTGGATTTGTTGCACAGGATTCGCCTATTTATGGTGCGGAGAGACGTGGTGCACCTGTTGCTGGGTTTACTCGGATTTCTGATGAACCGATTTTGGAAAGAGGCTACATCTTCGACCCATACATGGTTATCGTAATGGACGACACGCTTCTCGGAGATTGGTTGGCTAAGCCTCTGGAAGGTCTGGCTAAAGGTGGTGTCGTTTTTGTAAACACATACGTGGATACGGTTTCGGTAGAACGGGGCAATTGCCACGTGGTTAATTATAACCTAACGGAGGACGCGTTGAAATTTCTCGGCAGAGCTGTGATAAGCACGGCGGCGGCCGCAGCAGCTGCGAAGCTGACGGGTATAATTGAGAAATCAGCCGTACTTCAGGCGACAGTAGAGGAGTTAAGCGAGATAGGGCTCGATGAAGAAACTGTTGAAAAGAACCTGAAGATGGTCGGAAATGTTTACGACACTGTGCCAAAAATTTCGTTCCACGTTGAAGGAGACGGTGATTCTGGTCGCGAAATAGTGACTCTGACACCTGACAGAGTGGTTTTTGAAGAAATCATCAACACAGGAAATTCTTATTTGAGAAAGACAGGCAATTGGCGGATATTCAAGCCAGTCGTCGATTACGGTAAATGCACTGGATGTATGATTTGCTTTATCTACTGTCCGGAGTCAGTTATTTCGCTTGACAGCGATAACAAACCAATCATCGACTATGACAACTGCAAAGGATGCATGATTTGCATGGTCGAATGTCCTCTGAAAGCCATAACGGCGGTGAGAGAGGTGAAGACCCTTGCGTGAAATAGAACTGATGACGGGTAACACGGCTGCGGCTTGGGCGGCGAGGCTGGCCGATGTTGACTACATCCCCGCCTACCCCATAACACCGCAAACCGAAATCATCGAAACTCTCGCGAAATGGATAGGGGAAGGATTGATGAAAGCGAAGCTGGTTCAAGTCGAGTCAGAGCATTCGATGTTGACCGCTGCGGGAACGGCGTCTTTGACCGGTGCCCGGGTTTTCACAGCGACCTCCAGCCAAGGACTTCTCTACGGGTTTGAAATGCTGTACAACATAGCGGGGTGGAGGGCTCCGCTCGTTTTGGTCAACGTATCACGAGGCCTAGCCGCGCCCATCACGCTTGAGCCAGACCACAACGACGTTCTATCCGCCCGGGACAGCGGATTCATACAGCTTCATGCCGAAACATGCCAAGAAGTCCTCGACCTCATCCTGCTTGCCTATCGTGTATCAGAAGACAAAAGAGTTATGCTTCCGACAATAGTTAACATGGACGGCTTCTACCTTTCGTTCACACGCGAACCAGTGAAACTACCCAGAGCCGAACTCGTCGCAGAATTTCTGCCCCCATATGAAGCTTTCCGGCCTTTCCGAAGCGGCTCATCCGTGATTAAAGGCGCACCAGTTATCGGCGGACACGTATACGCGTACTTCAAGTATAACATTCATGAATCCGTGAACAGGGCTTTATCCGTCTTCCAAGAAGCGGCGAAACAATTTGAAGAAACATTCGGAAGAAGGGTCGAGCCTGTTGAAGGATTTCTACTCGACGAAGCTGAGTACGTTCTTGTCATGAGCAATTCTTTTTCAACTATTGGAAAAAGAGCTGTGAAACTTTTGAGACGCGAAGGAATCCCGGCGGGTTTGTTGAAAATCGTGATGATGAGACCTTTTCCCAAAGAAATAATCGCCAAAACTCTGTCTAACCGGACTGCCGTGGCTGTGTTCGACCAAAACATTTCCCCGGGGCTCGGCGGCATAATCTACCACGAAACGGCCGGCACGCTTTACCACGTTAGAAACAGACCGCAGCTGCTTCTCTCAGTCATCGGAGGCCTTGGCGGAAAATTCACATCCTACGAAGAAATTAAATACGTTTTCGAATTGTTGAGAAATCCAGAAAAAGTTGACCCGCACAAACCTGTTTTCCTCTTCAGAAAGGATGAACTGAAGGACGTGACTAAAGCACTCGAGCTGGCTGGGTGGAGAAGTGAGGGATTAAGCCATGGCTGAAATAAAGTTTCGAACTTTACGTGATTTTCCTCCTGAAGAATATCTTAGCCCGGGTTCTCCAATGTGTTCAGGATGCGGTGGAATGGTTGTTTTACGGCTGATTCACAAAGCTATTGGCGGAGATGTGGTTTTCGTTAACGCCGCCGGATGTCTAACCCTTCTCCATGTCTATCCATTCACTCCGCTCAGGTCAAGCTGGATGTACACGGCTTTCGCTTCGGCTCCAGCCGGGGCCCAAGGAATCGTCGACGCATTAGAGATACTCGAGCAGAAGGGAAAAATTTCCAAACCCGAAAAACTGAAAGTGGTTGTTTTCACCGGTGACGGGGCCGCCTACGACATCGGCCTACAGTCGACCTCGGGAGCCATCGAAAGAGGTCTCGACTTCTACTATTTTGTCTACGACAACGAAGCGTATGGCAACACTGGTTTCCAGAAAAGCGGTGCAACACCTTATGGCTCAGCCACTCAAACAACTCCGCCGACGCAGCTTAACCCCGTTGGATACGCCGGAGTCAAGAAAGACCTCTTCGAAATATGGCGTAGCCACGAACCTCCATACATCGCGACCGCCGCAATTTCACACGTCGTCGACCTTATGCAAAAAATCGAAAAAGCTTCAATGTACAGGGGCCCGAAATTGTTCATCGTTCACACTCCTTGCCCAACCGGCTGGGGATTCGACCCCTCTGAAACAATCAAACTCGCAAAACTCGCGGTGGAATGTGGGATATGGCCGCTCAAAGAAGCCATTTATGGAGAAGTGAAGCACACGGTGGTTCCCCGAACCCTCAAACCCGTCGTAACTTATCTCCAGAAACAAGCAAGGTTCAAACATCTATTCACACAAAACAACACCGAAGCAATCAACGTCATCCAAGAAAACATCTATGAATACTGGCGCCGGGTTAAGGAAACCGAACACGTCGAAATCGAAATCCCGAAACAAATGCTCCAAAAAGCCTAGGCGTTTGGACTTTTATACGGCGTTTTTGGACGGCCCATGGAATTGCAGCCGCTCGTGGTTTTCGCCCTAGTTTTGTTAAGTTTCGTCGCAGGAATGTATTTTTTCGGCGGCCGGAGCCTCTCTCTTAAGAACTTGACACCAACAGCAGGCCTAACGTCTTTTTTTCTTTTCTCTTCTGCTGCTTTTCAAGCATCGGCTAGAGGAACCTTTTCCGAAACTCTAATAGCATTAATAGTTGTGGTATCTCTTTTAATTCCCGCAGCCAACTATCTTTATCGAAAAACTGTCCAAAAAAGCCGTTCACAAATCTTTTTGCGCACGATTTTCCTATACCTTTCGACGGCGGTGGTTCTGCGGGCGCTTCAAGACAGCAACCTTCATCCAATACTTCTCATAGCATACGGAGCCGCCGTAGTTATTAATTCAAAAGTTTACCAAAAAATAGGTTCAACTGCCTCCCATATCCTGACCACGGTCATAGCCATAACCAGTCTAATTTTAGCTACGTCAACAACTCCAGAAACAATCCCCGCTGAATTATTGCCCGCGATATCTCCAGCGCTTCTCCTCGCATTTGCTTCTTTTCCAAGAGATGTGTTGGATAAAGCGGACACATCGATGATAGTAGTTCTGTCAACTGCCATGATATTCGTGATAAGCAGTATTTTTCTCTCGCCATTGGTCGAAGCCGGGAAACCAGTTACCATCGAAATAGGTCTCGACTTCTTTCTTATTTTGGCGATGGTTTTCGCTTCGATAGAGTTGAGCGGAAAAAGTTATGTTAACCGACTTTCGGAAGCTCCGTTTTTCGCCGCCGCGGCCGCTCTCGCGTTCGCAGGACTTTCTTTGAATCAATCTCTGGCGTTACTTCTCACACCGTTAACAGGTTTTCCAACCATGAACCTAACAAGTCAACTCTTTCAATACGTAGCTCAGTTTTTTGGGTTGGCGGCTGTTTTCACTTTGTTGAAAAGAGTTGTCGAATTATCCCCCATTTCATTGAAAAAAATAGTTAAAGAGAATTCGTTTTCCCCACAATTATCGGCTGTAGTCGCCATGCTTTTCGCTTTGTTGGCATCGTTTTCCACAGATTTGACTACTTTGTTATCGTTGGCAGGCTCGGTTAACCTTATAATTTTTTCAGCTATTTTGCCTTCTATCTCCAGAAGAAAACTGGTTTTAGTGCCTAGCACAGTACTGTTTCTCGTCGCAGCCAACATTATCTTGTTCTACGCCGTTACAGAAATGGAGGCAGTCATCGTCTTCGGCACCCCAAACATTCTAAAATTAGTAGCGATAAGTGTTTCAGCCGCGGCAACAGCTGTCGGAGCATGGATTTTCGCCGGGAACGCATCTGCTCCTTTTCGGCGAAAACAGTCTTCGTAGGCTTATTGTTATCATTTGAGATTTAAAACATAAATTTGAGAGATAAGCAATGAAAAGATGTGTTTGGACTCGAAAAATTGAAACTCCTGCCTTCGATAGCGTTGGTAATTGCTTTGTTGCTTTTCTTATCTAGTATGCCAACTCTAGAGGCACAGCCGAGACATGGCGGAACTCTTGTCATCGGCATAGCTTCAGAGCCTCCGCACCTCAACCTAAGCGGTCCCCCGACATGGGCTTTCTACCAAATCGTGAGGCAGATAGGCAACACTCTCGTATCCATAGATCCTGAAACACTTGAATGGAAGCCAGAGCTGGCGCAGTCGTGGCAAATCAGAAGAGAGCCAGACGGCGGAATGACCATAACTTTCAACCTGGTTAGGAACGCGACATGGCACGACGGAAAACCATTTACTTCTGCCGACGTGAAGTTTACATATGAAAAAGTCGCGCCCGTGTTCAACAGCTTCGTGGCAACCATGGTTACGGGATTCGTCAAATCCATCGACACACCAGACCCTTACACAGTAGTATTCAGGTTCAACCGAACTTGGTCGCCCGCTCTGTATCCCGGATATTTCGGTGGCTCGGGCATAAACATCAGCCCCAAACACTTGTATGAAAACACAGACATCGCAAACAACCCGTACAACACCCAACCGGTCGGAACCGGGCCTTTCAAATTCAAAGAATGGAAGAAAGGAGAATACATCATCCTTGAAAGGAACCCCAACTACTGGAAAAAAGACCTACCATACCTTGACCGAATAATTTTCAGGCTGATAAGAACGTCTCCAGGTCTGACCCTGGCTTTTGAGAAGGGAGACATCCACTTCATTTGGAACTACGGACTCGCTATGTCTGACGCGCTTAGCCTACAGGAAAAAATCGGGCTTGGACAGCTCGTCGGAAGAAGAACATGGTTCTTCCCCAGCCCGGGCGGCTCTCTTGACGTCGTCGGATTCAACCTTCACCCCGACGGCCCAGCACCGTTGAAAGACGTCAGGGTGAGAAAAGCTATAGCCGCGGCAATCGATAGGAAAAAGATAGCGGAAGTTGTGTACTTTAACAGGGTTGAAGCACTCGATTCAGTAGTTTCAAGCGCACCTGCAGTCGCAAGATACCATCCTGGAGTTAGTCAGCCGAGCTACGACCCCGCCTTGGCTGAGCGATTGCTCGACGAAGCAGGCTATAGGAGAGGTCCAGACGGAACAAGGTTCAAGCTGCGATTAGTCATCGACTCTGTAGCATACCCGTTCTATTTGAAGCAAGCCGAACTCATCAGAGACTTTCTGGGCAACGTAGGAATAGCTGTGGAAATAGTGGCTCTTGATACGGCGGCTTGGCACGAAAGAGTTTTCCGTAACTGGGACTTCGACATGAGCATCTTCCCATTCGTCCACGGGCCCGGTCCGGGATTCTTCATCAGATACTACACTGAAAGAGGAATCATCAGGGCCTCATGGTCTAATGCGATGGGCTATAACAACCCAGAATTCAACCGACTGATATTCGCAGCCGAGTATGAAATCGACAGAGAGCGCGAAGTACAGCTCGTCCGCGAAGCCCTAAAAATTTTGGTCCAAGACCAGCCTGCTGTATGGACTTGTTCAAGAACATTTGTGGCCGCGGTCAACACAGATTTCACCGACGAACTCGACCCCGGTGCATGGGAACACGGCTTGGGAACCGGCTACCTCAATCTCGAAAAAGTCTACTGGGTAAAAGCACCCCTCCGCGAAGTAACACAGGTTGAAAGAACGGAGGTGACAACCGTGGTCGTTCAGCAGCCAACGCAGCCGCAAGCAATACCTGAATGGGTTATAGCTGCCATAGTGGTTGCTCTCGTAATCGCGATAGGTTCTATCTCCTACGCCGTCTCCAAGACACGCAAGCCAAAATCCTAAAAAATCTTTTTTCTTTTTTGTTTTTAGGCGCATCGTGATGTCTGCCTTGAGAAACGTATTAGAAATTGTTGATCTGCTCAACGACCCATATGCGTCAGGCGAGAAAATAACCCGGTTCTTCCAATCCAAGGGTTTGAACAATTTATCTGCTTCTGTGGAAAATGTTTCCGGTGACCGTGGTGACACCGATTTCATCATTCTTCGTTTAGCTGGAGCGCGGGGAAAAACTTCGGGTGGAGACGCTCCGACCCTAGGGGTTGTAGGAAGGTTAGGCGGTGTCGGAGCCAGGCCCGCCCAACTTGGGATAGTCTCTGACGCCGACGGGGCTGTGGTAGCGCTTGCAGCCGCGTACGCTTTAGCCGAAATAAATAAGAAAGGAGATGTATTAGCTGGCGATGTAGTGTTTACGACACACATTTGTCCAGACGCGCCCACGCGTCCGCATCACCCAGCTCCGATGATGGATTCACCTGTCGACATGTACAAGTTGCTCTCGAAAGAAGTATCTCCTGAAATGGAAGCAGTTCTTTCCGTTGACGCTACTAAAGCAAACCTTGTAGTGAATCACACAGGCTTCGCGATCACGCCAACCGTAAAGGAAGGCTGGATACTGAAAGTCAGCAGAGACCTACTTAACATTTACGTAAACGTCGCGGGCCACGAGCCCGTTGTGGTCCCCATAACGATGCAAGACCTGCTTCCCTACAAGACGGCCGTGTATCATTTAAACAGCATGATGCAGCCGTGGCTTTTCACGAAAGCTCCAGTTGTCGGAGTTGCCACTACAACTAAAGCAGTCGTCGCGGGGTCAGCCACGGGAGCAACAAACGTATTCGCTTTAGAACAGGCGACGAGATTTATAATAGAAGTAGCTAAAGATTTTGGGGCAGGACGGGCCTCTTTCTATGACCCTGAAGAATTCGAAACCATAATCAAATTGCACGGCGATGTGTCGAGCATCATTGGGCGGGGAGTAGTTGTGGCCGGACGGGGGATATGTAGATGAAATATAAAGTCGGACTAATCCGCGTAGTTACATTACGGGATGATGAAGTTCTTAACATTCATGGGAGAATTGTCCAACTTGTTTATCCCGAACTTCATGTAACCTCGCGCTGCATCGAAGACCAGCCGAACGGTATCTTCGACCGTGAATCTGAGACTATAGCTGAGCCAAAAATTTTGCGGCTTGTCAAAGGATTCTCCGACGAGGGATTTGACGCGGTGTTAGTTAGTTGTGCCGCTGACCCAGCTGTTTCCGAGGCCCGGAAAATGGTACCAATACCCGTGATAGGGGCCGGCTCTGCAGTGGCCTCGCTTGCGTTGACAGTAGCAGATAGAGTGGGAGTGTTGAACCTTACAGATGAAACACCAAGGGTGATCCGTGATGTTTTGGGAAGTAGAATTATCGCTGAAGAAAGCCCTCAAAACGTCAAAAACACGATCGACTTGATGAGCGATTGGGGGAAAAAGGCTGCTCTGGATGCGTTGGAAAAAATGATGAAGGAACGCGTCGAATGCATCATTTTCGCATGCACGGGCTACACAACCATCAGTTTTAAGAAAGCTGTCCAAAAATACGCGTCTGTACCAATTTTAGACGCAGTTGTAGCCGCTGGAGGAGCAACTCTAAATATACTACGCCAGAAAGAAACGGTGCATCGAAATGATGAAAAAAGTTGACGAACACATAGTCAGAGCTGCTGTCTACGGCGGCGCGTTCTACGGCGGAGGCGGTGGGGGTGACATCGCAACTGGCTTGAAATACGGTCTCATGGCGATTGAATTGGGAGACCTTTACATCATCGACATCTCCACCGTGCAAAAAAAGTACAGCTCCTCGTTAGTTTTAACGGCGTCGATACTTGGCGCGCCTTCGGCACGTCAAAAACACGTGACCCCATCGCACATAGTTAGGTCAGCTGAAATTATTTTGGAAGAATTGAAGGAACAAATCGCAGGGTTCATTACGGCAGAGAACGGCGGGTTTTCAAGCGTCAACGGCTGGATACCTGCGGCACTCCTGAATTTTCCCATCATAGACGCGCCCGCAGACGGTCGAGCACATCCAACAGGTGTTATGGGCTCGATGGGTCTTCACCGGTTGAAAGAATACGTTTCGATTCAAGCGGCAGTTGGAGGAAATCCAGAAACAGGTAGTTATGTCGAAATTCTCGCAAAAGGCTCTATCGCCAAAGTCGATAAGATAATGAGGGAGGCTTCTGTTCAAGCTGGAGGATTGGTAGCAATAACTCGTAACCCGGTCCCGATTTCATACGTCAAAACCCATGCGGCTCCAGAAGCTTTGTCCAAAGCCATTGCTGTCGGAGAGATTATTCTCGAGCAGTTCGACGACGTTGAAAAGAAAATCGACGCCATAACCTCGTGTGCAGGAGGAAAAGTCGTCGATAGAGGAATTGTCGAGACCGTCAAGATCACAACTGTGGGCGGATATGACGTTGGAAAAACGGTAGTTAAAGGTGAAAAAGAAGACTACGAGTTGTCATTCTTTAACGAATACATGACTTTGGAAAATACTGCTGGGAAGAGATACGCCACGTTTCCAGACCTAATTACGACACTCGACGCTGAGACGTGCATACCTGTTACGACAGCCGAGCTTAAGGAGGGAATGAAAATTCACATAACTATCGTGCCAAAAGAAAGGGTGCCGCTCGGCGCAGGCGTCAAAGACGTTGAGCAGCTGCGTTTCGTGGAGAATATCATCGAGAAGAGGCTGGTTTTCCAATAGTAGGATGTATATTGCTACGTGATTAGTTGTTGGTTCTCGAAATTCGTGACTTGGTTGTTCAATACGAGACTTTGGGCGGGTCCGTTAAGGCAGTTGACGGCGTTTCCTTATCGCTTGAGAAAGGAGAAGCTCTCGCGATAGTTGGTGAATCGGGATGCGGAAAAACAACGCTGGCGTTCTCGATAGTGCGTCTCCTTCCCAAAAACGCGCGGATAGTTAAAGGCAGTATAGTACTGAAGCCAGACGGAATCGACCTCGTCAAAATTTCACATTCGGAAATGCAGAAAATTAGAGGCAGAAGAATAGGAATGGTGTTTCAGGACCCGATGACGTTTCTCAACCCTGCTATTAAGATAGGCAATCAGATAGCCGAAGGACTTGTCTGGCATTATGGGGTCTCGTGGGAAGAGGCGCGGAAACAAGCCGTTAACCTTTTGGAGAAGCTGAAAATTCCAGACCCTGTGAATGTGGCTTCACGCTATCCGCATCAACTCAGCGGAGGTATGAAACAAAGAGTGATGATAGCCATCGCCATTTCTTGCAAGCCGGATTTGCTCATAGCAGACGAACCGACCACCGCTTTGGACGTAACGGTTCAAGCCGAAGTTCTTGAATTGATAAAATCTTTGATAAAAGATATGGGGATGTCGTTGATTCTTATTACTCACGACCTTGGGATAGTTGCGGAGATATGCGACAAAGTGGCGATAATGTATGCTGGTAAAATTGTCGAAATGGCTGATGTATACAGCCTCTACAAAAACCCTCTTCATCCCTACACATCTGGGCTTCTCAGCGCGGCGGCAAGTATCGCCGGCTCGTCCGAGAAAGTCTCATCCATTCCGGGGACAACACCCAGCCTCATAAACCCGCCATCGGGATGCAGGTTCCATCCAAGATGTCCCTACATGTTCGAGAAATGTACAACCCTCGAACCGTCGTTATTATCGGTAGGCGGAACACGTCAAGTTGCTTGTTGGCTGCGAGAGTGATGAATCATGGATGAAAAAAAATTGCTTAAAATCGTTAACCTGAAAAAGTATTTTCCTGCAGGCAGAACGCTTTACGGCAGAGCGAAAAGCTTCGTGAAAGCCGTGGACGACGTAAGCTTTGAAGTCGGTGAAGGAGAAACCCTGGGCATAGTCGGCGAAAGCGGCTCTGGAAAAACCACTTTGGCCCGTTTGATAATGCGACTTATTGAGCCCACGGCCGGCAAAATATACTTCCAAGGTGTTGACATACTTTCTCTAAATGCCAGAGAGATGTTAAAGATTCGTCCCATGATGCAAATGATCTTTCAAGACCCGATGGCATCACTAAACCCACGTAAAAAGGTTCGCCAAACCTTGAAGCAAGTCTACAAACTGCACACGGATTTGTCTGATGAAGAAATCGATGCCAAAATCGCTGAACTTCTCGAAAGGGTTGGCATGTCGCCGCCGGAGCTGTTTCTCGAAAGATATCCTCACGAACTGAGCGGCGGACAGCGACAGAGAATCTGCATAGCGAGGGCAATTGCTTTAAACCCGAAAGTGATAATAGCAGACGAACCAGTATCTGCCCTCGATGTCTCCATACGTGGACAAATAATCAATCTACTTCTTGAATTGCGTAAACAATTCCCAAAAATAGCTTACATCATAATCTCACACGACATCGCGCTGATTCGGGCCATGTGCAGTAAAACTCTTGTGATGTATGCTGGAAAAGCCGTCGAATTCGGCGAAACCAACGACGTTATTCATAAACCCCTACATCCTTATACGGCGATGCTGATTTCCGCGTTGCCCTTACCAGACCCAGAGTTAACGAGAAAACGCATCCGCACGCCGATTACAGGTGAAACCCCTTCGCTAATCAATCCACCTTCTGGATGCAGATTCCATCCCAGATGTCCCTACGTCATGGAAAAATGCAAACAAGTTCATCCGCCGCATGTGGGAGCAGGCGAAAGAATGGTTTCTTGCTATCTCTACGGAGAGTCGACGGACACGAATACCTAAAAAGGTTTTTAAGGTGAACACATACAGGAGGAGCTCAATTGCCGTTCAACTTTATCTTTGTGTTGAAGAAGGTCATACAGTACGCACTAACAGTTATCGCGGTCATAGTGCTTACATTTCTGCTCGTAAACCTGGCTCCGGGAGACCCCACGTATGTTCTCGTCGGAGAAGTTGGAGACGAACAATTCGTCAGAGCAGCTCGAGAAAGACTTGGTCTGGACCGCCCCATTCATGAAAGGTTGATAATCTATCTTTCGAACGTTGTACACGGAGACCTAGGCTATTCATATCTGAGGTCCGAATCCGTGGCAAATCTGATATTGGCTCGAATACCCGCCACTTTGCTTCTTGTGTTAACAGCGATGCTCGTTTCGGCATTAGTAGGAATACTCGTCGGCACAGTTGCGGCGGCTAAAGGCGGCGGACTGGACTTATCGCTTTCGCTTTTGTCGCTGTTCGGAATATCCATTCCCTACTTCTGGCTTGGACAGATAATATTAATCGTGTTCGCGGTTTATCTCGGCTGGTTCCCGATAGGCGGCATGGTTACTATCGGCGCTGGATATGAAGGGCCTGAATATGTTCTCGACGTTTTACGACATCTCGTTTTACCCGTCATGACGCTCGCCACCTTTAACATAGCGTACACCACTAAAATAACGCGGGGTAGCGTGTTAGAAGCGCTTACACAAGACTACATCATAACAGCCAAATCAAAGGGAATTTCTGACCGTCGGGTGATTTTTGTACACGCTTTGAGAAACGCGCTAATCCCCGTAGTAACATACACGGGCTTCAACACTGGAGTGTTGCTTGTAGGAGCAATACTGACCGAAACCGTTTTCGCATGGCCGGGAATGGGCTCGCTTCTATACGACTCTATAAGATTGAGAGATTATCCAGTAGTCCTTGGCGTGTTCATCTATGGCTCGGTCATAATCATAATAGCCAACCTAATAGTCGACGTTGTCTATGGACTCTTAGACCCAAGAATAAGAGTGAGGTGAAAATGAACATTCGCCGAAACCCGTTCGGCAAAATTCTTTCGTCAGAGAGTCCAAAAATCAACGGCCGGCTCAAGGCAGGAATAATAGTTGTTTCCGTCGTAGTGTTGGCCGCCGTTATGGCACCGTTGATAACTTGGAATCCACCGCTCAAAACCCTGACCGGAAGACCTTTCACCACACCCGAGTTGTCGCATCCATTTGGGACCGACGACCTTGGACGCGACATATACAGCAACGTCATATATGGAATCAGAACCTCGTTGATGGTGGGTTTTAGCTCGGTAGCCATAGCTCTTACAATCGGAACTTTGGTCGGAATGCTAGCCGGCTACTATGGCGGCAGGCTTGAAGACATTTTGATGAGAGCGACCGACGTCACCTTAATTCTTCCCCAGTTTCTTCTCGCCCTCGTGATAGTAGCTATATTCGGACAGACATTCACGAACATTATCATAGCCATAGGGATAGTAAGTTGGCCGGGTATTGCCCGCATGATGAGAGCGGAATTTCTATCGATAAAGGAGAGGTCCTTCGTCGAGGTGGCGAAGGCGATAGGTTTACCTGATTCGAAAATAATCGTTGGCGAAATACTTCCGAATGCGTTTCCCGCCGTTATTCCTTATGTAATTCTACAAGTAAATTCCGCTATTCTCATCGAAGCTGGTCTAGGTTTCCTTGGAGTAGCAGACCCAAACGTGCCAAGCCTTGGCCTAATGTTGAACACAGCTCAGCAATATCTGATGGTCGCATGGTGGATGGCAGTCTTCCCCGGATTGATGCTTTCAATTATTGTTGTAGGACTCAACCTGTTAGGGGACGGTCTCGTTGAACATTTGAATCCGAGGCTTAGAAAAAGATAGAATCTCTAAAAAAGCTCCGAAACTATTTTCCCAACGACGCCTCTGGTGGACATGATTTTTGCAGACGGAGCCGTTTTCCTCAAAGCTTTCTTCTGGCGGAAACTGTATCCAACACAATCCATAACGACTAGCTTGACATCGGCTTTCCTCAATCGTTGGCCTACTTGAACAAATTCATCCAAACCAGCAGTGTAGGGTGAAATCGGCACGATCAAAGGCTCGGGGAAGTATTTACTCCATTTGTTATATCCATATTGGAGATGGTCAGTAGAGGGAACCAAAACTGCGGCGTTGCCTTTGTAATGAATGCTTGAGACGATGCCTTTGAGAATTTTGTCAGGGTAAATTACTATTGAGTAAGACTCGAATTCGGGAAATTCTCCAGAACACATTATCACGACCGCGTCTACATTAATTTTATCAAGTTGCTCAATTTTTTCCTTCATTAGAGGCATCAATTTTTCTTTGCTGATTTTGACTTCCTGACCGCTTCTCATTCTTGTGACGTAAACAGTCTCTCCGGGTTCCGGTCGAAGAACTTTTGACACCTCTTCTAAGTTGGCGAAATGGTCGAGTGCTCCGACCTGTATCACTTCCACTTCTTTCGGCAGACTATCCTGTATATCATCCATGATGTCTGTTCTGGGTGACTGTCCGATTGTGACAAACCCAATAACGGCTTGCTTCAACAAATCTCTCTTTTGTTCGCTGTGTTATAATAGTTTTTACAGTCTTCATCCTTATATCGGTCAACTAGCAGTGCTCTAGTGAAGTCCAATGTTTATGGAGCTTTATCAAGCGTGTTTGAAAACTGTCCGTGATCTCTGTCTTGTAAAACCCGGAGAGCAGGTTTTGATTTTAGCTGATACGGCTATCGACGTTGAGATGGTTAAGCTCTTGGCTTCCGCCGTTAAATCTCTGGATGCTGAGCCCATGATTGCGATTTATGAAACACGTGAAGAAGTTGACGTCGAACCGCCTAAGCATGTAGGGGAAGCCATGAAAGCTAGCGACGTCATCGTAAGCCTACCTTTGATGTATATCTTGCATACAAAAACGTACAACGAGGCAATCAAAGCTGGAGCACGAATACTCGAGCTCACTGGCACCACTCCAGACATGATGATACGTCTTGTCGGACGTGTTGACTACCGCAAGATGTGCGAGCTCGGCGACCAACTTTCGGAATTGACCAAACAGGCCAGAAAAGTGAAAATAACCAGCCCTAACGGGACGGACTTCGTATTCGAAAATGATCATAGAAGGCCTGTTTTCCACAACGACGGCATAATGAATTTGAAAGGCTTCTATAAGCCTTTGGGAGGCCAGATTTCGTGGGCGCCGGTTGAAGAAAGCTTCGAGGGTGTTTTGGTCGCAGACACGTTTGTATGGCCTCCTGCTGAGATCGGAATGCTCAAAAACCCCGTGAAAATCGTCATGAAGAACGGAAAGATCTCAAAAATTGAAGGAGGTGTCGAAGCGAAGATTTTTGAAAAATGGTTGACTGGTTGGCAGGACGAAAAAATGTATCAAGTCGCGCACGCTTCTTGGGGTTTTCATCCAAAAGCCAAGCTGACGGGAGTGCCGCTCGAGGATGAAAGGCTATACGCCGGAGTTGAGTTTGGGTTTGGCGCTCAAAGCCTCAAGTTTCAAGGCAAGCTCGGGCTGGCTTCTGCTCATACAGACCTAGGTGTCTATAATCCCGATGTGTACTTTGACGACGTTCTCGTTGCTTCAAACGGACGTTTCGTACACGAAAAACTCCGAAAATTAGACAAAGCTTTAAAAGGATAAAGACTTACTTCAAGGCTGAATCGACGCCGAGTAATGAAGCTATGAGAGAAGCTCTAACAACAACACCATTTTCAGCTTGCTGAAAATATTTGGCCTCTGGAAGCTGATCAACTTCCGTCGACAGTTCGTCAACTCTTGGAAGAGGATGCATGATGACGGGGATTTTTGGCAACTTTTTCAGCGAATCGATTGTTACTGTGTAGCTTCCCTTCAATTCTTCGTGTGTCTTCTGGTCGGAAAATCTCTCCTTCTGTAAACGTGTTACGTAGAGAACGTCGAGCTCGTCTTTTACCTCTTCAAGCTTGGAGTGTTGATGGACTTCAAAACGTTCAACCTCTCTCAGGACTTCTTCGCGTATTTGGAGCTGTGGCGGGGCGATGTAATGAAACACGATGCCGTCAAATTTTGAAAGGAGGAATGAGAGGCTGCTGGGTGTTCTGCCGTATTTTAGGTCACCCATAATACCGATTCTGAGATTATCGACTTTTCCGAAAATTTCCCATATCGTGTAGACGTCGAGCAAGGCCTGTGTTGGATGTTCGTTCCATCCATCGCCGGCGTTGATGACTGAACACCTTACGATTTTTGAGGCTTTTTCCGCGGCGCCGACTTCTTTGCTTCTCAAAACAATTACGTCAGGATTGTATCCGTCAAGCATCTTCATGGTGTCTTCGAAGGATTCTCCTTTGGCTCTGCTCGTGATCTCTTCGGGTCCGAAATCTACAACGTCTCCGCCAATTCTTTTCATTGCAAACACAAAGCTTAGACGTGTCCGTGTGCTCGGCTCGAGAAAAACAGTCATCAAAATTCGACGCTCAGCGATGTTTAACAGCTTACCTTGGCTTAGCAGCGTCTTGATTTTCTTCGATTGTTCAAAGAGCTTCATGACAGTGGAGCGGTCGAACTGCTTAGCGGATATGACGTGCTTGAACACGTGATGTTCTGTTTAAATACGTTATTTAACTGTGCTTTGATGTGAAATTATTCTTATATACTGAACGGCGGGGATAGATTCTGAGATGTCTCAGCAGAAAGCCGAGTCTGGGCCTCTCGGCCGCGTGTTTGACGACTTTGTGAAATGGCTGGTTGACAGGTTGGAAAGAACCCCCATCGTCACTTTCAGGTTTCAGATTCCCAGAATGGCTGTAAGCCCGTTCGGCTATTTGGGAACTTTGACGGCAATAGTCTTTGCTTTATTGGGAATCACCGGCGCGCTTCTTATGTTTTATTACAGGCCAGACGTCAACTTGGCCTACAGTAGCGTGAAGGAAATCGAAGAAAAAATCGCGTATGGATTCTTCATCCGAAACATACATTACCATGCTTCGAACGCCATGGTTTTTCTCGCCATCGCTCATCTCTTCTACCAGTATTTCAGCGGGAGATACAAAGTCAAGAACGAAGTCATATGGGTTACGGGAGTAATACTCGGCACGGTAACTGTTCTCGAAGCATTTACCGGATATGACCTCATACTCAACCAAAGAGCCATGCTTGCCGTCAACATCGCTGTCGGGCTGACCAACGCCGCACCAATTCTGGGACCGCAGCTCGCCCCCATTCTCCTCGGCGGAGGCCTCTACGACCTCATCATAAGGTTCTACGCTTTGCATGTGTTTATTCTACCGATGATAATGATTCTACTTGCACTCGTTCATTTCCCACGGAACCTTGTTTTCGACCCACCGGTAGTTGCAGGCGTTATCGGTGCTATCCTAATCGCGGGAGGGCTTTTCCCAGTTGAGCTCGGCATCAAATACGACCCAACAAGAGCTATCGTCGAAGTTCCGGAATGGTATCTCACAGCGATTTACGCGTTCATCCGAACGGGTTTGGAAAGGTTCACTTCCGGGGCTCTGCTGCCGCTGTTGTTCATCATGTTCTTCCTCCTTGTGCCGTTCGTGGATAGGTCAAAAAAACTCAGCTGGAAGGAAAGACCCTTCTTTACCGCGGCAGGGATATCATCCATCGTGTTGATAATTGTCACCACTGTTTGGGGATTCTACACAACACCCAGAGTCGATGCTTTCACCGCGGTTTACATAGAGCCGCTCGTGTTCTACTCAGTTCTTGCCTTCCTAATCGCGGCGTCGTTCATCATCAGCTACAAATACATCGCCCCACCGCCTTCCGCGAGACAGCCGAAGCCACCGGTTCGGACGAGGCCGATAACCTTCCAGCTTCCATACGAATGGTCCGTCAGAATAATCATGGGACTTCTCGCCGTCAACGCCATTCTCGCCCTAGTTGCTTTCCAGAACTACCTTGAAGGGCTGAAGAATCTATCGCTGTTCAACCTCGGAGTGATAGTGATGATTTTCGGACTCATCGCTCACATCTACCGGCACGCGATGCAGTCAATCAAGTAGAACTACCCGTTTGTTGTAGGGAATTGTTTTTATTCTAACCAGCTCGTTATTACCGTGGGCATTGCAGCTGGTCGACGGCTTCGGAAGAGTGGCGCGGAAACTCCGTCTATCCGTGACTGACCGATGTAACTTTAGATGCGACTTCTGCATGCCATTGAACCCCGTCTGGCTACCTCATTCAGAAATCCTCACCTACGAAGAAATGACACGCGTGGTGAGAATTCTCGCGGACATGAATGTGACTAAGCTTCGGCTTAGCGGCGGCGAGCCTCTGCTGAGAAAAGACATCGAAGCAGGTGTCAAACTTTTCAGGTCTGTTGAGAAAATTGAATCGATATCGATGACTACCAACGGTTATTTCCTCGCGGAGAAAGCCAAAGCACTTAAGCAAGCGGGCCTCGACAGCGTAACCATAAGCCTTCACAGCCTGAAGCCCGAAAGGTTTGAACTAATAGTCGGGAGAAAGGACGTGTTCAGCAAAGTTTTGGACGGCATAAAAGCTGCGAAAAACGCCGGGCTTAAACCGATAAAGATTAACTGCGTCATCACACGAGGCTGCAACGATGACGAAATAATTGACTTCGTCGACCTCGGTCGTCAGTCTGGCTTCGCCATCCGGTTTATTGAATACATGCCTTTTGACGGACGCCATCCATGGGATGTTTCCCGGCTTGTTCCAGGCTCGGAGATAATCGCAAAAATTGAGGAGAAATACAGGTTGTTGAAGTTGCCACGGGAACCTGGCAGCACGGCTGTCAGTTACGAGTTCGCCGACGGTTCACCGGGAAGCGTCAGCGTCATCACTTCGATGACTCAGCCATTTTGCGGAGACTGCGACCGCATCCGTTTAACAGCCGACGGAAAAATAGTTCCCTGCCTGTTCAGTCGCGACGAATACGACCTCAAAAAGCTCCTAAGAGGAAACGCAACCGACAGTGAAATAGCTGAATTCATCAGACAAAGCTTTAGGAAAAAATTCGCCGGAGTCGAGACGCTGCTGAAAAACAAATCCTTGGCACCCTTGGTGCGTCCTATGCATACGATTGGAGGTTAGATGGTTACGCACGTTTATTAGAAACCGGTTTTCTCTATCTGTTCGGCGATTAGGTTGGGTAACGGTGAATTCGCCGCCCGTCACTTGAAGAAAGTCCGCAACCGGTTCAGATGGGCTATCAGAAAGTATCGAATTCGAATGCTGGGATTGAAGGAGAAGACTGACCCTCTTGAAGGCGCTCCCATGGCCCGTGGCATAGTTGTTCAAAAAGTCGGAATTGAGTCGAGGCAGCCGAACTCAGCTGTTCGAAAATGTGTCCGCGTCCAGCTCATCAAAAACAGCAAAGTGGTGACGGCTTTTCTCCCCGGAGACGGAGCCCTTAACGTCGTCGACGAACACGATGAAGTCATCATAGAGGGTATCGGCGGCTCCATGGGAAAGTCGATGGGTGATTTGCCGGGTGTGAGATATAAGGTCACGATGGTTAACGGAGCTCCTCTCAACCTATTGATAACGGGCGAAGTAAAGAAACCGAAGAGATAATTATCGTTTGGGCTTATTCGCGGATGTATGGTTTTCCAAGTGCTTTAGGAAATCTTCTCGAAGCTGCGAAAGCGGCGAGAATCGCGATGGTTAGCAAGTATGGAATCATTTGGATGAAATGAAACGGCACAGCCTCTTTCACTCCCGGTGTCACCACCACTGTGAATGCTACTCCTTCAGCGAAACCAAAGATGAAAGTTGCGGCTAAGGCTGTCACAGGGTTGAGGCCTGAAAAAACGACAGCTGCCAAAGCGATGAATCCCCGACCTGCTGTGATTTCTTTGACTAGGCCGCCGAACCATCCCAGAGGCATGAAAGCACCGCCCAAGCCCGCCAGAAAACCCCCTAAAATGCTGGCTAAAATTCGCGTCCGTGCTACGCTGTGGCCCGCTACGTCCACTGATTCGGGTTTTTCACCGACGGCGCGTAGCCGGAGGCCGAACAAGGTTCGGTAGAGTAGCAGGGCAGCGAGAAACGCCGCGGCGATTGCTATCAGCGTTATAGGGCTTACGGCGAGTTCTCCTCCGGGAAAAGGAATTGATATTCGGGGAACTACGAGTTGCCGCGAGAAGACGTGTATCCCAGGAAAAGCCCAGATCGCCATGAGCAAATATTGGAAAAGTCCCGAGCCCATGATGTTGAGAGCCATGCCTGCGATAATTTGTTCGGCTCTGCCGTAGTTGTATAATAGACCGAGAGAACCTCCGACCAATGCTCCGAAAATTCCGCCGGCGAGAATTCCTAAAACTCCTGAATTAAATACTTCAGCCCAGTAAACACCAGCTACGGCTGATATCAGGAAGATGCCTTCGATTCCGATGTTAATCTGGCCCGATTTTTCGTTGATGCATTCGCCTACCGCGGCCAAAGCGAGAGGTGTCATTACAAGTAATCCGGTTTCGATAAGGCGTGCGGGCCTCATTCCAACGTTTTGCAAAACATAAAGAGTTACGGCTACGGCTGCAAACCCCGCGAGCAACCAGAAAACTCTGACGTTAAAGATTCGTCTCCTATCCGACAACCGCCTCCCTCTTTCTTCGCAGTGGTTTGCTGAAGATTTGTATCAAGCTGGGTAAAGCGAGGGCGAGGATTATGATACCGTTGATTGCTCTCACGAGTTCGGATGCTACTCCGACGTGGAATTCCATGAAACGGCCTCCGTGAAGCAGGCCTCCGTAGAAAATGCCGGCGAAAATTATTCCTATGGGGTGGTTTCGGCCGATTAGCGAAACACCTATTCCTTCGAAGCCGAGGTTCATCAAGTTACCCATCGTGGCGAAGACGGTCCAGTGGGGAGGCCGTCCAAGAACTTGGGACGCCCCCGCCATTCCAGCCATCATGCCGCCAATTAGAAAGCTCATTATGATTGATTTGTTGATGCTGATTCCCGCATATCTAGCTGCCTCTGGGTTGTAGCCCACAACTCTTAACTCATATCCCAAAGTTGTGCGCCAGATGATGAAGTAGACGAGGATGGCGAGGGCGATGACTACGGGGAAAACCGTCGTAAGTGACGCGCCTATGACGGTGTATCTTGCGGTTTCCTGGACTGGCACGGCTCTTTCCGCTCGTGCCGGGTCAGCAAGCTGGTAAGTGATGAGATATGTGACGAGCCAGAAAGCAACCCAGTTGAGCATGATGGTTGAAACAACTTCATGGACGCCTCGAGTTATTTTGAGAACCGCTACTGGAAGGCTCCACAGACCGGCTATTATCATGGCGAAAAGTGTTGCGGCGATTAGATGTATCCCGGGCGGAAGTGAGAACGCCCCGCCTACGTAGACGGCGGCTATTGCTCCGATGTACATTTGTCCTTCAGCGCCTATGTTGAACAATCCCGACCGGATTCCGACCGCGAATGCTATAGCAGTCAGGATGAGCGGAGTTGCGAAAGCTAATGTTTCCAAAATTCCGGAAAGATCGCCAAAAGCTCCGACGAATAGAGCCTGGTAAGCCGCGACAAAATCGTATCCATAAAGTGACATCAGCAGGGCTCCACTGAGAAGCCCTAGTGCCGCAGCGAGCACTGATTCAGCCGCTTTAGAAAGTAATCTACGTCTTCCTGATGAGGAAAAAATAAGTGGTTTTGTCATGATGCGGTTCGTGTTTTATCCGAGGAGTTCTCGCCAGCGGTCCACTGCTTCTTTTGTAATCACCATCGGGACTTCTGCTTGTCCGCTTCTTATCTTAGATTCAAGCTCGGTCAAAGCATCCCATATCCATGTTGGCAGGCTTTCACGCATTTCAGTGACTTTTCGCCTGATTTCGGCCGGAGGCATTGGCAGAACTTTCTTTCCCGTCAGTCTTTCCGCCTCCACGCCCATTTGGATGAATTCATCCAAGTCTCCGAGGGTGCTAACAGAAATGCCTTCCATCGACAACCGACCTATGCGTGTTCCTATTCCAAGAGTTAGCACGCCGTTAGATTCGGCTACGACTTCTCTGAATTTGCCGATGACGGTGAGCAAAGTCGCGTAGTAAACTCCTCTGTCGACTCGTTTCATCATGCTTGCTATGATGAATCCTGGGTTTATCCAGTCTTGGTTTGCGTCTACTCCTATCCAGAAAGGCGGCCCGTTTGTCAGCCTGCGTTCGGTCGCTATTTCTTGAACGGCTTGGTTGATGCCGAGCCCGAGCGGGCCTGCGATGTTGTAAACCGCGATGGCTCCTTGCTCGAACATGGGTTTGGACGCGGCATATCCTTTGGTGATGTCGCTGAACGTGCCGGTGTAAGTCCAGAGTACTCGTCCCTTGTACCAGCACTGTTCACTAGCTGGGCAGTACAGACCATCCCTCCATCCAGGGCCCGAACCATATCTGCCATCACCACCTATCACAGGTGCTCTACGACCGAACCTTTGTTCATACCATTTCAGCCCCCAGTCGCATCCCCACTTGTACCCGATTTCAAACTTCCAGAGAACAGGTATTTCGATGCCGAAAACTCCGCCGATGTATGGATAGTTTCCCCCTCTTTCATTATAGTATGCGGCAACAAGGCATCCAAGCGCCCCCACCATGGCACTGCCCTTGTGCTCCTCATAAACGATGTCGATCATGTTGGGCAGGGGCTTGCCTAAACTGCTTACTGCAAGTGTTTGAGTAAAGGTGTCGATGCCGGCGAAGTTTTTGTCAGGGTATCTTTTCGCGACTTCCAGAAGTGCTTCGCTCAGCAGAAAGCCGACACCGACTATCAGTTTAACGTCGGGGTCTTTTGCGGCTGTTTCAAGGTTTGGAACGTAGTCCGCCTCGCTTTTGCTAATTAATTCAACCATCACAACGCCGAAATCCTTCTCAGCCTCATCTCCTCCCTTAAACGCCATGTCGTTAAACGAGAGGTCGCCTCTTCCACCTATGTCCGACACTACAGCGATTTTGATTTTCCCAGGAGCTACTGGTCTTTCAACTGTTACAGTCGAAGTGCGGACGACCGTGGTGGTGAGGACAGCTCCTTCGCCGACCGTTCGCGTAACGGTAACGGTTTGCAGTGCCCCAACCTGTTGACCCACTTGAACCCAGCCAACACCGGCAACGATCACGGCGACAACCAAGAGAACAGCCAAAATAGATTCGGTTCTCGTTAATCCTCTATCACTCATCAGTTCAACATGCTAAGCAACGTATATAAATTTTTTAGAAACTTTCGAATGTCTCGCTCCACTACCTTAATTATCGGAGTTTCTTCACGACCGACATCAGAGTTTTCACTCTCGCGAGCTCAACAGGGTTCCAGAAAACTCCGTCCTTCCGCATGTAAGAACCGACTATCGCGCCGTCAGCAACTTTGAGAAGTGTTTCAGCGTTTGTTGCGTTGAGCCCGCTTCCGATAAGCACTGGTAATGAAGTGGCTTGTTTGGCTTTCACGACGCGTTCCAAAGGTGTTTCTGCCCCTGTTCTTGTTCCTGAAACTATAATGGCGTCGGCGTCGAAAAACTCGACGTCGGCAACCTGCTCTTCGAAAGGCCTGTCGCTTATTATGAAATGACTTCCGTGCTTCACATGCACATCGGCGAAAACTTTCACATCGTAGGCTCTCAAGTTGGCCCGGTATCTGAGTGCTTTATGGGCTATGGCTTCTACGAATCCTTCGTCAGCTATGTAGGCGTTAGCCCATTCGGCCGCACGAACCCATCTTGCTCCAGATGCGACGCATGCGGCCATGGCTTGAATGACGCCGTTGGCGAGACAACAGATTCCAACCGGCATTCCGGTTGCTTTACGGATTTCACGGGCCACGACGGCGAGGAAAGCTGTGGTTTCATGTCCGATTTCGTCAGGCTTGAGATAAGGGTAGTCGCCTATGTTCTCCACCTGTAGTCCATCAACTTCTCCGGCTTTGAGAAGCTCGGCGTCCCTTAACGCATACTCGATGATATCCTCCATCGCAGCACCGGCGTAACGGGGGGAGCCGGGAAGAGGTGGTAAATGTATCATGGCTATGATTGGTTTGGGGTTTTTGAAGAGTTGTTTCAGAGCGTCGGGTTTCATCGGAAGAAGAGGCTGCGGCACAATCATTTATTTTCGCGCCGGCAAAAATACTTTGTCTATTCTCCCTCCAATAACCTGAGATGCTCGTGCACCGAGTTCAACTGCCGTGCGACCGCATCTCTCAAATGTTGAACCTTTTAAAAGCTCGTAGATAAAACCGGCTGTGAATGCGTCGCCGGCACCCGTTGTGTCCACCGGTCGTACTCTTTTGGCCGGAATCTTCACTACTTCGCCGGTCTCCGTCGAAATCATGCATCCGTCTTTCCCCCTCTTCAGCACTACGACACAGTTCCACAGAGAAGAAAGCTCTGGAACCGATTTGACATCCATTTGTGTGGAAAGAATTTCGAATTCCTGAACATTCATGAAAACGTAATCCATCACAGAAGCTGTCCGCTTCAGTATTCTTGTCCGAGTTGCGAGAGGAACGCACAAATCCATGGAAAGCAGGCAGCCGCTTCCGACAACGTCGTCAAGAATTTTGAATGCTGTTTCTTTTTGGCTGTTTTCGAGGAAGCTGTATCCGCTGAAAAATATGGCGTCGATGTTTTTGATTGCCTTTCGGATTCGCTCGTTGTATTGAAGATGTTTGTTGGCTCCGCGGTATGCCAACATCGTTCTTTCTCCGTCGGCTGTGACGAAAATGTACACAACTCCCGTAATGTCTTGAGAGGTCGACTGAATGCATGAAATGTCTATTCCAGTCTTCGCCAAATCGGTAACCAGCGTTTTCCCGATAAGGTCCCTGCCCACACATCCAGTCATCACGACGTTCAAACCAAGTAGCGCAAATGCGTGAGCGATGTTTGCCGCAGAACCTCCATGCCTAAAGAACGCTTTTTGAGCCAATTCTTCCGCTCCTTTCGCTGGAAATTTGCTGTGAAAAGCTATGATGTCGAAATTAATGTCTCCCACGACCGCCACCCTTCCTAAAGCCAAGCCGGTTCACGTAAAGCTGGCGACAGACTTTTTATGCGTTGTTTCGTAAGGCATCACATCAGATATCAAAACTCATGCTAACAGTTATATCTCTCTGCGTTCAAGGCGACTTGATGGCGACATATTCCGAACTTCTTTTTCATGCACGCAGAGCGATGCAGCATTCCTACGCACCTTATTCGAGATTTCGAGTGGGTGCTGCGCTGCTCACAGGAGATGATGAAATAGTTACTGGATGTAACGTTGAGAACGCGAGCTACGGTCTTTCAAACTGTGCTGAAAGAACTGCGGTCTTTAGAGCTGTGTCTGAAGGAATGAAATTTTTCAAAGCAATCGCTGTTGTTTCCAGTCGAAGCAACCCAGTTTACCCATGTGGGGCATGCAGACAGGTCCTCTATGAATTCAACCCACGGATGAAAATAGTCGTCGAAGGGCGTGGAGGAAAACCCATTGTTTCATCGCTCTTAAGGATGCTGCCCTCCGGATTCGGTCCCCAAAACCTCGCGAAACTTAGGCGGTGACATTCATGCTGCGTCTTATAATAGATACGGACACGGCGGGCGACGATACCATTTCGGTGTTGCTGGCGTTGAAATGGCCCGGCGTTAAGGTCGAAGCCGTCACAGTCGTGTGCGGCAACGTGGAATTCAACCAAGAGGTTGAAAACGCACTATACACCGTTGAAAAATTCGCGCGATACCATGTCCCTGTTTATCCGGGATGCGACAGGCCGCTTCTCAAATCATGGAAATACGCGGACTATGTTCATGGTAAAGATGGGATGGGTGAAAACTATTTCCCCAAAGCTCGGCAAAGGCCCGAAAATAAACACGCGGTTCAAGCCTTGCTGGAGCTGGTCAACTCCTCACCAGGCGAATACACCATCATCGCTCAAGGCCCTTTGACCAACATCGCGACTGCAATCCTTTTGGACAGAAATTTCGTCAAAAACGTGAAACGGTTATATGTTATGGGTGGTTTTGCAGATGGATTTGGCAACGTAACTCCCGCGGCTGAATACAACTTCTGGGTAGACCCTGACGCCGCAAAAATCGTTTTCAACTCCGGCATCAACCCGTTCATGGTTGGCTGGGATATCGCTGTCAAATACAGTGTGGTGGAAGAATCGATGCACAAAGAAATAGCGAAATGGGGAACGCCTGAAGCTGATTTCTTCGTGAAAGTCAACCGTAAAGTCATCGAATTCGAGAAAAAAACTATGGGGTTGGCAGGCAGCACCCATCCAGACACGATCACAACGGCTATAGCGATTGAGCCGAAGGTCGCGACGAAAGTGGCGAGAAGGTTCGTGGATGTAGAAAACATCAGCGAGCTGACACGCGGAATGTCGGTCGTCGACCATCTCAACGTCTTAGGCAGAGAACCAAATGCCGATGTGTGCTACGAAGCAGACAACCGACTATTCAGAGAAATGCTCTTCAAAGTTTTGAAAGGCTCTGATTGAGGAGGTGTGACTAATGGAAAAATATTCGCCGGAATATATCGCTTCAAGGATTCAGCACACCAACGTATCGCCCGACGCTACGCGTAAAGACATCGAAAAGCTTTGCCGTGAATGCGTTCAGTATGGTTTCAGCTCGGCAGTGGTTAACCCGATTTGGGTCAAAACAGCCGTCAACCTTCTTCGTGGAACAAGTGTGAAAGTTTCGGCAGCCCTCAACTTCCCCATCGGCGCCTCGTCGACCATAGCGAAAGCCGTTGAAATCCGCAACTGCGTAGCAGCTGGCTGCGACGAATTCGACATCATGCTAAACATCGGCTACCTCAAATCCGGAATGATAGACGAATTCCGTAAAGACGTTGAAACCATGGTAGAATCCGCGGACAGCCGAATAGTCAAAGCAATTCTCGAAACATCCATACTAACGCCTGAAGAGCTCAAGGTTGCGGCGCAAATTTGCGAGGAATGCGGAGTTCACTACATTAAGAATTCAAGCGGATGGGGAAAAGGCGGGCCCGCAACACCTGAAGTCATCCGTTTGCTACGAAGCCTGGTCAGCTCTAAAGTAGGTGTGAAAGCTTCAGGCGGTATAAGAGATAGGGAAACAGCTGTGAAATTGTTGGAAGCAGGAGCAGACCTCCTCGGGACGAGTCGTGGAGTGCAGATAATTTTGGGAACGGGTGTCGGTGAGGAGGTTCAGTACTGAAATGGTTGGAAAAGTAGCTGTTCTCGCGAGCTACAACACAGGCTTCGTGGTTTACGTGGATAGGCTTCCGGTCGAAGGTGAAACGCTCCCGGGCCGAAATTTCCGAATGGAACATGGGGGTAAGGGCTCAAACCAAGCGATACAAGCCGCGAAATTGGGTTGCCGAACATCTGTCGTCGCCCGACTCGGCAACGATATCTTCGCGGAAAGAGCGCTGCAGAAATGGCGGGCTGAAAACATCGATACGAAACACGTGGTGAGGGATAGTGATGCTCCCACGGGGGTCGGAGTAGTAATCGTCGGCTCGGAAGGCCGGAACATGATTGTGGTCGACCTCGGTGCAAACAAGAAGCTCTCAAAAGAAGATGTGTCAGCGGCTGAACAGATGCTGTCAGAGTCAGCCGTCGTGCTCGCCCAACTCGAAATCCCAATAGAAACGGCCCTCTACGGACTGCAAATCAGCGACGCCATCAAAATTCTCAACCCGGCTCCAGCGGCTCAAATTTCTCCAGAACAGTTACGCGGCTTAGACATCATAACGCCCAATGAAGTCGAAATCATGACGATGGCGGGTAAACCGCTAAACATGTCTGAAATCGTCCAAGTCGCTGAAAAATACGCCAAATACGTTGACAACGTCATAGTTACGCTGGGAAGTGAAGGAGCTTTAGTCGTCGGCGACAGAGGAAACGTACATGTTAAACCGCCTCGAATAAAGGCTGTCGACAGCACTGGCGCTGGAGATGCTTTCAACGGTGCTTTAGCCGCTGCCTTGTCCCGTGGCTACGATTTACTTGAAGCCGTTGAGTATGCGTGTTTCGCCGGGGCCTTTTTGACCGCGCGGTTTAAAGGCGGCGAGCTTGTTGACGCATTGCCAACCGAAGCCGAGTTGGGGAAGTTTATTTCTAAGCACGCTGACTCCATGATGTATGTCGGCAAAAGAGCCTCGGGCAGGTGAGGAATTCTACCATGTCCGCGTCAAAATAGGCGAAATAGCTCCATACGTTTTGATGCCCGGAGACCCTGAACGCGTTCCTAAAATCGCCCAATTCTGGGACGAAGCCCGCGAAATCTCTTTTCACAGAGAATACAAAGTATGGCATGGGAAGGCAGGGAATGTGGCTATTTCAGCTTGTTCCACAGGGATAGGAGCGCCTTCCACGGTTCTCGCTGTCGAGGAGTTGGCGCGTGCGGGATGCCATACATTCATTCGGGTGGGAAGCTGCGGCGCGTTACAACCCGGCATCGAAATAGGAGACCAAATCATCACCACTGCAGCCGTACGGCTGGAGGGGACGTCTAGTCAATACGTCTTGCCGGGATATCCAGCGCATGCAAGCTACGAAGTGGTGCTGGCTCTCGTTGAAGCCGCGGAAACCCTCGGGGTAAACTATCACGTTGGCGTCACAGCTTCGACCGATAGCTTCTACACTGGACAAGGTAGGCCTGGATTCAGGAATTATTGGTGGAGCTTTTCGAAAAGCATTTTGGAGGATTTGAAGGCGATGAACGTGCTCAACCTAGAGATGGAAGCCTCGGCGTTGCTCACCGTTGCTTCGCTTTACGGCCTGCGTGCTGGCGCTGTGTGCACGGTTTTCGCTAATAGAGTGAACGATACCTTCGGTGTAAAAGGGGAAGAGACGGCTGCTAAAGTTGCGACAGAAACCGTCAAAATTCTCGCCGAATGGGATGAAATCAAGCAGAAGAAAGGGAAAAAATATCTAACCGCATCCATGCTCAAACTCTCAAAGCCCTGACGACGCTCATCAACAGCCTAACTCGTTCCAAGTCAACGGGGTTGAACAATTCGCCGACACGCTTAAAATAAGTTCCAACTATTGCCCCATCTGCTACTTTGAGAAGCCGATGAACATTCTCCAAGTTCACCCCGCTGCCAACCAATACAGGTTTCTTCGCGAGCTGTTTCGCCTCCACAACTCTTTGGTATGGGGTTTCAGCTGAGGTTCTGGTTCCAGACAAGATTACGGCGTCTGCTCCTAGCTCCTCTACCCTTGTGACATGATATGAAAGCGGAATGTCGGAAACAATTACATGGCTGCCGTGTTTTACCAAGACGTCAGCGAAAATTTTCACATCAGGCCCTAGGAATGTTCTTTTTCTTTCCGCTTTCGGGGCTGAAGCCTCTATGTATCCCTCGTCGGCGATATACGCCAAGTTGTACATGTTTGCTCTTACCCAAGAAGCTCCTGATGCTTTCACGGCGAAGAGCGATTCAACGACGGCGTTGGCCAAAACGAAAATACCGGTCGGAAGGCCAGTTGCTTTCTTCACTTCATTAGCAACGCATGCCACAAGCGAGACGACGGCGGAATCGACTTTTCCCGGTTTCATGAAAGGTGCGTCGCCGAAATTTTCCACCTGAACACCGTCGACGCCGCCGCTCTTCAGCGCCTCAGCATCCATTAACGCGTTCTCGAAAACATCTTCGACGCTGACGCTTTTAGACGAACCAGGGAGAGGCGTTAGATGAACCATGCCTATCACGGGCTTGTCCACCCCGAAAACGTCGACAAGATTCACAACCATGGTCTGCATCGGATGTTTATAAACCAGGAAAAACACAGAAAAAATGCCGTTGTCTGGTCGCGTTCTCGTCGAAGCTAGAAAGGTTGTGAAATCTTTTCCAGGAGTTTGGGAGCATTTGATACTTGACCACATCGACTTCGACGTGAGGGAGGGAGAAGTTCACGCACTGCTCGGTGAAAACGGCGCCGGTAAAACCGTGCTCGCCAACATTCTATCCGGGTTCTACACCTTTTCGTCGGGCGAAATACTTGTTGATGGAAAAAGCGTTCGATTCAAGTCGCCTCTAGACGCGATAAAACACGGAATCGGTATGGTTCACCAAGAATTTACACTTGCCGCGCCTTTGACTGTCGTCGAAAACGTCGCCCTCATGCTTAGAAAAATAAGCCCCTTCAAATATCCTTTAAAGGTCGTTGAAAGAAAGCTGACAGAACTTTCGGAAAAATATGGCTTGAAAATCAACCCCCGCAGAGTCGTTGAGCAGCTTTCTCTAGGTGAGAAGCAGCGTGTCGAAATTTTGAAGGTTCTTTTCTGGGACCCGAATATTCTGATTCTGGACGAGCCGACATCGGTTTTAACGATGCAGGAGGCCGAAGAACTTTTCGTGATTCTTCGTAAGATGGCTGAAGAAGGGAAAGGCGTTGTCTTCATCACTCACAAAATTGAGGAAATCATGAAGGTTGCCGATAGAGTCACTGTTCTCAGACTCGGCAAAAAGATGGGAACCCTCAACGTTGCCGAGACCAATCCAAACCAGCTGCTCAAATTGATGATAGGTGAATTTGAGCCGGTGAGGTATGAAAGGCATCCGGTTTCGCCGACGGCGAAGCCTGTGTTGGTGGTTGAAAATCTGTACGTGGAGGGCGACGACGGAAGAGAAGCCGTGAAAGGATTGAACTTCACCGTTCGCGAAGGCGAAATTTTCGGCATAACGGGAATTTCAGGAAACGGCCAACGTGAACTCGTCGATGCGTTAGTTGGTCTAAGACAGGTTAAACGGGGAAAAATAATGTTCAACGGCGAAGACGTCACCAACTGCACCGCCCGAATGATGGCCGACCGTGGAGTCAGACACATTCCCGAAGAACGACGCAAAACCGGAGTTATCGAGCCGATGACCACAGCTGAAAACATCATTATGCGCGAATACAAAATGAAACCTTTCTGCATATTCGGCATAATGAATAAGCGGGCCATTACCGAGCTTTCCGCCCACCTCGTCGAAAAATTTGGGATATTGACGCCGGACCTGTGGGACACCGAAGTAAGAATTCTTTCGGGCGGAAACATTCAACGACTGATTCTCGCTCGTGAACTTTGGCGTGACCCAAAGCTTCTGGTCGCGTTTCATCCAACATACGGATTGGACCTTAAAGCACTCAGCCAGACACACCGGCTTTTCATGGAGCTCCGCCGCAAAAATTCAGCCATCTTACTTGTTTCCGAAGACCTCGAAGAAGTTTTTCTGCTCAGCGACAGAATAGCCGTCATGTACGAAGGACGACTGGTCGGTGTTCTCGAGTCTAAAGACGCAACAGTCGAAACAGTCGGAAAAATGATGACCGGAGTAGCGGATGCTAAAAGCTCCTAAAAATAAGTGACGCGCTGTTCGGTTTGCTTCGAAATCTGACACAAAACATTGTAACTCGTCTGTCTTTCACAGGTGTCTTAAAAGAAAGTCTGTCACAAAGTCTGTCACAGTCTTGTATTGTTTTACGCAGTTTTCGACTTTTTGCACACCATGGCCTTCTCCTTCAATAACGTAAAACTCATGTTGCTTTCCGAGTTCTTTCAGTTTCTCGACAAATTTTTCCACGGGCTGAAGCGGGCATCTCGTATCGTTGGCGCGGTGCCAAACGAGTATCGGTGCTTTGATTTGATGGACAAAGTTGATGGGAGACTTGTCGCGGAACAGCTCTGGTTTTCCTGAGGCTTTGCGAGAAGCTGTTCTGTGAAGTGTCTGAAGGCCGCGTCGGCAAGCTCATAGTCTTCAACCCAGTCGGTGACTCCGACAATTGCTGCGCCGGCTTTCCAAACATCGGGATACTTAGTCATCGCTAAAAATGTCATAAAACCTCCATAACTTGCTCCCGCGATTCCAACCCTTTCGTCATCTACCAAACCAATTTCATAGAGGTAACGCACCCCGTAGAATACGTCTTGCATATCGCCTCCACCCGGGTCTCCAATGTTCATTCTTACGAAATCCGAGCCATAGCCTGTGCTGCCCCGAAAGTTGGGACACAATACGTGAAAGCCCGCGACAGACAAGGCCTGAATAGCCGCGCTCCATTCGTCACCCGCTTCCCACCATGGCCCACCATGCACCCATACAACACTGGGCCTCCGCTCCCAGCGTCCATTATGCAAAACTAAAAACGCGGGAATAGTGAGCCCGTCGAAAGACTTGTAAGTGATGAATTCAGCTTTGCCCAGCGGAAGTTCAGCCGCATAGCGTGGCTGGAAAAGTAGATGCATCTCGTTTGTAGCCAAGTTAACACTGTAAACAGCCGGCGGCGTTGACAACGACGAAAGTGAAAACACCGCCACATCACCTGACTAGTTTACCTCTATCCCTGTTATCGTGCCGCCAACGTCAATCTCTCGCACTCCATTCTTCACTACGTATAGTCTTGAGCGCCCGTTGAACCGCGCTACAAACCAAACCCCTTCATCGGTTAACCAGCTGAAATCAGTGAAATCAACACCATACGACGATAAACCTAAGTACGTCGTCGTATCCGAGTCGACATCATAGATGGCGAGGTCGTACGGACCGGCTGCGTTTGTGCGGAAAAGTATCTTCTTTTTCGACGGGCTCCATTTCCGGGCTTGTGTTTTCACTGCCCGGTTTAGGGGTAAATGTCCTAGTGTCGTTTTTGTGATATAAATTATCACAAGCTCACTTGACCTCGGAATACCCGTCGTATTGGCCGAAAAAACCAACATGTCGCCTTGTGATGAGTAGTTTGTGGAGAAACCCCATCCGGGGCATTCATACACAGGCTCATGTATACGGGTCTCAAGGTTGAATATCCAAACGTAGTTGAACCTGGCTGTGCTGCCTGTTAAAGCAATTTCGCGGTTGTTGGGTGAAAGCGCGAAGTCAAACAACCTTATGTCCTCAAAGTTAGATAACTGTTCCTCCTCGGCGTGGCCGTTTCGAATAGCATAAAGCTGATGACGTTCCCATCCCTGAAAATCCCTTAGAAAATAGACAGTTTTCCCATCTCTCCCTATTTTTGCACAAGTCACCCGTTGGTCGCCGTGAGAAATTTGACGCAAGTCGCGCTGTTAAAATCGAAAGACCAAACCTGATAAGAGCCAGATATGTTTGAATTGAGCAGGGCCCACCTCCCATCCCGTGATAAATCCCACACCGATACATCTGGAATACGCAAAACCTGCTCTACGAAGTAGAGCACTCCGACACTCAAAACCAAAATGAACGCGACGAAATATAAAACAATTATCCACGATAACAAGTCAAAGACTCCATAATATATTACGCGGCATGGTTCAGACCTTCGATGTACAAGTCTTTGCACCCAGCTCATCCAACGCCAATACCGCGGCCTTTTTCAGGGTCTCTTCTAACGTGTCAAGGTCTAGCTGGCCTTTCTCCCATACCGATGCACCTAGGAAGGTGAGCCAACCAACTATCCCGTTCAGGCGCGAAACAGCTTCCTCCAAAACTCTTGGGTCGACTTTCATCTTTAGCTGAGCGAAACCGAGCTCCAAAAACGATAAGGCTTCGGCCTTCGTCAGATAACTTAGCCCAACTTCGGTATAGTATCTTCCGAAAAACGGGGACTTCGGATCCGCAACCCCTAGAAATCCGTGTAGAAAGCCCTCCTGCGACCCTGTGATCACAAGCTGAGCCGACCTTACATGGTCGTAGATATATGCAAGTAGCTTCACTAGGTCAAACCCGACCAGCCTTCGGAATTCCTGTGCCTGGTCTAAAGCGATGACAAGACGCTTTTCGTGTTCTAACTTTCCAAGTGACCTGAAGAGGCTCAATAGGTCTGCAAATTGAGATGGCCTGTCTCCCTAGGCGAGCCGTATGTATGGAGGCATGCCTGGCTCTACATCCACGCCCTGTAGATTGGAGTCTCCTTGAAGTAAGCCGCTCCGCCGTAAATCTTCATCACCTCCTCGCCTAAGTCAACAGCGAGCGATGCACACTTCAGCTTGGCCATCGCCCCAGCCCGAGCCACGTCACCCAACGTCCCCTGACCATCACGGTAATACCTGTCAGCGGTCCAAGCAGCCTTGTAGCTCAGAAGCCTAGCGGCCTCCAGCTCCGTCGCAAAATCAGCGAGCTTAAAGCTTACTCCCTGGTAGGAGGCTAGCGGTTTTCCGAAGATGTTTCGAGCCTTGACCCATTCCAAGGCCCTGTCCATCAGCCAGCGGGCGCATCCCACGCAGATGGCTCCGATCATGGTGCTGGCGAGGTTAAAGCCCTCTGCAACAACCCTAGCGTGGCTAAAATTCAGGTACAGCGACGTGTCAAGAAGGGCATCATAAAAAAATCCACGGAGGCTAGGTGAAGGTTGCACCCATAACATCAGCATACTGGCGAGGTTTCGACAGTCATAACAACGAGCTGGTCGAAAGCGAGGTCTAACTTCAGCACTGAAACACTCTCTAGAGTCAACGGAAAAGCGAGTAGCGTCCGTCAGGTGATTATGCCAGCCTAAGCTGTGATCTGAACGCCGGTCTCTCCCTCCGACGCAGCTTCCATCACCTCCCTGCAGGGCTAAGGTTAACGCTTCAGACACGATTTTTCAAACGTTTCACAAGCAGGCTTGCCTACTTCATGCTATGAAGAGCCCCCGACAGCTAGAGAGCCTGAGCTGGACAGTTATATGCTAGGCTCCATAACAATTATTAGGCAAGCTGAAGGTTTGATGTTGGTGGCGGGTTTGGCTGTTGACCTGAAGCGGGAGCTGTTGAGGCTTCTCGACGAGGATGAGGAGTTCAGGTACGCTGTGGCCGGCAGGATAGGCATACTGGAGATACTGAAACACCTCGACAGGCTGGAGGAAGGACAGAACAAGCTGTGGGAGGAGGTGAGAAGCCTAAGAGAGGGACAGAACAAGCTGTGGGAGGAGGTGAGAAGCCTAAGAGAAGGGCAGGAGAAGCTCTGGGAGAACCAGAACAGGCTGTGGGAAAGCAACAACAGGCTGTGGGAGGAGGTGAGAAGCCTAAGAGAAGGGCAGGAGAAGTTATGGCAGGGACAGGAAAAACTGTGGGAAGGGCAGAAGAGGCTGGAGGAGTCTATGGCCAGGCTTCAGGATGCTGTGGCGTTGCTGGCCCGTACGCAGGGAGAGCTAGCGAAACAGGTTGGAGCCCTCTCCGAGACTATAGGCTTCGGGCTTGAAGACATAGCCAAGGTTGTTGTGCCGGGATGGCTTCAGAGACATGAGGGTATAGTTATGGCTGAAGAGTTCACCCGCAAATGGATAACAGTCGACGGAGAAGAGATAGAGGTAAACCTCTACGGTGAAGGAGAGAAGGATGGAAGAAAGCTGGTCATCATCGGAGAAGCAAAATCACGAATATACAAACGTGAGGTTGAAGCGTTCGGCGCATGGGCTGAGAAGATAGCCGCAACCATAGGCCAGGAAACCTACAAATTCATGTTCGGCTACCTCATACATCCATCAGCAGAAGAGGAAGGGCGAAAAAGGAAAATCAAACTAATAGCGTCATACATGCGGTAAAGAAAGGTCACAGCCGCTACAAGCACCAGACCAAAGTATGAGTTTTATCGTCTTCATTCCCTGTCATTTATCGTTGAACTTTTTCTGTATCGCCCCAAGCCCATACCTTCTCCCAAATTGTTCCCATCATCCTCTGTGTGAAGTTCTTGACGAGCCTGATAACCAGCATCCCATGGGGTCTTATACGTCCTTGGCTGGATATCAGCCCCAACTTAGCCAGCTCATCCTCTTCAAACGCTAATATGTCACCCAGATCCCTTACCATGTGAAGGTTTGTCAATACAACGATGTGGGCGAGTGTTAGCCTCTCAGCCTTCTCCTCAACCATCCTCAGCTTATCCATGTAGATTCTCCTGTTCTTCGTCTTTCTTATGGATGGGCTATGCTGGGCTCCTACGCTTCTGATGTTTCTCCTTACATAAGAGAGGAGCTCAATAGGGTTTGGTAGTCTTTTCTTCGTGTAGGCCGGGGGATTAAGTTGCAGCCTTACCAATTACCTCTGCTACGACTCTCCAGAAAGGTGTGGGAACTGGTTTAAGCGTTGAGAGGGCGAGCTGTTTATGTTCCGAGAAAGGCTTGAGGATTGCGGATGCTACGTTGTAGCTGACGTTATAGTATCCCAGTCCGAATACGATTTCTGCTATTGCTGCGGGACAAAGCGCTGAGACAGCGATCTTCAGCGGGCCTGTGAGCGAGGGGGCTTCAGCAACCTCCCTGCCTGTTATGTTCTGAATCAACTTCACCCAGCCCTCTACATAGGACCTGAGGCGTGAATCCTCCTCTTCTAAAGACTTTACAGCCCCCTCCACAACCTGATCAATCTCTGACACGATGCCGCGGAACGAGTGTCCTCCCCCGTCGAGAAGAGCCTTAAACCGGTCTTCATATTTTGCGGTAATCTTCCAGCCTGCGTTGTTCAGCAGAACGCTCACGCGTTCGATGAAGACGCTGGAGTATGCCAGATGAGGCCAGTTAGCTACCCACGCCGAGATAAACACATCTTTTCTGGTGAAGTAAAGATTGAGTTGGAGAGGATGGCGGCTCATTCTAGAACGTATTATCACGTTTTTGGGTATGTGGCCCGTATGGAGGTTACCAGCCTCCAGAAGACTGTCCAACCCCACTTCAAAAACACTACCATCATCACTCTCTCCTAAACATCCATACCACCTACCCTTTATGACCAACCTCTTTTCACGCCACCTCTTCTCAACCTCCAGCTTAATCGGCCCAAACAACGCCATAATGTTCTGTTTTCTGGAGGTATTTGAGGCAGGAGAGTAAGCTGAAAGTGGGAAGATAAACTTTTTACAAAGCCAGAACACCATACAGACAGCCACACGTGGAGGGAGAGGGAGTTCAAAGCCCCTTGTGTGGCTGGGGCTGTTGGGGAGCGCTCGAGCTCCCACAGAAAGAGAGCGCTCGCGCTCTCAAAAAAGTCAGGCGCTAGAGCCTGAACAGCTAGAACAAAACATCTCACCAACACATCTACTCAACAAACTCCAACAACATTCTCCGAACAACACCTACATGGAAACATGAATAGACACCTCCTAACCCCCGACAGGAAGCCCCTCCGCCGGGGAGTACCGCCTCCCCGGTGGGAGGGGAACACCTCCTGTCGGGGAACGGCGCTTCCTGCGACGAGCTTCCCGGGAGAGCCATGTCCACGGGGGACATGGTTGAAGGCCCTGCCTCCGGGGTTGAGGAGGGGCCTGCTCCCGGGCCTAAGCGGCCTTCCGTCGCAGGGAGCGGCTCGGAGGACGGACGCCTCCCCGAGCCGGCAAGGCCAGGCGTCAAGGGGGGAGAGAGACGTAGCAACGCTGTCCGCAGACCTTTGAGACCACGAGAGCTCAGAGTAAAACTGTACGACGAAGTCACGAGGTTGCGGAGCCTTGGCCTGTCCTACAGCAAGATAATCAAGAAGATAAACGATGAGTACGGTGTCAGGCTGAGAAAATCGCACGTCAGCGGCTGGATCAGAAGACTGCACAGCCCCTACAACGCAATACTGATACCTACCATCGACATGCTGAAGCCTTCTGTGGAGCTTGCCTACATCATTGGAGTAGTAGCGGGAGACGGGTACATACGGAGCAAATGGCATAAAACCAGACGATACTACAAATCGATAATAGGGCTTAAAGTAGTCGACCTCGAGTTCGCTGAAGAGTTCGCCCTCTGTCTAGCCATAGTGCTTGGGAGAGAGCCACCGCAACCCAAGCAAACGATAAGAGGATACACCATAGAAGTCGCCTGCAAAACGCTTCACGGCCTGTTGACAAAACCCATTGACATAGAAAAACTCAAACCCTACATAGAGCACGACAGCAGGTGCACGTCAGCCTTCCTACGAGGGTTCTTTGACAGCGAAGGCAGCGTATCCGAAAACGGTAGCATAACAGTCTGCAACACAGACATAAAACTGTTGGAATACGTCAAACAGCTACTGTCTAAGCTCGGAATCGAAGCCACCGGACCCCGTCTAAGCCATAAAAGCGGTCAGATCGTCGTAGACCCAAGAACGGGAAAGACAGGGATCTCGAGGAAGGACTTATACCTCCTTTATATCCGTGCGTCTTCACTACCGACATACTATCGACGCGTCGGTTTCACCATACACAGAAAACGCAAAAGGCTCGAAGAATACTTGACAAGACGAGGGCTTCTATGACTCTATCCCTTTCCTCTCTCCCCCCATTTCACCAGGCTCTCAGCTTAAGGTCTAAAGGTTTGTCACGGAGAATCAGCTCGGCACTGCTTAGCTCTATATTGTTTGTTGGGTTAGATCGAGTCTACTAGGTTTTAAGGTGTTCTTCAGGGTTATCGTATTCTTGGATGAAGGCGATGTGGTGGACGACTTCTCCCTCACCTTCCCCGTATCCACGTTGACGGTCAATATTTTGCCTCCTTATGTACCAGAGCTGTTTGACCGTCGAACACTATGGAAGACAGCTTCATGTTTGTTTCAAAGGCTCTTATAACCTGTCCTCCATAAATTTGTAAAAATGCTTCTAATCTTTCCCATCTGGTTCTGTATGTGAGGCTTAGCGAGGCTCCTATCTTCCCCCATATTTACACTTGGGCATAGCCATTTTGTCCTACATTGCTTTGTGCGCAGGCGAACATTTGTCCACTTGAAAGACTGTAGCCAGTCAATGCGTTGCCACCTTTGTATGTTTCAGCACCCTTGAAAGGCGGCCAAGACTTGTCGATTCTAATGATTGAATAGCGCACGGGATAAGTAATCATGCTGTGAGAAGGGCTATAACAATGGAATGGACATATTTTCCATCAAGTCGGACAGTAGAATCAAGTTCTACGAGCTCTCATGGGAGTTGTAGCAGTTACTCCTAAAGGCAACATCAGCTCGAACAGTAGGCAATGCAGATATTCAACAGATAACACGTTTCCTATTATTTAAATCCAACCGAAAAATTTATATAGCAGGACGCCTTGTAGCGGGGGGTGGACTCGAACCACCGATCTCCGGGTTATGAGCCCGGCGGGTTTTACCTGGCTACCCTACCCCGCTTCGTTGAGGATGTGTGTGTGCATTTATTTAAGTTTCAGTGGGGTTGGGATGGTGGGTTGTTTTTGAGTGATCGTTGTTGGTGGGTTGTTCCTAAGGCTTAGTGGCGTGATGTGTTTTTCAAATTTTATGTGTTGTTTGGGTTTTATGCTCGCTATCCAGTGGGGTTTTGCGGTGGTGTCTTGGGTGGGTTTGTGGGGGTGAAGCTCGTCCACGTGGTTTGGGAGTAGCCTCTGTACTGCAATATTTTCGGCCTTTCTAGCCCTCGCTATGTGAGCTGTAACGGTTTCACTACCATCTTGTTGCTAGGGCCTAGAAAGCGGGTATATCGGGGCCACAACGTGATCCTTCTTCCTCGAATGGGTTATTTGTCTCGACGGAGGCTTCTTGAACGTGGACATCTCGACTATCTTGAGCACAGGCTTTTAACCTTGGCAAGCTGGCCTAGGTCTTTGACGTTTGCGCTAATTGGTAGGGTTAGTAGGGCCTGCGATTTTGGAGAGTTTCGTTTGGGGAGGTTGTGGCCTGTCCGCAATATCGATAGCCTTTCTCCCCTCTCTGTCGAGGAGTAGAAGATCCACATCTTTTTTAGCTGGTCTCTCCGCAAGCCATGAACTCATCCCTGCCGCAACAATTTTGATCTCACTTCTAAGTTGAGTCCATGCATGTCATGCTGTTGAATTTCCCTGAAGTGGTTGCGAGGGTTACGAGTGTCTCGAAGAGGCTGGAAAAAGCCTCCCCATGGATATGGAAGCCTAAAGAACCTATACAAGCTTGAAACGGTGCCCAGACTTGGTCAGGTCCTGAAGGCCGTCACCAATACTCTAGCAGTGTCACTTCATCAGCGTCCTCATCGGTCTTAGCTCTCTTCTGAGAGGGTCGAGGACGAGCCCGAATATTTCAAGCGTTACCGATCCTAACAAATTTTCATCTTCAGCTTCGCCAAGAAGAACAGGTGTGTGGTATTCACCAAAACTTGGAATCTCTATCGACGCCTCAGAAAGCTTCCTCCTTATTATAGAGCCGTCCGCGAGAATCAGCTCCACCTCCCTCCTAGGGGTGAGGCCGAGCTCTCGCCAAACGTCCTGCCGTAGCGTCGTATACGTAGCTCCAGAATCCACAAGAAGGTTTACCCTAACCTCCTTGCCTCCAGCCCTGACGTATGCCTCAACGTAAACCAGACCCATCTCCAAAATACGTGAAAAGTTGCAGTTAAATTAACATTGCCCACAGGTCGGTCGGTTTGGTACGACTTTGTTGGAGGCGGTTTATCTATATTCCTAAACTATATGGCCCGGCGGGTTAACCTGGCTACCCTACCCCGCTGTCATATTTTTAAATGTCGTCGCTGAATTTATTCTTGGCATTTTATATTTTTTGGGTGTTTTTCTTCCCGCAAGCTTTTTGTGAGCGGTAGATTTTTGCGGCAAACCCGAAGCCGTTGAAGAGCTTAGGCGGTTGTTTTTGGTCGTCTGATTTTGCCGAGTCCCGCTGGTTCTAGGTTGAATACTATTGTTTTGAGGACCATCATTTCTTCGATGGAGTAGCCGATGCCCTCTCTGCCAATGCCGGAGTCTTTCACACCGCCGAATGGGAAATAGCCTACGCCGTGTCTTGGAAAATCGTTGACGGTGACTTCTCCCACGGTCAAGCCTTTGGCTATTTTCCACATCTTGTAAAAGTTGTTGGTGAAAACGGCAGCGTCAAGTCCGTAGCGGGAACGTGAAGCGATAGAGAGGGCGTGTGACTCGTCTTCGACCGCCATGATTGGAATCACGGGGCCAAATGTCTCTTCCCAAACTATCAAAGCTTGTTCGGGTACTTTGTCTAAAACCGTTGGTTGATGATACGCTGCTTCGTAGCTTCCACCAAGCAATAGTTCGGCGCCTTTTTCAACGGCGTCTTTGACCATGGAGTTTACGCGTTTTGCGGCGTGCGCGCTGACAAGTGGTCCGACTTTTGTGGTTGGTTCACGTGGGTCGCCGAGTCGCCAGTTTTCGGCGTAGTGAACAACCCTTTCGACGAATTCTTCTGCCACTTTCCGGTCGACGAGAATCATGCTTATTGCATCGCATCTCTGCCCAGCGTTTCTGAGCGCGCCTTCAACGCATTTGCTTGCTGCGAGCTCTATGTCAGCGTCATCCAACACTATAGCGTATCCTTTTCCACCCAGTTCAAGGTGCAGGCGCTTATTCGCAGCGTTGGCTGCAATATCTTTTCCCGCTTCTGTGCTGCCTGTGAAAGAAATCATACCGACTTCGGGATGACTCGCGATGGCTTTCCCAACTTCAGCTGAGCCTGTCACAACGTTAAAAACACCATCGGGTAGGCCGGCGAGTTGAAGAACCCGAGCAAACAGCAGTAAAGATAATGGTGTTGAGCTCGCCGGCTTGGCCACCACTGAGTTCGCGCCCAAAATGGCTGGAATTATTTTAGCGCCTGGAATAAACAGTGGATAGTTGAACGGCCCTATCGCTCCTACAACTCCTACCGGTTCTCTCAAAACTATTGCGATTTTTCCAACGGTATCAGGCGACCAGTCGCCGGGAATGTACTCGCCGCTAATTTTTCGTGCATCTTCCATCGCTAGCCGCAGTCTTTCAGCCAATGCGTTTACTTCACCGGGTGAATCCGCTAAAGGCCGTCCCATCTCATAAGTAATTGCTCTCGCGAAGTCTTCGACATGATTTTTCAACAGCTTCGCCGCCTCCTCCATGATTTCGATACGGTCAATGGCAGCGAGCGAACGTACTTTCCTCTGATTTTCCTTCGCTGATTTTACAGCTTTATCAACGTCAACGGCGGTGCATTTTTGAACTTTGGCGATTGACGAGCCGTTGACCGGTGAAATCAAGTCAAATGTCTGAGAAGGCTTTCCGCCCCAGGTGCCTTCTATAAAGGCTTTGAAAACAGGAAAACCGTCTTCATCTTCCTCGTAAATGTCGGAAAATATCCTACTAAATTCAAGCTTGAGCTCGTTCTGCATGTTGAAACATGATGAAACTTAGGTAAAAAGGATTGACCTAATTGTTAACTGTGCTGTTGTTCGGTGCTGATGTTTCGAAGTTCATCCTTTGACAACTCCTATCGGGACAAGACGCGCGACTTTTGTCCCCATTCCTACTTGATGGCTTACTTCAACGACTTCGTCGACGGATTTGTAGGCGGCGTCAACTTCTTCAACGACTGTCTCCATGCTATCTCCTTTGACATAGATTCCGCGACTTTCGAGTTCTCGGATGACTTGGTCACCTCTGTATTTCCGTTTGGCTCCGCTTCTACTCATTTCACGGCCGGCGCCATGTGCCGTGCTCCCAAAGCTTAAGGTCATCGCTTTCTGATTGCCGAGCAACACCCAGCTCGCAGTGCCCATCGAGCCTGGTATCAGAACGGGTTGACCGATTTCCCTATAGATTTGCGGGATCAGCGGATGGCCGGCGGGGAAGCTTCGCGTCGCACCTTTCCTGTGAACAAAAACGTCGATGTCGCTGCCGTCGACCTTGTGTCTTTCAAGTTTAACGATGTTATGACAAACGTCGTAGACTATTTGCATCCCCATCTCGTCGGCCGGCTTTTTGAACACTTGTTCGAAGCTCTGTCGTACCCAATGACTTATGGCCTGTCTGTTCGCGAAAGCAAAATTCACCGCGCATCCGAATGCTTTGAGATACTGTGCTGCTTCTGGACTGTTAGCAGGTGTACAAGCCAGTTCCCTGTCTGGAAGCCTTAATCCGTATTTCGTCACAGCGCGCTCCATCACACGCAGGTAGTCGCTACAGATTTGATGACCATATCCGCGGCTTCCACAGTGAATCAGAACAGTTATCTGCCCTTCCTGAAATATGCCCATAGCTTTGGCGGCTTTTGGGTCAAATATTTTGTCGACACGCTGGATTTCCAGGAAATGGTTGCCGCTGCCGAGCGTGCCTATTTGTGATTCTCCGCGGGCCTTCGCTTCCCGTGAAACGAAGGACGGGTCCGGGTCGGGGATGCTGCCTGTTTTGTAGCTTGGATAACGGCCTTCCTCCTCCATACGTCTAAAGTCGTCAGACCATCCTAAACCATATTTTTCGATTATGTAGCGGGCGCCTTCCAAAGCGACGCGGTCAAGGTCTGAATGCGTTACGACGAAATCTTTCCGGCGGGAGCCGAGACCTGCGGGGACATTGCGGAAAACAGTGTTGACGAGCTCTATGATTTTGGGCTTGACGTCGTTTACTGTGAGGTTGGTTACCATGAGCCGGACGCCGCAGTTGATGTCGTAGCCGACACCGCCTGGTGAGATGACGCCTTCGGTTGCGTCCATGGCTGCAACTCCACCGATGGGAAAGCCGTATCCTTCATGCGCGTCTGGAAGCACTATGGCTTGTTTGACGATGCCTGGAAGGGACGCGACGTTCACCGCTTGTTCAAGCGTCCGGTCTGTTTTCATTTTCTCCAACAATTTCTCGGATGCATACACTATGACTGGAACCCGCATGTCTCTTCGGTATGACTGCGGAATACGCCATACGTTGTTATCGATTTTTTCAAGCGGTGGGGCCATGTTATTTCACACCTGTTACATGCTCTATCGTTACTGCGATTTAAAGACTTGTCAACGCTTCACGAAGTGATTTAGGTGGTTTGTTTAAGTATTTGGCAATGATTTCAGTGTTGGGGTCTTTTAAGGCGTGACCGGTTGCAATGCAGACAACGCATGAGTCTCTATCTAAATCGCCCTGTTCTACAAGCTTTTTGACTCCGGCGAGAGAAGCAGCGGACGCTGGCTCAACGCCGAGTCCAACTTCGACAGCCAGAACACGTTGAGCCTCGAGAATCAGGGCGTCGCTCACTTTTTCCACAAGACCTTCAGATTCGCGAATCGCTTTCAATGCTTTTTTCCAGTTGACCGGCTTCCCTATCCGTATCGCGGAAGCTATCGTGGATGGATTTTCGACGGGCCTCAATACGGTTTCACCGCGTTTCACCATGTCGACGAAAGGTGATGCTCCTTCGGCTTGGACGCCTATCATCCGTGGTGGGATGTCGACGAGACTGAGTGTTTGTAATTCTTTGAAGCCTTTCCAGATGGCTGAAATGTTTCCACAGTTTCCAACGGGAACTGAAACGCAATAGTCAGTCGACTGTAAGTCACTCCACAACTCATACGCTAAAGTTTTCTGACCCTCGATACGCCATGGATTAACTGAATTCAAGATATACACGTCGGAGCCGGCGTCAGTCGAAAGGACAGAACTCAGAGCTTTGTCGAATCCCTCTGAAATTTGTACAGTTCTCGCTCCATGCAAAACTGTTTGGAAAAGCTTTCCAGCGGCTACCCCTCGTTTTGGAACTACAACCACGGCCTTAAGCCCAGCCGCCGCCGCATAAGCAGCCATCGACGATGAAGTGTTGCCCGTCGAAGCGCAGACCACCGCTTTCTTTCCCAGTTCAAGGGCCTTCGAAACTCCCACACTCATCCCCCTGTCCTTAAAGCTACCAGTGGGGTTCAGCCCTTCGAATTTGACGTAAAGTTTCCTAACACCCGCCCATTTCGCGGCTTTTTCCGCCTCATAGAGCGGTGTCCCACCTTCCTTCAGCGAAACCACTCGACCCTTGACCGGAATGACTTCCGCAAAACGCCAAATAGTTTTTTCACGGACACTCCATTTTCCGGCAAGTTCTCTTCCATTAATTTGTTCCATCGAAGAGATTTGTATTTCGAGAAGCGAACTGCATTTACAACATGAATATATCACTTGACTTTCTGGGTAAACGGCTTCACATGAAATACATTTCTGTATCGCTTCGACGTTCAAACTAAGACCCATTTCAGTAGATAAGTATCAGAACAGCGCCTATTACCAGGAGAAGAGTGAAGAAAGTCGTCAAAGCACCAATCAACGGCATGGATGCAAAAGTTGTGGTGGCCAAACTGTAGGTTAGGTATGCGGAGCCTGCTAAAGCCATACTGCCAACGGCTTTCATGGCCATACGGATAACGGTCTTTAACGAAACCAAGTCTGCCAATTATTGCACTCACATCAATATATAACGTCGTCGTTTCTCCCGGTCATTTAACAGGTCGATTCTCAAAGAATATAAGCAAAGCATATTCATGAGTTTGAGGAGATGCTGAAACTGCTTATTCCCGTGATGTTCCTGTTGTTACTTATTCCGGTTTTCGCAGTAGACCCTATTCCACCAGGCACTCCCCATGGCAGAGTTTACGTGCGTGTTACAGACTGCGTGACAGGAAACCTCGTTGTCGGAGCATCGGTCAGTCTGGACAACCCAACTCACAGGCAGAGCTCTGTCACTAACTCAACGGGCGTGGCCACCCTTGACACCTTCGCCTGGTTCTACACCTACTATGTTAACGCGCCTAGCTACCGAATCGAATCAGGCGTCAGAAGATTCTCAATCGGCGAGGTGTTTCAAATCTGTCTGGTTCCAGAGGCGGCTGGGTTTTGGAGAATTGTAGCTACTGTGATCGCTTGGCAGGGCGATATACATGCGGGTGGAAAAGGATGGGCAATCATCAGGTTGAAAAACCTTGAAGCAGGAATTTTCAATATCACCGAATTTCAGATATGGGTTGATGGATACAACTCTCCAGCGATAACGTACACTGTTCCACGTGGGGTAGTCGTTGGAAGACTCGTCGAAAGGGATGTCAACATTACCGTTAACCCGAAGCCGGATATTCCCGTAGGCAGGTTGAAAGCCGAACTCAAATTTAGGGCGGTTTTCACCGCCGAAGACGGAAGAAAAATCGGGCCTTTAACTGTTTCAACTGATCTTGACTATGTCGTGATCGCTCCCTACCGAACTTTCACATTGAAGATTACGGATTACTGGGGGTTAAATCCGGTGCCCGATGCATTAGTGGAGATGCAGGCAACCTTGGCGGGAGCCCCCGCTACATTCCTTTATCGTTCGAACGAGAAAGGTGAGATTGAGATTCAACGCATGAGCGAAGGCGTCTACTTTATGAGGATTTTTTACTTGTCACCTTACGACGATCGAGTCCACCTCATAAACCAACTTTTCCCGCTTCTCGCAGACTTGGCGAAAACACCTACCGTGAAAACATACGTATACGAAGCACACGTGAACGTCAAGGATTTGGCCAACCGTGCCCTAGAAACCGAGGTTTACCTTAACAACTTCAAGGCGTCATCGATGAACGGTCTAGCGAAATTCTTCAACATTCCACCGGGAGACTACACAGTAAAAGTCGAATGGCGCGGAGTAGAAGTTTTCGAAGGTAGTTTAACTGTGCGAGAGCCGCTCGTCAAAAACAGTCCCGGTGGATTTCTTGAAGCCGTCGCTCAGGTCGGAAACATAGGGGTTCGCGTTGTCAACGCAGCGGGAAAGCCGTTTGACCTTCGGCTCAAAATATCACTCAAACCTTTCGGCGGCATGATCGAAAACGTGACTTCGGCCGTTTTCGAAAGACTACCGAAGGGAGATTACGTACTGGAAATTCAAGCATACAATCTCTTCAAAGACCAGTACGTCGTTGTCGGGGAAAAGACTCTAAGAATTCCGGAAAATCACGGCGAAAACGTTGTGGCCGTTGACGTGTTTGACCTGGATGTTCAGATTCTGGATTACGCGGGACGTAAACTCGAAAATGCATCGGTCACCGTTGAGGGAAAACAGGTTCCCCTTAGAGATGGGAAAATCAGTCTTAAAAGCATCACTGCAGGCGCTTACGGAATCGAAGCGGTTTGGAAAGGCTTCAAAGTGTTGAACACCGTCGTTGTCTTCAGGTCTGGAACAAACCCCGTACTGAGGGCTGACATCTATGCGATGCAGGTCAACGTCGTGGGAATTGATGGACACGCGCTGGTTAAAGGAACAGCCGTTCTCCAAATTGGGCAAATGTCGGTTGAACGCACCGTCGTTAATGGAAGCGTGTATTTTGAAGAAGTACCCGCTGGCCGTCACAAACTATCCATCTATCTCGACCAAGCTGAAGTTTTTTCGGAAGATGTTCAGACTGCTGAGAAAACCATCGTCGTCGCCAAGGCTGGCTATGTCGAGATTTCGGTCAAAGACCAGAGCAATAACCCGGTTGCCGGAGTGTCATTTGAGATAGAAAAAGAAGGTGCAAAAGTTACGGGCGCGGACGGAAAGGTGAGGCTTGGACAGAAACCAGCGGGTTCCTACAAATATTCGGCGAAATACAAAGGATTCACCGTGTTTCAGGGGCTTGCCAAATCCGGTGAAACCACTGAAGTTGTTCTGCCGCTTTACGTGTTTAAGGTGGTGCTTCTAAATGAATTCGATAGGCCAGTCGATGGATGGGTTGAAGTATCCCGAGATGACGTCTTGGTTGGAAAGTTTTTCGGCTCAGAGGTCACTTATGTTTCGATGCCGCCTGGGATGTACACCGTCAGAGCATTGGTGGGAACCAAGAACGTCGAAACAAGAGCCGTCCTGGCTTCCGATGGACAGACATTTGTAGTCAAACTACCCGTAGCACTCGTTTTGGGGGATTTGGTTTTATCACTTCAAGACCTGTTCACAATTCTTCTGCCTATCGGCGTTGTCATTTTGGCCGTTGTTTCCGCGGTTGCATTAAAGAAAACAACTTCCATCGCACGTTCAAGTCATAAAGGACGGGTCTAGCATGACAGGAGCAGCTTAATTCGAGTTATTCATAGTGATTGCAATAGTGGAACTAACAGTGGTTTTCGCAAATTTTTGGAAGCCGCTGATTACGCGGAAAACTTTTTTCTCGTCATCGATGATTTAAGCACTCTTCTCGCCTATGTTCCTTCTGAAAACGCGTTCAAATTTTATCAGGCGATTGCATCAGATATCAGAAGAAGTGCTGCGACGTGCATCGCGGTGATAGTGCCGGAAATTCTAAAACAGAAGCTGACCAACCTTCTTTACTCCCTCTCTGAAGGCGTGGTCGAAATGACGATGGAAGAAATGGGAGGAAACTTACGGCGCTTTCTAGGCATCAGGTTTCTCCGCGGCGTCCGCCATCCAACCGAATGGAGCGAATACATTACAGGAATACGTGCTTTGGAACTTATCGAATAGCTTCTCATAAACGAGATTTAGTTCAATTCTGACACCAAACACGTCGTCAACGACCCGTCTACATCACTTTAGTGAAGCCAGCCTCGATTTAACACCATTCATAAATACCTCCCACAACATGTAGAAAAACACGGGGGCCGTGGTCTAGCTTGGTCTAAGACTCCAGCCTGGGGCGCTGGCAATCTTCGGAGACATGCTCCGAAAGGCCGATTCCTGGGTTCAAATCCCAGCGGCCCCACGCTTATCATAATATTAGATGGTTGATTTGTTTTTCTTTTTTCTTGGGTTTTTTCTTAATAAGGTGTGGCACTGTCAACTTTTGCTTAAGTCTTTCTCGGAATGGTTATGGCCTGGGCTGTTCCCCTATCGGCTGTGCATGTCTTCGACTGCTTGGTTGAGCGTTTCTCCAGCCTCTTCATAGTTCTTCTGAGAAGGCTTAGCTTTAGGGATGTGTCTGAGAGGT
>JAWBKB010000013.1:0-48464 GCA_038831915.1 Candidatus Caldarchaeum sp.
CTTCCCAACATACAGGCCTAAGGTATCAGAGAAGTGGATAAGGTCATGGATGACCTTAAGTTGACAGTCCCTGATGCACCACATGCTATGTTTAAATGATGCTGGGGTTCACGTGATGTGATTCACGGGAAGATGGGGTCTAAAGTCGTTGTCGAAATAGCGTTTGACACTCCGAGGCTGGAGGAGAAGCTTTTGGCCAAAGCATTCGCCGCCAAAGGCGTAGAGCTGAGGCTGACCAACGTTCGTCAACATGTATTTGGTCTTCAGAAACCAGCCATCGATGTTTCGGTTGTGAGATGTGTGTCGCTGTACAGCGCCATACACGTTGCCGCATTGAGGGAGGCGACTTCGACGAAAGCGATCAACTCTTCTCAGGCCATCGTATATGCAGGTGACAAGATTTTGACGGTCTCACGTCTAAAGGCTGCGAAACTTCCTGTTCCAAGGACCGCCGTTGCCTTAAACGGCGCCGCAGCCGAGAAAGCCTTGCAGAAGGTCGGTCTTCCAGCTGTGGACAAGCCTCCCATCGGAAGCTGGGGAAGACTGGTCGCGCTGATTAAAGATGTAGACGATTTCAAGCTCGTGGCTGAACACCGTGAAATGCTGCCCAGCAGCTACATGAAAAGCCATCTAATCCAGGAATATATCGAACTTCCAAACAGAGACATTCGAACGTTCGTAGTCGGCGACGAGGTAGTCGCAGCGATGTACCGTTACCGTGGTGCTGGAGATTGGCGGACGAACGTTGCATTGGGCGGCGAACCGGTTCAAGCTTTTCTCAACGACGAGCTCGTTGAAATGAGTTTGAAAGCGGCGAAATCCATGGGTGGAGAAATTGTGAGTATAGACCTTTTCGAAACAACTGACGGTAGTTACTTGGTTAATGAAGTCAACGGTGTGCCAGAGTTCAAGGGACTGATGAAGGCGACGGGAATTGACATTCCCGCGAAAATCGCGGAATATGTCGTCGGGGTTATGAAGAGATAATTTTACTCAAACACCTGTGGCACGGCTTTTCACCTTTCGAATCTACCTCGTATACCGAATTGCTAAAATTCATCACGCAGCCTTGAGTGCTGCAATGCCGTAGCCCCAGTAAATGGCCGACCTCGTGAACCGCTTCTTTCACAGCTCTTTCACGAGTTAAAGATTCGTCGCGGCTTCTCAGCCTGTAAATCGACACGATGGCTCCACGTCCGGGTGCGTATCCGAAAACAAAATTAAGGCCTGGCACGTACAAATCTTTGTCAGTGATTATCAGCTCATAGCCTTCCTTCGGCTTGACATAGTTCATCAAAATTGATACGTCGTATTGCCGACGTGCAGGATTGTATGCCTTCTCCATTTCAGTCAAAAATGTTTCTTGAACGGTTGTCTGTAACCGGTAGATTTCCTGTATTTTTTCCGCTACCGCGGCAGCAATTGATTTGTCCGAGGTTGTGTTTAAAACCTTTAAACGCACCGCAACACCTTAGAGGGAATACGTGATTATATGGATAACTGGCACACCCGGAGTTGGGAAAACCACCATCGGCAAAAAGATTGCGAAGCTCTACCGCTACAGGTGCATCGACCTGCCTGAATTCGTGACACAAACAGGGGTTGGCGAAGTTAAGCCCGATGGTATAGTTGTTGACGTTAGAAAGCTTCGTGGAACACTTGCACGTATGGTTGAAGATGACACGGTCTTCAGCGGTCACATCGTGGTCAAGCTACCGGGCCGAAGACAGAAATGCATAGTTTTGAGGTGCAACCCGTTAAAGCTGGCCAATAGGTTGAGGCGTAGGGGATATAGTTCGGAGAAGGTGGTCGAAAATGTTGAGGCCGAGTTCGTCGGTGTAGTTTATTTGGACGCGGTTAAACAGTTTGGACATAGAAACGTGTTTCAAGTGGACGTCACGAAAAAAACTGTTTCGGAAACTGTTCGGTACTGCAGAGAAATTTTGGACGGTAAAGTAGTTGGAGACAAGGTCGACTGGCTTACAGACTTGGACGAGAAAGAGCTTGACCAGGTGTTAAGCCTGCTTGCTCGACCTATTTCCCGCCAAATGTTATAGATTTTTATGGTACGGTTCGTCGTTTGTGGTTGGTACGTGTTGCTGATTTTCTGACCAATTAGGTGTCTGAAATGGTGTCTGACCACCGTGTAGCAGTTCTTGATCGAGACCTCTGTGATTCAAGGAAATGCGGTAACTGGCCTTGTATAACCTACTGCCCGCCAGTGAGGAACAACATAGAAGCCATTAAAATGGGTGAAGATGGCTTCCCCATTATCAGCGAAACTCTCTGCATCAGCTGTGGAATATGTGTGAAAAAATGCCCGTTTGAGGCCATCACGATCATAAATCTACCCACGGAGTTAAAAGAACATGTTGCACATCATTATGGCGTCAACAAGTTTAAGCTCTTCAGACTACCGTATCCTGAGGCAGGCAAAGTAGTTGGACTGATTGGAAAAAACGGTATTGGGAAATCAACCGCGCTGAAAATAATCGCAGGCCAGCTCATCCCTAATTTCGGCAATCTCGAAAGACCCGTGACATGGGAAGAAGCTTCAAGGTTTTTCAGAGGATCGCTTGTTCAAGAACATTTGCGTAGCATCGCTAAAGGGGAGGCGAAAATCTCCTACAAGCCTCAGAACATTGCGGACATTCCTAAAGTCGTGCGCGGCAAAGTCAAGGAAATTCTTCTACGCATCGGTGATGAAAAAATCGTTGAACATGTAATGGAGAAGCTTGAATTAACGAAGTTGGCTGACCGTGATGTCGGTGTTTTGAGTGGCGGCGAGCTGCAGCGCCTTGCTGTGGCAGCATGTATCCTACGGAAAGCAAACGTCTACGTTCTAGACGAGCCATCAAGCTATCTCGACATCCGCCAAAGGATGAGGATGGTCGAAGCGGTTAGGGAAGTCGCGAACAAATCGGTTAAAATCGTGGTCGCCGATCACGACCTGGCGGTTCTCGACTATTTTTCCGACGTGATTTTCCTGTTCTACGGCGAACCATCGGTGTACGGGGTGGTCGCAGGACCATATGGAGTACGTGAAGGAATCAACATCTTCGTCGAAGGATACATCCCTGACGAAAACATGAGGTTTAGGCCTGAGAAAATCGATTTTCAGGTAAAGCCTCCGACGCGTGAAGTCGAGCCGTCTGCGGAACGGCTACGCTGGCCTTCGTTTACCAAAACCTTCGAAGGGTTTAGGCTAGAGGTTTCAGAAGGCTGGGTGGCTCGAGGCGAAGTGCTGGGAATTCTAGGCCCCAACGGCATAGGAAAAACAACGTTCGCATCAATAATCGCCGGACAAATGTCGACCGACCAAGGCTATTCCTTCGACCCCAAAGCCGTTAGCTACAAGCCCCAGTATCCGATCGCCGAAGACATAGCTGTTGAACAGTTTTTGAGAAACGCGGCTGGGGACGACTTTGACACGGCTCTATATCAATCAACAATCCTGCGTCCCTTCGGCTTGGAAAAACTTTTAGATAAAAACATGACGGAGCTCAGTGGCGGAGAGCTGCAAAAAGTAGTTGTAGCCGGATGTTTGAGTAAAAAAGCCGACATCTACATTTTGGACGAGCCGAGCGCGTTTCTCGACGTCGAAGAAAGATACCACATGGCTAAGATTTTGAAAAGGCTTGCCCTGGACGCGAAAGTATACGTTCTATTGGTTGAACATGACTTCACCGTTCTTGACTTTGCTTCTTCGGCGTTGATGGTTTTTGACGGTGAGCCCGGTGTCCGTGGATATGCTAATCCCCCCATAGACCTCCGGAAGGGTTTCAACATCTTTCTAGCACAGATGGGTGTTACGTTTCGACGTGACCATGCGACCAAACGGCCCCGGATAAACAAAAAAGATTCCCAGCTTGACCGGATGCAGAAACAGCTGGGCGAATATTATTATATTTCAACATAAATTTTGGAAGATGTGAAAGATTCGCTACCTCGGGCAAAGTTTTATACCTACCGTAGCGAACGCTGAATAGGTCATGTCTTCATCAACTCAACCGGGTAAAAAGAAAGAGCTTAGCCTGCGTGTGGCGGAAGCCCGTCAGAGGGACATCGGACGTAAGATAGCGAGAGTTGATAGCATGGGGATGAAAGAGCTTGAACTCAGTCCGGGCGACCTCATCGAAATTTCGGGTAGAAGGACTACGGTCGCGATTGTCTGGCCTCCCTACAAAGAGGACGACGGTCAGGGAATTATTCGAATTGACGGGGAAATTCGCCGCAACTCCGGCGTCAGCGTCGGAGAATATGTTAGGGTCAGCAAAACAACCGCAAAACCTGCGACGAAGATTGTTCTCGCTCCCTTCGAACCGCTTCCTTTCGTCGGTGACTTTGGGAGAATAGTTAGAAGCCAGCTGCTCAACATGCCAGTGGCGAAAGGAGACATCATCGTCGTCCCGGTTCTCGGCATGGGTGTTGAGCTTAAAGTCAGTTCGACAAGCCCATCTCCAATAGTCATGGTTACTGAAAGCACGGTTGTCGAAATAAGCACGACCACCGCGAAAAGAATTGAAGAGGTTTCAGGAGTAACGTATGAAGATATTGGCGGTCTTCATGAAGAACTCCAGCGCATTCGTGAAATGATAGAGCTACCGCTCAAACATCCCGAGCTGTTCAGACATCTTGGAATAGAGCCTCCGAAAGGCGTGATTCTTTACGGTCCGCCCGGCACCGGTAAAACGCTTATCGCCAAAGCCATAGCGAATGAAACCGGGGCGCATTTTGTCTCGATAAACGGTCCAGAAATCATGAGTAAATTCTACGGTGAATCTGAAGCAAGGCTGAGAGAAGTTTTTCAGGAAGCCGAGCAAAACGCGCCATCGATTGTTTTCATCGATGAGCTTGACGCCATCGCTCCTAAACGAGGAGAAGTAACGGGCGAAGTAGAGCGAAGGGTCGTTTCACAGCTGTTAACGTTGATGGATGGATTGAAAAGCCGCGGACAAGTCATCGTCATCGGAGCCACAAACAGAATTGAGGCAATAGACCCTGCTTTGAGACGGCCTGGCAGGTTTGACCGCGAAATTCGAATAGGCGTCCCAGACCGCAACGGCAGGAAAGAAATCCTTCTGATACACACGCGTCGCATGCCTTTAGCCGAAGATGTCAACATCGATGAATTAGCCGATATAACTCATGGTTTTGTCGGAGCCGACATTGCAGCCTTGACACGTGAGGCGGCTATGAACGCGCTCCGCCGCTTCCTGCCGCAAATCGATTTGGAGAAAGAAGTCATTCCTGCGGAAGTCTTGGAGAAGATTAAGGTTACCCGAGAGGATTTCGCCAACGCGTTGCGGACTATTCAGCCATCAGCTCTACGTGAAGTGGTTCTCGAAGTGCCGAATGTTAAGTGGGAGGACATCGGCGGGCTCGAAGCCGTGAAACAGGAGCTTCGGGAAGCGGTCGAATGGCCTCTCAAATATCCAGAAGTGTTTAAACGTCTGGGTATCAGGCCTCCACGCGGCATTTTGCTCTACGGGCCTCCTGGAACCGGTAAAACGCTGCTCGCGAAAGCTGTTGCGACCGAAAGCCAGGCCAACTTCATCAGCGTCAAAGGCCCCGAAGTTCTGTCGAAATGGGTGGGTGAGTCGGAGAAAGCCGTTCGGGAAATTTTCCGCAAAGCACGTGAAACAGCTCCCTGCATCATCTTCTTCGACGAACTTGACTCCATCGCACCACGGAGGGGAATTCACACAGATGCCGGCGTGACAGACCGCATAGTCAACCAGCTACTCACTGAGATGGACGGTATGCAGTCTTTGAAAGGCGTTGTCGTCATGGGGGCGACAAACCGGCCAGACATCCTCGACCCAGCGCTTCTGAGACCAGGTAGGTTTGACAGAGTGCTTTACGTGCCGCCGCCTGATAAAGCCGCACGCCTCGCCATATTTAAGATTCACACACGTGAAATGCCGCTTGACAAAGACGTCGACCTAGAGCAACTTGCCGCCATAACGGAGGGATACACGGGCGCAGACATCGAAGCAGTTGTAAGAGAGGCTGCAATACTTGCTGCGAGGGAAAACATCAGCGCCCAAGTGGTTTCGCTCCGGCATTTCGAAAAAGCCTTGGCTAAGATAAAGCCCAGCGTGGGAGCTGAGGAGAAAGCCGAATACGACCGAATCGTCAGCAACTTCAAGAAATCCATGGCATACATCGGCTGACAGCATCCCCACATATATTCAAGGTATTTCTCACGTAATCTTCTACGTCTCCTGTGATGTCAAGCGATAAATACATCGAGGCGAGGCCGTGGAATCGAGGTAAGAAAAATGCGAGTTCCGTGGAAAAGAGAACCGGTTCAAGCGCCTGCGGTAGTAGCTCCCGTCAACTACCAAGACCGGATGCTGGAAATATTGACACAGCTGAAGATACAGAACGAAAAGCTGAATAGAACCATCGAACGTCTAAAGCACCGCGGCAAAGAACTTTTCGAGCAATGCGTTCGCGCTGAGCAGGAAAAAGATACTGCTAGAGCAACGATTTACGCCAACGAAATTGCTCAGCTGAGAAAAATGACGAGAACGCTTCTGGCCAGCCACATGTCACTCGATAAAGTCGTGTTGCGTCTCGAGACAGTTAAAGAATTCGGCGATGTAATGCATGTGCTCGGCCCTGCTACTCAGATCATCAAGCAGGTTCAGCACGAAATTTCCGGCATCGTTCCCGAAGTAGCTCACAGCCTACGAAGAGTTGACGAAATGCTGGAAAGCATCATCATCGAAGCGGGCAACGTCACGGGTGGAAGCGTCTACGTCTCGGTAAGCGACCCCGAAGCCCAGAAAATCATGGAGGAAGCCGCTGAAGTCGCCGCTCAACGGATGAAAACAAACTTCCCCGAACTACCAGAGACATACCAACATCTCGAACCCGCCGCGAACAAAGCCGACTAAACAATTTTTTCCACCATAATTTTTTTGAACGAATCAGGCGGAGCAGATCCTCTGAAAGTTTCTGGATGAATTATTTCGCCGAGTATTAATGCTGCATCGCCGATGCGCGGCCCGTGACGGCTGAAATATGGTTCAGCATCAACCGCGTAAATTTCGTCACGAACATATGCTTCAAGGGTTTTCAGCATCGGTTGTTTCACAAATTGGGAAAGCTCTTTCATGACTTTGTCCAACACGTATCCGCAAGGCCCAGCGATTATTTTTGACGGCTGGAAGAGCGCGAGCTCATCAAAGGTTATTCTGCGCGAATGGCTGCCTTTGACACCGATGTCGACGCCGCCAGCTATTTCGACAAGCTCGGGAACCCAGTGCCCGCTACAAAACAGCGGAAACAACCATTCAAGAAACGCGGATTTGATTTTGTATAACCCCTCGGCTCGCGTCCTAACGAAGTCAATTCTCTCCTTGATTTTTCCCAACAGTTCACGTGCTTCGTTCAGTCTTCCAACGAATTTTCCAATCACCAAAATGTCTTCGAGAATTTCATCGACGCTTTTGGGATGAACCCCGATGACAGGAGCTATTCCATGCAAACTAATAGACACTCGGCTTGACGTTATCGCGCAGACATCGCAAACATCCTGCGCAAAGACAACGTCAGGCCTCAAAGATTTAATCCGTTCAACATCGAGACTGTAAAGACTTTCGCCCCGTCGGCTGGCTTCCGATACGCGTCTGTCTATTTCGTCGGAAGGAAGATCTTCAGTGTTGATGACGGGCTTTACAACGACTGGTTTGGACTTCAATGAGCAGGCGTAATTCACCGCGATTATCTCATCAACGGCTCCAAGCTCGACGAGAATGTCGGTCACGCTTGGAACCAGTGAAACAACACGCACGCTTTAGCGGCAAGCTTTGACGGTTTTATCTTTTTTGGAAAAGTGAAATAATGGCGTTGCTGGCATGGAGTGATGGATTTTTCTGAAGCTGTTCTGCTCGGTGTTTTGCAGGGGATGGCTGAATGGCTACCTGTTAGCAGCGAAGGACTCGTATCTCTTGTTTCGAAGCTTTACTATGGCAGAAGCCTTGAAAGCGCTCTGGCTGCGGCGATATGGCTCCATGTCGGAACTTTTTTCTCCGCCTTGATTTACCTCCGCTCCGACATAGCTAAAATAATGACTGGGTTTCGGAAGCAAGGGGAGGAAAGAAGATTGTTGATTTTTCTGGTGGCGGCAACCGCTAGCTCGGCGTTGACAGCACTTCCCATCGTGTTTTTTCTCCGCGAACTGAGTATTGCAGACTGGCTTTTCACCGTTGCCGTCGGATTGCTTTTGCTATTAACGGGGTTGTTGCCGCGGAAAGCGCTGCGTACAAACTGGGTAGAAAGTGCCTCACATGGGTGGGTTATCGGGCTGGTTCAAGGGTTGTCAATCATCCCCGGGGTAAGCCGTTCAGGCGTAACCATCACTACTCTGCTTCTGCTCGGCGCCCCCACTTACCATGCGTTTAGGCTGAGCTATCTGATGAGCATACCAGTGGTCGCTGGTGCACAAATACTGTTACCGCTTTTTTTCGGTGTGCAGGTCTTCACGTCTGAAATGCTGGTAGGAGCTGTTGCCGCCTTTGTCACTGGGTTTCTCATGATGAAAATGCTTTTGACGGCGAGCGCGAAACTCGACCACCGTGTTTTCATGATACCACTCGGAGCGGCAATCTTTTTCATAGGAATTTTGATGGTTTTTCAGTAGCCCATTCTCGGCGGATAAAGACCACCGGTTTTCCGTCTTCGAGCATATTCGTTAACCATGCGGTAGACCGCGCCGTGAGGAGCCCCTCTCACCAATGTGAGCAAAGCTTCTTCAGCCGCTCGAACATCCTCGAATTCTCCTATGATTGAAACGGTGTCACCGTAAACCGAAACGTCGACGTGACAAGTTTCTTCGATGATTTTCCTAGTTTTCCCCTGCGACCCAATCACACGAGCCTTAACTCTGGTCAGGTGGTTAATACTGTCGCCCACGTGTTCAGTTAAATCGATTACAGCTAAAACGTATCCGTCTCTCGTCAACTTCAATGCTTTTTCAGGTGGAAAACCTCTACCAATCGCTGTCACGATGTCTCTTGCCTTGAAGAGGGAGGTGGGGTCGCCTCCTTGCTCAACGGGTTTGGCGAGGTTGATTATGACCGTTCCTTCTTTACTGTCAACCATTAACTCCACGCCCAAAATTCGCTCTATTTCGGATTTTACTGAGCCGCCCTCTCCAATCAGAACTCCTATCCTCTCCTTTGGAATATTCACAACGAACGACGACTGTGTAACGCCTTTAAACTGCGAAGGCCCGCTCATTTCTAGTCACCTTTTCCGACTATTTCTTTTAAAATGGAGTCAGGTTCGCATTTTAACCCATGTTCGTTGAAAAAGTTGCAAAGTGTTGATACGCCTTTTTCCAAAAGTTGATGTGCGAGAGGATGGCTTGTCTTGACTGCTTGAGCAAGGTCGATGAGATATGTTTTGAGGTCTTTTGCAACTATGATGTTGTATTCGCTGAGGTCTCCGTGAACCAGTTCAGCCCCTTGATAGAGTTTTCGCAGGTTTTCCACGACTTGGCCTAGAATGTTTTCAAGCTCGTCATATTCGAAGCTTTCTTCAACGAGTAGGGGATATCGTATTCCATTTTCGCCGAGGAACTGCATCACGAGGATGTTTTCTTTATGGGCCAATGGCTTGGGAACCGCTACTCCAGCTTCAAAGGCTTCAACGAGGTTTGCATATTCCCTCCTTGACCAAAGATAGATAAACTTTCGGAAATCGCCGGGTATCGATTTGAAACGCGGGTCGTCCACAACATATTGAAGCCTGTTCCGCCTAAATTCCGCAGAGCTAACCAAATAGATTTTCACCGCCGCTTCCACTCCGTCGCCAGATATCCCGTGGTAGACCCGGGATTCTTTGCCGGCGCTGATGACGCCCATCACCTGTCGCAGTTTCCCCATGTTAAGCAGGTCATAGAGAGAAAGAAGTGTTTTTTGGTCGAAGACTTCTTCGAGGCTTTCGTCTAGTTCTGAGCGTTTAATTAAATATCGTTGCTGTCTTTCCTTTCGGTATTCCTTTTGTCGGAGCTTTTTTTCGAGGTCTTCGACGCCGCCTTTCAAAACCTATCCCATTAATTGAAAATCCCGCGGGCAGGATTTGAACCTGCGACCACCCGGTTTCCATGTAGCCTGGAGCGCTGAATTCGTCGGTTCAGCCTTGGGCTGACCGCTACAGCCGGGCGCTCTACCAGGCTGAGCTACCGCGGGATTTTCTACGATTTGTCAATTGATTTGATGTTTTTTAGTTTTTCGAATGCGCGGAACCTCTTCGTCAAAATGTATGCGTTTATGGCAAGAAGCAGGAAGGCGACGGCAGTTAGGTATGGGCTTAACGACGTGATAAGCCCGATGCCGAAGAAGGCGAGTGAAAGCGGCCATCCGCAGCAGAGATATCCGAAGCTTATGATGCTGGCGAGTAGTCCACCGACACCGCTCCAAGCCGTTCCGATTAAACAAGCGCGTAGCAAGCCTTTCCTGTACAGGAGTAATAGCAGGCCCGCGTTATAGCCCACTAGCGTGGAAATCACCAAGCCAATCAAAGCTGGAAAAATTCTGAGGTTGACCACGAAGCCGTCTCCGATGATTTGTAGCATCGGCCCAGTGTAGAACTGGCTTTCAACGTGGGTTAGAACGAAAACTGTCTGTTGAATCCCGATTCGCGGCGCCGTGATGAACTGCGCCGCACCTGTAAACATTAGGTAGAATACATAGTATGGGATGAGCACCGCGACAGCAAAACCGAGCAATTGTTTATTCATCATCTGCTCAGAAGCCATTCAACAGTTTTCCTGTACTCGTCATATTCCATGTCAGGGGTTAGAGCGGTCCTTAGAATGTGATTCTTGTCCGCGCCCAAAACCATCGCATAGTGGTCGACTAAGTAATTGCCCTTTTCATCAGGCGGAAGCTTTTTCGCAAAAATGTTGTACTGGACCATTACTTGACCGACTTCTTCAGGAGTGCCAGTCAAGGCGATTATACGAGGTGAATAGTATGAGACGTATCTTTTCATCATATCAGATGTATCTCTTTCAGGGTCGACAGTGATGAAAATGAAAGCAACTTTGTCAGCGTTCGGGCCGAGGTCTTTAATCAGCTTACCGAACTTACTTAACACAAGTGGACAGACATCCGGACAGTTTGTATACCCGAAATACATCAGGACAACTTTCCCTTTCACGCTGGATAACTTGAACGGTTTTCCATTTTGGTCGGTCAAGGTAAAATCAGGCAAAACACGTTCACCGGGGATTTCGATGGCCGGCCTGTAGCCGAAAAAATCTCCTCGCATCAACAACGCCGCTAACGCACCCAAGGCCGCGGCGAGAACCGCCACCCCGACAAACAACAATATTTTAGCTCGCATCAACTGCATCTGTTCTTCAGCACAACTTTAAGCTATTTAGCCTACTTAAGATTTAAACACGAGAGACGCTGTCTTACCGTGGGTTGGCAGGTCTTCCCCACAAAGTTGTGAAAAGAGATGGAAGGGTTGTTGACTTTGACTCAGCGAGGATTAGGGAAGCCATTCGAAAGGCCATGGCTTCACAAAAGATTTTAGACGAGGAACTCTTAGAATCTGTGACTGCTTCAGTTCTTGACCAGCTATCGAAAAAATTCGGCTCCGAAAAGATTCCCCACTTGGAGGAGATTCAGGACATCGTTGAATCCACCTTGATGGATAAAGGGTTGAAGGATGTGGCTAAGGCTTACATCCTCTACCGCCGTGAAAGAACGCGAATACGCGAAGAAAAAATGAGAATACTGGGAACGAGCTTCATCGATGAAGTCGACAAAAAGTTTTCGCTAAACGCTTTGAGGCTGATGGTTTCAAGATATCTCCTAAAGGACAAGGACGGTAAAGTGGTTGAGAAGCCAAAGCAAATGTTTCAGAGAGTCGCGGCTTTGATTGTTTTGGCTGACGTTGTTTACGACCCGATATTCTTCGACCGCGATGGGAGAAACAAGCCCCATCCATTTGACCACAGCGTTATACATCGATATGCTGACAAAATCGGCATCGGTCCCGCGGAAAACCCGTTAGAAACGAAGTGGAACATGTATCATCTCGACCGGCTGGCAGCGCTTTACAAACGCTTAAACGAAGCCGGCCAAATGATGAAGCCACTCGAAGAAATATTGGAATTACTCCGAACCAACTCTCATCGCTTCTACGAAAGATACAAGCGATATTATGATTTGATGGTTGAGAAAAAGTTTCTACCCAACAGCCCAACCCTTTTCAACGCTGGCACCGTTTTGAACCAGCTTAGTGCGTGTTTCGTTCTGGACGTAGAGGATGACATTGGCTCGATCATGAAAACCGCTGAGGAGGCGGCGATCATTTTCAAGACCGGCGGCGGCGTGGGTGTCAATTATTCGAAGCTCCGTCCTGAAGGAGACGTGGTCGCATCCACTGGAGGTGTTGCGTCCGGTCCAGTTTCGTTCATGAGGATAATCGATACAGTGACAGATGTTGTCAAGCAGGGAGGTCGCCGTCGTGGGGCAAACATCGGCGTGCTAAACATCAATCATCCAGACATCGAAAAATTTATCACCGCTAAGCTGACGCCTGGCTTCCTCGAAAACTTCAACATATCGGTAATGGTTTTACCCGATTTTTGGTTGCACTATGAGCAGAGGAAGCCGTATCCCTTAGTCAACCCGAGAGACGGCTCTTTGTGGAAAACAGTCGACCCGCACGGGCTGTTGCGTTTAATCGCGGAAACCGCGTGGAAAACAGCCGATCCTGGCTTGCTGTACCACGACAACATTAACGAGTTGAATCCTCTCGAAGAAATCTATGGCAAGATCAACTGTGTCAACCCATGCGGCGAACAACCTCTCTATCCACACGAATCATGTAATCTCGGCTCCATCAACCTTCACGCATTCGTCAAAAACGGCCAGATAGACTGGAAAGAACTGGAAGAAACTGTGAAAACTGCTGTAAAATTTTTGGACAACGTGGTCGACCTGACTAACCATCCGACAGAAGCCATCGAAAAAATGACGCTTCGAACACGGCGAATTGGACTTGGCGTCATGGGGCTCGCCGACATGCTGTATGAACTCAAAATACCGTATAACAGCGAAGAAGGGTTCGAAACCATGTCGAAAGTCATGGAATTCATCGCGTACAAGGCCGTTGAAACATCTGCCGAAATCGCCCAGCAGCGAGGACCATTTCCAGATTTTGAAAAGAGTGCATGGGCGCGACGCCGTCTTCCCTTCAAAGGCGTCTACTTATACACCAAGAAATGGATGGACTGGGATGGTTTGGCCGAGAAGGCGGCAAACGGCATGCGTAACAGCTACCTCTTGACCGTTGCGCCGACGGGAAGCATATCAATGCTCGCCGAAGTTTCTTCGGGGCTTGAGCCGCAGTTCGCACTCGTCTACCGCAAACAGGTAACCGCTGGCATCTTCTACTACGTCGACCGGGTCTTCGAAAAATATCTAGAAGATAATCTTCTCCCGAAGGAGACGGTTTTGAGAATGGTGGCTGATAACGGCGGCTCGGTGCAGGGATTGGACATGATCCCGGCCCAAGCTCGCCAAATCTTCGTGACAGCGTTGGATATTCCGTGGTGGGATCATCTTCGTGCGCAGGCGGAGATACAGAAATGGGTCGATGCATCGGTCAGCAAAACCATCAACATGCCGTCTTGGGTGACGGTCGATGACGTTTTGAAGGCTTTTGTGGCTGCTCACAGGCTTGGCTTGAAAGGTGTCACGGTTTATAGGGACGGCTCAAAAACTGCTCAGGTTTTGCAGACCCCAACACAGACACGTGGAAGATACAGCATCGAAGTGAAGAACAACACGGCCGAAATCTTTAGAAAAATCGGAATAGAGGTCGGTGAAATTCCGTCACGGTCCTTCGCCGTTCCGCCATCGGCTACCGTGGTTTGTCCTGTCTGCGGAGGCAAGGAATTAGTCTTTCAAGAGGGCTGTCAAAAATGTGTTGACTGCGGATGGTCCAGCTGCGTTATTGCGTAAAGCCTAAAAACCACAAGTCAAAACAATGAACATGTCCGCGGTAATTAGTAGAGCGAAAGCCGTTTGGGAGGGTGACCTATTCCACGGCAAAGGCGTGGTTAGCTTCGACAGCGGAGCTTTGCCTCAGAAAGAAATAACATGGGCTGCACGTTCGTCGAAGATACCGGGTATGACTAGTCCGGAAGAGCTGCTCGCAGCCGCTCACGCGGGTTGTTTCGCCATGGCTCTTTCGAACATTTTGGCAAAGGAAGGCAAGCCGGCGACGCGGCTCGAAGTCACAGCCGACGCTGTTTTCACGAAAACCGACGAAGGATTTAAAATCACAGAGATAACTCTGACCGTGGTTGGAGTTGTTCCCGGAATGGACCAGACTGGTTTCGCGAAGGCGGCGTCAGCTGCGGGAGAGGGATGCCCAGTCTCGAAAGCTTTGAAAGGAAACGTCAAAATCAACTTAAACGCCCGGCTTGCGTAAATCGACTCTAACGTTTCTCGTTCTTTTTTCACTTCTTCTCGGAGCAGTTTTATTTCAAGCTAGCCTGAAAGCTGGCAACGATAGCGCGGCATCTCAGTCAGCCACCTTGACCAGCTATGAAAATACCCAGACAAGCATTTCCTATGTCGAAGTGGGAAGGTTCAGGGTTTATGTCGAAGTGGCGGATGACGATGTTGAAAAGGCGCGCGGGCTTTCAGGTCGCGAAAGTCTTCCACCCGACTGGGGGATGTTGTTTATTTTCGACAGACCAGGCATGTATAGCTTCTGGATGTATGAAATGCGTTTTCCCATTGACATCATCTGGATAAACGAAACTTTTCACATAGTTTTCATAGTGGAAAATGCTCCTCCATGCCTTCCATCAGATGTTTGCGTCCCTTACGCTCCTAACGCACAGGCAAAATATGTGTTGGAAATTAATGCCGGTCTTGTTGAACGATATGGGATAAAGGTGGGGGATAGAGTGGTTTTTTCGTCTGGTTTAGCCGACTGATCCTGACATTTCCAACTCGATGAGCCTGTTGAATTCGACGGCGTACTCCATCGGCAGTGTCTTCGTGAAGGGCTCAAGGAAGCCGAGCACTATCATGTTTAATGCTTCTTGTTCTGATAGTCCGCGGGTCATCAGGTAGAAGAGCTGTTCTTCGCCGATTTTGCCGACAGTTGCTTCATGTGTTGCGGTTGTGTCTTCTTCGTTTATCTCGTTGTATGGATAAGTGTCTGTTCGCGAAATGTCGTCTAGGATGAGGGCGTCGCATCTCACGCTTGATTTTACTCTTTTCGCACCTTTTGCCACATGCAATAATCCTCTGTAGGATGTTCGGCCACCGCTTTTGCAGACTGATTTTGAGGTGATGCGCGAAGTAGTCTCAGGCGCAAGATGAACCGCTTTAGCTCCGGTGTCCTGATGCTGTCCTCTTCCAGCGAAAGCAACAGAGAGAATGTCGGCTTTCGCACCGCGGCCCAATAGATAAACGCTGGGATATTTCATGGTGACTTTGCTCCCGATGTTTGCGTCTACCCATTCGACTGTCGCTTCTTCATAGGCATGGGCGCGTTTAGTGACGAGGTTGTATACATCGCTGCTCCAGTTCTGAAGGGTGGTATAGCGGACGTAAGCGCCTTTCTTGGCGATAATTTCGACGACCGCGGTGTGAAGCGAGGAAGTTGAGTAAATCGGCGCCGTGCAACCCTCGATGTAGTGTACCCGACTGTACGGCTCTGCTATGATAAGAGTCCTTTCGAACTGGCCGACGTTTGCAGCGTTGATTCTGAAGTAAGCCTGCAATGGATACTGGATTTCAACTCCTTCAGGGACGTAGATGAAGCTTCCTCCGCTGAAGACGGCGCTGTTGAGTGCTGCGAATTTGTTGTCCTCTGGTGGAACAACTTTGCCGAAGTATGGTTTGAAGATGTCCGAATATTCGCGGAAAGCCGTGTCAGGGTCGACGAAAATTACGCCTTTCTTTTCCAGCTCTTTCTGCAAATTGTGGTAGACGACTTCGCTTTCGTACTGAGCGCCAACGCCGGCAAGGAACTTACGCTCCGCCTCCGGAATTCCCAGCTTTTCAAATGTGTTTTTAATGTATTCGGGGACTTCGTCCCAGCTCCTGGCTTTTCGGTCGCTCGGCTTGATGTAGTAGTGTATGCGGTCGAAATCAACTCCTGAAAGGTCAGCCCCCCAGATTGGCATGGGTTTTTTGTAAAAGATTTCGAGGCTTTTCATTCTGAATTTCCTCAGCCATTCGGGTTCGTCTTTGTGTCGTGAAATTTCTTCGACTACTTCTCCGGATAGGCCGGGTTTTGATTTGTAGACATAGAGCTCAGGGTCTTTAAAGTCGTATTTCGTGTAGTCGATTTCGAGTGTGGTTTTTTCACCCATTCGGATATAACGGCGTTATAGTGCGATTTATACGTTACCCGATAACACCATTGTCATCGAAGCTGAAAGGCCTGATTGGGAGTTTTTTGACGCGTTTACCCGTAGCGTCGTAAATCGCGTTGGCTATCGCCGCAGCGGTAGGTATGCAGCCTGTTTCGCCTATTCCTTTCGCTCCGAAGGGTCCGGCTGGGTCTGGTGTTTCGATGAAAACTGCCTTGATTTCCGGTGTTTCAACCGCTGTTGGCAATAGGTAATCCATGAAAGATGCATTCACCACACGTCCTTGTTCAAGGACGAGCTCTTCATACAAGCTGTATCCTATACCCATCAAGACGCCGCCGTGAACCTGTCCTTCTGCGGCAGCAGGATTGAGGATGCGGCCTGAGTCATGCACGGAGATAACCTTCAAAACCTTCACCCACTTGGTTTCAGGATCGACCTCGACTAAAACAGCCTGCGCGCCGAAGACGTATGCAGCTGACAGGTTGCCCATCCATCTTTCATCCTGCATTTCTGTCGGCGGGTCGTAATAGGCGGACACAACGATGTTACTTCCGCCCTGGCGGAAATGAATTCTACGCACCAGTTTGTCGAATTCAATTTTCATCGACGGGTTTTGCCGGTCGTATACGATACCCTTTTCAAACACGATATTGTCTTCGGTTGTTCGGAGCTCCTCTGAGGCAGCTTTGGCTAGAATCGCTTTGACTCGTCGCGCGGCTAAAAAGGCGGAGTTGCCCGCGACGAAGGTTGCTCTGCTTGCGTGTGTTCCGACGTCCCATGGCCTTATTGATGCGTCGTCGTTCACGACTCGGACGTTTTGAACATCAATTCCGAGTTCTTCTGCGACTATTTGTGCGATGGCCGTGTCGGAGCCTGTTCCGAGGTCAGTCGAACCCGTGATAACCGTGACCAAGCCAAAGTCATCAATCGTCAAAATTGTGCCACATCCATCAGAACGGTACACACGGGCTCCGCCGCCGACGTGGAAGAAAGCCGCCAACCCGATTCCCCGGTTGTAGCCAGCCATCCCCCGCCCTTTCCAACCGATTAATTCAGCGGCCTTTCTCAAACAAGCTTTCATCTCACACGTGGTGATTTTCATCCCCTGGGGAGTAACGCTGTATGGTTCGTTTGCGTTGATGAGGCGGAATTCGACCGGGTCCATGCCGAGTTCCTCGGCGAGTGCGTCCATCTGCTGTTCGATGGCGAAAGTGATTTGCGGATTGCCTGCACCTCTTTGGGTTCCGGTATACGGGTTGTTGGTATACACTATTTTTGCTTCGAACCATACATGTGGAAGGTCGTAGAGACCGGTTGTTGTGGCCATCATGACGCGTGCGTCGAAGGGCCCCCATGAAACATAGGCTCCGGCATCGAGGATTACACTGGCTTCACGGGCCAAAAGCTTACCACTCCGGTCTGCAGCGGAACGCATGTAAATTATCGCGGGCTGCCGTGGCGGTGCGTATTGGAGTTCTTCTTCGCGGCTAAACACTAGCTTCACAGGTCTTCGAGTCGAAATCGACAAAGCCGCAGCTATGGGGTCGAGCGGATAAAGATCCATACCACGGCCAAAAGCTCCTCCTATTTCGGGCTGTATCACTCGAATCTTTGCAGGGTTGAAACCGAGAGTTTTCGCGAGTTCATGACGGTAGAGAAACGGAGCTTGAGTGTTTGTATAGACAATCAGCTCACCTAGGTCCGTGTAATGAGCCACCACACCCATCGTGCCGAGAGGCGAGGCATTCATATATTGGACCTGATAACGGTCTGAGATAACCGCCGCGGCTTTCTCAAAAATCTGGTCGAAGGATTCTTTGTCTAATGTGGTGAAATTCATTTTGAGGTCGACGACGTTGCTTCGGTTTTCCTCGTGGACGAGTGGAGCATCAGGTTCCATGGCTTTTTCCGGGTCGAAAACTCCCTCAAGCGGCTCATATTCGACTTCGATTGCTTCAACCGCTTCTTCTGCTTGCTCAGGAGTTTCCGCTGCAACAGCGGCGATTTCATCCCTGACCGACCTGACTTTGCCCGTTTTAAGCGGCGGATGGTCCTGTAGAATTCCCATGTTCCTAAATCGTGTGTCGTATCCAGTTATTACAGCCCTGACGCCCGGCATGCGACGAGCTTTTTCGGTGTTGATGCGGATGATCTTTGCATGCGGATACCTGCTTCGCAAAATCTTCCCATAAAGCATGTTGGGAAGCTCAACATCATCAACGTATCGGGCCAACCCACGAACCTTAGATAGTCCATCAATCTTTGGAATCGACTTGCCAATTACTCGATACCTCTCAGCATAAGTAAGCATGGGCAATCAACATCGATTGTATGGTTTAAACCTGTCGGATGCGTCAGAGAATGTGGAATCGCAAGAGCTTCTGCAAACTGAGCAACCGGAATAAATATAAAATCGAGATTAGACCATTAAGGGCTGAGGTTGTGTCGATTTGTTATTGATGATTCCCGGTCCGACTGAAATTGATGAACGTGTTATCCGTGCTATGGCTCGTCAAATGATTGACCACCGTTCAGAAGAATTTCGCTACCTTATGAAAAGCGTTGTTGAGAAGCTGAAAAAAATCTTAGAAACAAACAACGACGTTTTTGTCTTGACTTCGTCGGGGACCGGTGGGGTTGAAGCTGCCGCGGCCAATCTAACGATGCCCGGAGATCAAGTCTTGATTTTGTCCGCCGGGCTTTTCGCGGAAAGGATGGCGGAAGCTTTCGCGGCGTATGGAGCAAACGTGATAAAATACACGCTGGACAACGGACGCGGCCCAAACCCCGAAGACGTGAAAAAAGCTCTCGAACACCATCCCGACGCCGCAATAGTCGGTTTTCCGTACAACGAAACTTCCACGGGAATTGTATCAAAGGACGTTAAGGAAATCGGGAAAATTTGCCGTGAACACGGTGCTTTGTTGGTGACGGACGCAGTGACGGCAGTCGGAGGAGTGAGAGTGGCCGTCGACGAATATAACATAGACTTCTGCATCACCGGTACTCAAAAATGTCTGGCTACACCGCCGGGCCTCGCGGTCGTGTCGGTTTCCAAACGAGCTTGGGAAAAGATTGAAAAGAAGAAGTTGAGGCCGCCGTATTTCGACCTCGTCAAATACCGCCACTTCATGGAAAGGTGGGAAACACCGTTCACGCCTGCCATTACTCTGTTCTGGGCTTTCGACGAAGCGACGAACATAATCTTTGAATATGGTTATGACCGGTGGCTTGCAAGACACACTGCTGGAGCCGCGGGTCTTTACGCAGGACTTCGCACCTATGGGCTTGAGTTTTACGCGGGCCGAGGTTACGAATCACCCATCGTGGCTGCGATGCATATACCACCAGGTTTAACTGACTCAGCCATCCGAGAAACCATGAAGAAAAAATTCGGCATACTGATAGCTGGTGGTCTCGCGCATTACAAGGGAAAAATGTTCAGAATCGCCAACATCGGATTGATAAGCCGCGACAAAATCGCATCAACCATTTTCGCTTTAGGCAAAACTCTGAAATCCCTTGGACTCGAGGTCAACCCCATGGAAGCCGTGGAAAACGCAGAACGCGAAATGGACAGACTATGGCCGAGCTAGAATGTATTTCGAAGAATTAACCGTCGGCCAGGAATTCGAAACTCGTTCGAGACTGGTAACGAGCTCGGACATCGATTTATTCTCGGCCCTCACATGGGCTGCTAACCCGCTTTTTCTAAGCGACACAGCGGCTAAAACAAAAGGGTTTCAGACAAGGATTGCACCTGGAGCTCTTGTTCTTTCGTACACCATCGGCCTTCTCTATCAAACCGGTTTATTCGACCATATCACGGCGCTCGCGGCGATAGACAAGCTGAACTTTAGGTCTTCAACCAGTCCCGGTGACGTCATAAAGGCAAAAGCCAGAGTGATCGAAAAGAAGGAAACCTCAAGTAATGACAGAGGTCTCGTCAAGCTGGCTGTGGAATGTTTTAACGAAACACGGCAGACAACTGCTTTCACCGCGGAAATGCTTTTCGTAATGCAGCTTAAAATTTAAACAAATTCGCTTCTTTTTGACACCATGGACCACGGGTTGACGAAGCTTCTCTACCTTGACGACTCGTATCTCCGAAAGTTTTCCGGCAAAGTCGTTAAAGCGGCTGAAAACTGGGTTGTTCTGGACCAGACGGCTTTTCATCCTCGCGGCGGAGGATTAGTGTCTGATGTGGGAAAGGTGAGGTGGGAGGGCTTCGAATCCGCTGTGGTTGAAGTGGTTTTCGGCGAGGACGGCGTGGTTCACAAAGTTGATGGGATGAGGCCCGATGAAGGAGCTGTGGTTGAAGGTGAAGTTGACTGGGAAAAGAGATACAGAATCATGCGAATGCACACAGGACTGCATGTGTTGGCGGCGACCATGGTTGAGAAGACCGGCGCACTCATCACTGGAAACAACGTATCCTACGATTCAGGTCGAGTCGATTTCAGCCTCGAAACGTTTGACAGAGAGTTGATGGAGGAAGTGGTGGCGGAGACCAACCGTCGACTTGCACAGAGCCGTGAAGTAAAAACATACTACATGGAAAGGGAGCAGGTTCTGAATACTCCTGGAATGGTTAAACTTGCAGGAAGACTTCCCCCTAACATCCCGATTCTCCGCATCGTCGAGATAACAGGTCTCGACATTCAGGCTGACGGAGGCCCACATGTCAAAAACACATCTGAAGTCGGCTCGATGATAATCACGAAACTCGAAAACAAGGGGAAGACAAACCGCCGCATGTATTTCACCGTCATCCCTTAAATAATCCAGAAAAACAGTCTAATTTGATGATGAGACTGACCTGTTCAGAGAGCATCGAAAGCTCTGTGACGAACATACACCTCTCTGAACCAACAAGTTTATAGAAGGTTCAACTTATTACAGACATGGCGAAATTATCGGATGCCGAATTAAAGTTCGTGCAGTCCAACGAGCTTTGTCGACTGGCGACATCTGACGAACACAACCAGCCGCATGTAGTTCCCGTCGCCTACATTTTCACCGACAACAAGTTCTACATCGCGACTGATTATGGAACCAAGAAACTCGCAAACATCAAGAAAAACAACAAAGTTTCACTAGTTATAGACAAATACAAGCCAAACAAAGCCGTGCTTGTTTTAGGCAAAGCTTCGATTCTGGAAAAAGGCGAAGAATACCGGAAAATTTATCAAAAATTTTACGAAAAATTCACTTGGGTAAGAAAAAACCCGTGGAACGAGGGAGAAGCACCTTTCATAGTGGTTGAGCCGGTGAAAGTGGTTTCTTGGGGACTGTAAAATCAAACGGTTAAAAATCAGCGCTACACGCGAAGAGATGCATAGAGTTGATTTCGCCCGGCAAATGGTCTGACGAGCAGCGAATCGAAGTTCTGCGGTCAAGTATCGGAAACGTCATGATAAACCTCAAAATTATAGCAAATTCCCAGTTAGCGAATCAGCTCGGCTTGCTAAATGACGATGAGAAACAGATTTTGCTAAAAGCGGCAGAAATAGCATTGAACATGATGAAAAGAGGCAAGGAAAAAGGGTTATTCAAATGACTTTTGTCAAGGGAAAGTTAATTTTGGCCAAAACCACTTCCAAATAACATGTCGCGATATCTCATTCAAGGAGGGTTTGTGGTTCCCGTCGATGGAAGCAGAAGAATTATCCGCGACGGATGTGTGCTCGTTGATGGTGACCGAATCGAGGCAATTGGGCCGAAACAGGAGGTGATGAAGCTTGCAGCGAGGGCGGAAGTCGTCGATGCAAAAAACTGCCTCATCATTCCGGGGCTCATTGACACCCACGTCCATCTTGCCCAAGCTCTTCTGCGTGGGGTCGTGCCAGACAACCTCACTCTGATTCCCTGGCTGCGTGACTGGGTTTGGCGCTTTCTCGGCGTATACGACAAAGGGGACGGCAAAGCAAGCGCAGCACTCTGCATACTTGAAATGCTGAAAACCGGTACGACAGGTTTCATAGAGATACACATACACACTCGCTATGGCTTTGATGGCATAGCTGAGCTGGTTGAAAAATCAGGAATCAGAGGAGTTTTGTCAAAAACAATCATGGATATGAAAGGATATGCATCGGAGGAGAACATCATGCCAGCATCTATGATAGAAGATGGCGAAGCGTGTATCAGGGAATTCAAGGAAATGCATAGAAGATGGAACGGCCGAGGCGACGGCAGGATCGATGTCTGGCTTGGTCTCCGAAGCGCGGGGGCTGTATCGGACAAGCTTTACCACGAAGCCGCAGCGCTCGCAGAAGAATACGACACAGGTATCACCAATCATCTCGCAGAAGTGCGCGAAGACTTGGAATTTTACCGTAAGGCGTATGGAACCAGCCCGTCCGGGTTTCTGGAAAAATTCAACATGCTCGGCGAAAGACGTGTCTACGCGCACTGCGTCTGGCTGAACGAGGAGGATATGAGAAAGTTCGCGGCAACGGGCACAACCGTCGCTCACTGCCCTTCTTCGAATATGAAGCTCGGATCGGGTATAGCCCCTGTATCCGACATGCTAAGGCTGGGGGTCAACGTGGGGCTTGGATGCGACGGTGGACCAAGCAACGACAGCTACGATATGATACGAGAGATGAAGATGGCATCATGTTTACAGAAAGTTCGGACATTAGACCCAACATCTATTTCGGCATGGGATGTTTTGACGATGGCAACGCGGAACGGCGCCCGTGCTATGGGAAAACTTAACGACCTCGGCAGTTTAGAACCCGGCAAAAAAGCAGACATCGTAATTGTCAGTCTCAAAAGGCCCTCTGTAACACCGATCTCCAACCCTGTTTCGCTTCTGGTCTACGCAGCTTCTGGAGAAGACGTAAGAGACGTTATGATAGACGGCAAATTCGTCGTACGAGACAAACAAGTTCTCACTCTAAACGAAGAAGAAGTAATCAGAAACGCGAACAAACATTTGGAAAGAATAATTTCAAAAGTCGACCCGAGCATAGACCTGCTCAAAACGATGTAGGGCTGAAATGATGTAGAATGGGTAGCACTTCGCCGGTGACGGGGTAAAGCAAAGGCTCGGTCGCGCCGGCGTCTCTATATTCCTTTATCTTTTTCCTACATTCTTCGACGTCCCCTACTGCCATGAGCTTCGCAGCCAATTTCTCATCGACTATTTCAACTGCCTTTCTGAGTTTCTCCTCAGTCGTGGGCCAACCACCGGTTACAGCCCTCACCTCCTCCGTAATTTTCTCGGGAACACCTGAGGCAATCGCAATGTGAGGCTACATGGCTAAATATTCAGTCACCATCAAGCGAGCCATGTAGAAAGCCTTTTCAGAATCAGCAGAATAGGATACGGCTAGTAGCTGTGGTCTATTAATTTCCGATAGTTTTCTTCCAGATTTTTTTGCGCCTTCTGAAATATGCTCGACTGCTTTTCTGTTGTATTCAGGGGAGACTAGATAATTTAGAAGAACGCCGTCAGCGATTTCTCCTGCAAGTTCACACATCTGAAACCCTGTTGCGCCAACATATACTGGGACGTTTCGTGGAATGCGTTCCAGCCGTACCCCTCTAACTTTGACAAATTCGCCTTCAAACCAAACTTCCTCGCCTTTTAACAACTTTTTCAAAAACCACGACGTGTTCACGCATTGCCTGAAGTGGTTTCCTCCGCTCTATTCCTATTTTAGTAGCCATCGGCTCCCAGAGAACACCAATCCCGAGTATAGTCCGCCCGTTCGAAAGTTCATCAAGAGATGTGAAAGTGGTTGCGAGGGTCACCACGTTTCGAGTCCATGTATGTAGGACGCCTGTTCCCAGTCGGATTTTTTCGGTCACCGCAGCGAGAGCAGCTATCGAAATCGTCGAATCCCGCGAAGTTCTTGATTCACCTTGCCAAATGCTCGTGAAACCAAACCTTTCTGCGACTTTGGCGTATAGAAGCTCGTCGCGGAGAGGAATGCTTGCCGTAAAGTAAAGACCCACTTTTTCCAACGCTTCACACACCACCCCAAAATTTTTCAGCAGCACGAATGCAACCTTTTCTCGACTTTTCAGCGTTGATTTTGGTGGTTTCGCCGTCTTTCACGACGATTTTCCCGTCGACCAAGACCGTTTCAACCCAAGACCCCGAAGCGTAAACCACGATTTGCATGATGACGTTTTCAGGAGTGACAGGTGTTGGAAATAGGCTTTTCAGAACGATGATGTCTGCTTTCATTTCTTTGGAAATTCGGCCTCCTCGAAATCCAAGCGCTTTTGCAGCGTTTTCCGTCGCCATTTTGAAGACAGTGTTAGCAGGCATTACAGCTGTGTTTTCCTTCGCAGCCTTGTGAAGGAGCCAAGCGCTACGCATCACTTCGAACATGTCCACGATAAACCCATCAGTTCCTAGGCAAACAGTCATGCCGCGTTGCAGCATTTCAGGAACAGGTGCTATCCCACCACCAACCTCTCCGTTGCTCAGAGGTTGATGAGAAACTTTTACGTCGTGCTTAGCCAAAATATGCAACTCACGAAAAGTGGTCTTCACGCACTGAGACGCCATCACGTCAGAACCCCAGAAGTTTAATTCATCATAAAGCTCCGCTGGATATTTTCCGTACCGTTTTAGAGATTCATGTGTTTCATGAATGGCTTCCTCGAAATGAATGTGAATTCCAGCTCCCGTTTCGTCTGCATCCCGCCCACAAAGCTGGATAAAGCTTGGCGAACAAGTGAAAGTTGTATGAATGCAGTGCATCCCTTTAATCAATCTCTCGCGAGCATTCATTTTTTTGATGAACAGTTTGTTCTCTTCAAGTCCTTTCATGCCGTTTTCGGTGCTGAGTCTTTCGGTTGCTTCGAATGATAATACTGCGCGCAACCCTGCTTCCTCGAGTATCTGTGCTTCGATGTCCAGAGCTCCGGGAAGAGCGTTTGGCGCTTCGAGAACGTCAGCCACACATGTGGTTCCTGTCTGAAGTCTCGTGACTGCTGCGTATTTTACCGCGGCCTCGATTAGCGGTTTGTCTAGCCTGTCTTCGACCATGGGCCACCAAAAATCCTTTAGAAAATCCCAAAAACTGTTCAGACGTTTTTTACGGGAATTCCATGTGCAAGCACACCGTACATGTGGTCATGTGCCGAAATGAGACCTGGCAGAACAATTTTGTCAGAAGCATCAATAACATGCTGTGCGGTGTAACCGACATGTTGGCCCTCACCAACTTCTACGATCGTGCCATCCGAGACAATCACGTACCCCCCAGAAATAAAAGGCCCGTCAGCACCCGATACTATTAGACCATTTTTAAGGATGACATCGACTTCTGGCACATCTCAAGTACAAGAGCTCGTCATTTAAATTATTTAAAATATGCTGCAACGTTATGCACAAAATTTAGTTAAAGCCGGAAAATTTTTTAAAAAGTACGAGTTCTCAATCCGTGTGAAACGATTTGTTTTTGGTTTGGTTTTGGCGATTGTCGCGATAGCAGCGATGATTGCCCTATTTCTGACATTTATCGACCCGTTTCAGGTCAGCGAAGTTTCGACGAGAAAGGGAACTCAAACCGCGGCAATATTTCTAGACATAACAAATAGAGGCTTGATTCGCGACTGTGTTGTAGGTGTCGAAGTCACAGGCGAGGGTAAAGTGGGAGGGGAAAAGCTGAAAGCTGAGCTGCATCGAACCGTTTTAGAACAAAACATTATGAAGATGGTAAAGGTTGAGAAAATTTGCGTGGAGCCGTTGAGCACGGTGCGGATGAAGGGAGCCGAGGCAGAAGGATATCACATCATGGTGTTTGGAGACGTTGAAAAATTCGATACCTATCATGTTCATCTTTTCATGGAAAGCGGCAGAGTCATTCATTTCGACGTAGAGGCGGCAAAAAACGGGCATTCGAACGACCATAAACATTAACGTCAGCTACCCTTAACAAGAATACTTAACACCGCTGAAGCAGAATATATATGTCGGAATATCTGCCATTTAGACGATGTCGGCAAAACCGCACATGAACTTGGTTGTCATAGGACACGTTGACCACGGAAAATCAACGACGATGGGTCATTTCCTATATAGACTCGGCGCCATTGACGAAAGAACGCTGAAAACATACGAAGAGGAGGCGAAGAAACTCGGGAAAGAAAGCTTCAAATACGCTTGGGTTCTCGACCGCATAAAGGAAGAGAGGGAAAGAGGGCTCACCATAGACCTCGCATTCCAGAAATTCGAGACGCGAAAATACTATTTCACATTGATTGACGCACCTGGTCACAGAGACTTTGTCAAGAACATGATTACTGGCGCGAGTCAAGCGGACGCGGCTGTTCTCGTCGTTTCTGCTAAGAAAGGTGAAGCGGAAGTCGGAATTGCTCCTGGTGGCCAAACCCGTGAACACGCATACCTATCCTTTGTTCTAGGTATCCGTCAGCTCATCGTTTTGATAAACAAAATGGATGACTCTTCCGTTAATTGGGCGAAGGAAAGGTATGAGGAAGTTAAACAGATGGCAGGCGACTTGCTGAAAACAATCGGTTACAACATCGCCAAAATAAACTTCATCCCGATATCCGGATGGCTGGGCGACAACCTTACCGAGCGAAGCAAAAACATGCCATGGTACAATGGTCCCACTCTGATCGAAGCTCTAGACCTTCTCGAAGAGCCTCCGAAACCCATCGACAAACCGCTTAGAATACCAATTCAGGGAGTTTACTCAATCAAAGGAGTGGGAACGGTTCCGGTGGGGAGAGTTGAACAAGGTATACTTAAGCCAGGTGACATCGTAGCAATATATCCCGGGGGCTTGAAAGCTGAAGTAAAGTCGATTGAGATGCATCATCAAGCTCTTCAGCAGGCCATTCCCGGGGACAATATTGGCTTTGCGTTGAAAGGTGTTGAGAAAAGCCAGCTCGCTAGGGGCATGATCGTAACCAAGCCAGAAACTCCCGTGCCGGTCGCGAAAGAATTCATTGGTCAAATCTACGTTATCTACCATCCGACAGCGATAGCGGCGGGATACACACCGGTTCTACATATACATACTGCGCAGACGGCTGTAAAATTCGTAGAGCTGATTCAAAAGATGGACCCGAGGACTGGCCAAATAACTGAGAAAAACCCGTCCTTCATCAAGACAGGAGACGTAGCAGTGGTCCGTCTAAGGCCCTTGACTCCAGTTGCTCTCGAACCTGCTAGTGTTTCACCGGAACTTGGGCGGTTCGCGATAAGGGACAGCGGCATGACCGTCGCGGCAGGTGTCGTGAAAGAAATAACCGAATTCGGTTAAACCTTATTTTATTTTGTCTGAACCTGCATCTCTATCGCAACGTCGTCAGGAATTTGAATTCTCATTATTTGACGCATAACCCTTTGATCCGTTATGCCTAAATCTATTAACCGACGATGTATTCTCATCTGATGTTTCCGCCATGTCTTTGTTCCTTCTCCGCAAGGAGATTTTCTGGTCGGTAGTATCAACTTTTTCACGGGCAATGGAATTGGTCCAGAGATTTTCGTACCAGTTTTTTGGGCGATGTCCTTGATCTCGCTGCAGACTTGCTCAAGCTTTGTGAGGTTTGTGCTGGTGATTTTTATCCTGACGACCTGCGTCATTTTTGACGTCCCCTTTTCGGATATTCGGCCAAGGTAAAAACCTTAGCCTACTGAGCCCGTCTTGTTACATCGCTATATCTAAACTTAACCCATGCAATGGCTAGCGGGGCCAGGGAATACGCCAAGATGCTTAGAAATGCTTGGCCGAGGTTTTCAGCTCCCACGCCCGATAGCAAGAAGACGCCTCCCGGAACTCCAATGCTGATGTCAAGCGTTTCAAGCAGTATTGTTGAAGTTGTGCCGACTGTCGCCCACGTGGGTAAATATCGTACAACTGTGAGAAGTGACGGGTCGTTTCCAATCGCGGCCGCGATGTTCGCATATGTTTCTATCAGTGTTGAAGAAAAGAAAACTGTGCCGCTGAGGATGGTTGAGATCATGCTACGCCTCAAAACTTCACCAAAGGCAAGCCCGATAGTGTAGAACGGCAACGCCGAAAACACTGAAACAAAAACGCCTGCGGGGAAAACTTCTAACCTCGATTGGGGACCAAAGGCGAACCAAGCTATCGCCAGCGAAACCACAGAATAAGTGAGGACAATTATGGATAGAAGGGCGAGGCCTCCGACGACCTTACCGATGAAATACTGAATCCGTGATATCGGACGTGTGAACCAGTAGTCAGCGGTACCTGTTTCGTATTCCTCAGCCGTCGTGGCAGAGCCGATGGTCAACGCGAGCACGTGCACGAGCCCGGCAGAGGGCGCTATAATCCCAACAGACCAAATGATTCCTGCAAAAGGGTCGATCAGCAATGTGGGCAGCCTAGTCAAAACAAGGTAAAGCCCGACTTCGAGAAGAAAAGTCAAAGCAAGAAGGATGAGAATTCTTTTTCGCGCAAGACTTTTTCTGATTTCATAGTCTATTAGCGACGCATAGGATCTAATCGCTGACATTTTCCTTAACCTTGCTGATAAAAACTTCTTCAAGTGTCGACATCACCGTCTTCAGCTCAAGCAGGCCGTAGCCAGATTGCACAACGGTTTCGGCGATTTTTTCACGCGGGTCGTTTTCACCGTTTAACCTGATAAACATCGTATCTCCATCAACATTGATGTCTTCGATTCCATCCAGATTTCGCAAAGCCGATATCAGTTCAAGCCCTATAGGTTTTCGCACCGTGACAGAAACGACTTGTTGCAGAGACCGAATCCTCGCCAACTCTTCTTCTAAAACGGTTCTGCCCAAGTAGAGCATTCCGATTCGGTCTGCAAGCCTCTCCACCTCGTATAACTCATGAGACGAGAAAAGTATCGTTTTGCCTTGTTTTTTGAGTTCGACTAGAACGTCGCGAATGTGAGCTCTTCCGACAGGGTCGACTCCTAGCATGGGTTCGTCGAGCACGAGTAAAGGCGGGTCACCTATCAGTGCTTGTCCAATTGAAAGCCTCTGAATCATCCCCTTAGAAAAGTTGCCGACCTTTCTATGTGCGTGGTTAATTAACCCAGTTAGCTCTAGAACATGCTTCACTTCTTCATCAGCTTGCTTTCCGCGGATATTTTTCATTGCACAAGTTACTTTGAGAAGCTTTTCCGCCGAAAAGAAGGGTGGAAATATAGGAATTTCGGGTGAATAACCAACTTTATTATTGACTTTTGCGGGTTGTTTGAACGGTTCCAAGCCGAATACTCTTACTTCGCCGGATGAAGGCTTCAGCAAGCCGAGGACCGCGCGAAGCGTGGTGGTTTTGCCCGAGCCGTTAGGGCCCACCAAACCAAATACTTCTTGGCGTCGAATAGAGAGTGAAATAGGTCCTACCTTGACTCTGTCACCGTAAACCTTCGTCAGCGAAGCGACTTTAACGACTTCGTTCATTACACGTAATGTGGCTTCCTATCAGTCTTAAAGGTTATGCGGCTGCTCGTCCTTAGTGCGAAGAACCCTATGGTGGCCAACGTCGCTGCTCCGATGAGTCCAAACATGGCCACGCGTTCTGTCTGTTGGTTAGCTGGTGCAGATACGTTTTCCGACTCTGATATTGAGGATGCGGAGGGTCTTGAGGAAAAGGCTGAAAACGCGGCTATCTGTGCCGCTAGCGAGAGGTCGCCTATTGCTGATGCAAGCATGGCAGCGAAACTCGTTGAAACAGGGTTTCCGTCAGAATCTTGCCTGAATTGAGTTAGGTCTACGTTGCTGTCCACAAGCTGCAGCCGAACACTGACTTCCCCGCGGCTAGAAGACATGGTTAATGCCAAGCCGTATAACGCGTTTGAACCTGAAATCGTTTCGGCCCTGCCAGATGTAGTAAGGGACTCTTGCCTCAACTTGACCATAGCATCAAACACGTATTCATCGGTTGCATAGTTGAAGCCGCCGACCGTTCGCTGATTCTGGCCAATCTTAACAATTGACATAGCATAGCTCACGTTCCCCCCATCCCTGACAATTCTGTATTCCCCTTCAATTCTGGAAAAGTCAAACATGGGTGGCGCGAAAGCTGTTTGGGGCAATCTTTTTTCAAACATGGCTGAACCATCGGGGAAGGTCGCTTCATACCGAAGCTTCGAAAACCCTTCATCCAAAACATTCACAACCGTAACCGTTAAATCACCACCGACAACTTTGCCGTCAACTCCAACTAATTGGTAACTATATTTGATGAATGAGCCTGCGGAAAACTGAGCTGACACCGTTCCAAACAGCCCAGCAAGCAGAACAACCGTCAGACCAAATGCCGCACACAACCGAAACCAATTCATACCTTTTACCTACACGACACCCTATATAAACCCAATTCAACTTCTAAACATTTTATATCGTGACGTTCGAAACAAAATTGTTTAGCATGGATGCGAAAGAGCTTGAAAAGTTGAGGAGCGAAGCTCGCGACCTCGCAGTGGAAATGATTAGACTTCTTGCTGAACGGAGGAACGTGGTAAAACGAATCGCTGAGATCAAGAAATCTCTGGGAGCACCAGCTTATCAGCCCTCCGTAGAGGCGAACGTAAGAAAAGCCATGGTCGAAGAAGCGTTAAAACTTGGTGTTCCGGTTGAAACTGTTCAACGACTGGCGACCGTCCTTTTTTCAGACGCGGTTGAAATGCAGTCGAAGCCGAGAACCACGCTGACTCATTTTGACATCATGAGGAGGGCGGTGGAGCTTCAAAGAGCTGGCTACGAGGTTCAAAGGCTTGAAGTCGGTGAACCGGATTTGGGAGCTCCAACGGAAGTGAGACAATCAGTTGCCGAAGCTGTTCTAGAGGGATATGCAAGGTACGTTGAATCAAAAGGCATCTATGAACTCCGTTCAGCAATAGCGAAACACGTCCATGAAAAATATGGAGTATCGATAAATCCCGACAATGTAGTAATCACTCCAGGGGGAAGGTTCGCCATCTATCTCGCCGTAAAAACGCTATTACGGGAAGGTGACGAAATAATTGTGATCGACCCGTCGTGGCCCATGTACCGACAAGTCTCCAGCTTCGTCGGCGCACGGTCCGTGCATGTAAAAACCAGCCTCGAAAACGGTTGGACTCCTCAAATCGAAGACATAGAAAACGCGATCACGCCTGCAACTAAGGCCATCATACTTAACTACCCAAACAACCCAACTGGAAAAATCTTAGACCGAAAAACTTTCACGAAAATTGTACAACTAGCTGAGAACAGGAATTTGACGGTGATAAGCGATGAAGTCTACGCCGACTACGTCAGAGATACACACGTTAGTGTTTTCGACGGAGTTGACAAAGTCCAGCATGTTCTCATCCAGTCGTTCTCAAAAAGCTATGGTATGACTGGTTATCGGCTGGGCTTCGTTGTCGCATCAGAAGAGATGGTCTCGAGGATGAGTTCGATCATGGCTTTGTTGATCACGTGTGTCCCTGAATTTATTCAGCGTGGCGGATTGACAGCGTTGAACCTTAAACAAACACCGAAACACTATGCGGAAATCATGATGCGGAGAATGGATATTGCGGTTAAGGAGTTGGAAAAGCTTGGCTTTGAGTTCTATAGGCCCGACGGCGGAATGTATGTTTTCCCGAAAATCTGTATAGAGAACGTTGATGGAATGGAGATGGCTTTTGAACTTCTCGAGGCGAAAGGCGTCGCTGTCGCGCCAGGGTCAATTTTCGGCGGTTACCATGAATTTGTAAGAATTTCATTGGGCGCGCCCGAACAGTCAATCGCGAAAGGAATCAGACTTCTAGGAGAGTTTCTCACGGAGAAGGGAAGAAAGTAGTGGCTGTGCCGAAGGCCGCGGTGATAGGAGCGGGACCCATGGGACGTTGGTTGGCCAGACATCTTACTAGCATGGGATACCAGGTCAAGATGTTTGACAAGAACACGAAACTGCTGAAAGAACTCGCGGTCGGGAGGAAAATTTCGCCAGCTAACTCTCTAGACGAAGCAATAAGGGATTCTCAAATCGTGGCGCTGGCTGTGGGAGCCAGGAACGCCGCTAGATTGATTAAGCAAATTATTCCTCGTATAACTGGGAAAACTCTAGTCGATGTTTCCTCGGTTAAAACTCCAGTTGTGAATGCCTTGAAGCAAACGGACGTTAAGAACAACCTGATACTATTGGTTCATCCATTGTTTGGTCCTGCAGCTCGGCATCTTGAAGATAAGACAGTCCTGCTGGCTGTGTACAAAAATAGACGGGCCGAGTATAGAACTTGTAAAGAGCTGTTTTCGCCATCCCGTATTCAGATAATGTCGCCGAAAGAGCATGATTTGAAAATGGCTGCTGCGATGGCTTTGACAAGGATTTTGTTGTTGACGATGTTTGATATTTGGCGAAAGAAAAGTGTTGAAAACCTTGTGTTCAGCCAGAAAGCTCTTCGCCTGGCCGCGAGCACGATCCTAACTGAAAGTTCATCGCTAATTTCTGAGATTGTGACCGACAACCCGTACACAACCAGGATTCTTCGAGAAACATTGAGAAAAATTCAATCCGTGAAAATGAACCCGGCCAGAGCTTTGGAAGCAATTCGCGAAGAGTCTCCGAAGCCTGTGCTGACAGAAAGTTATACAGAAATTTACCGACTCTTGGAGAAGCTTGAAGCGAAAAACAAATAACCTTTCCATGAGCATGAGGTTCGTGAATGTTGTGGATGCTCTGAAGCTTATCTACTCAAAAAGGGAAACCCGGGATTTTATCGATAAACCCTTACCCGGAGAAGTCGTTTTGAAAATTCTAGAAGCCGGCAGGCTTGCTGGAAGCGCTAAAAACAGGCAGCCCTGGCATTTCATCCTCATTCGCGACAAAAAGAATCTCGAACAACTAGCCTCATATGGATTTTTTGCACAACATCTTCCGAACGCATCTTTCGCCGTAGTCATAGCGGTGCCAGACACTTATGAGCAGGACCGTTTCGACGCGGGCAGAGCCGCTCAAAACATGATGCTCGCCGCACATGTGTTAGGCGTCGGCTCTTGCCCGATAACTCTGCACCGCCACGAAGAAGCCAAAAAATTCCTCAACATCCCCGGTGAACTAAAAATAGTCATATGTCTCGCGTTCGGCTATCCGGCACAAATCCGTAGGAAAGGCACCGTAATCAGGAAACAATTGCTCGAAATGCTTCACACTGAAAAATATGGTCAAAAACCAGAAGAATTAACTTTTTAGACGCCGGTACAGCAACAAAATTGGGGAGCTGGAGCCGGGGTCCCCAAGCCTGGTATGGGGCTGGTCTGCTAAACCAGTGGCCTTTGGCCGCGCGGGTTCAAATCCCGCCCCCGGCGCATCACAACCACATGAAAACTCCTTTACAACCCCACAGCGTTGAAAACCAATGTTGGGAATTTTTTTCGAGTGCGTTAGAAAAGGCCGATTCCTTTCTTTACACGGAAGCTTTCGAGAAGATACACTATTATCGAGCCGACGACTATCACGATGGCGGATGCAGCTGTTATCACAGGGACATTTGCTGGATGGCGGAGGGATCCCCAAACCCATATGGGGAACGTTGTTTGCGTACCGATGGTGAAGAAGGTGACGGTGAAGTTGTCGAATGACCAGAGGAAAGTTATCAAGGCCGCGACAGCAACCGACGGATAAATGAGAGGAAAAGTAACGTAGAGAAATGTCGTCAATTCGTTTGCACCCAAATCCATGCTTGCTTTTTCATAATTCGGGCTTAGAATTATCAATCGAGACACCAGTATTAGGACGACGAGCGGAATGCTATAGATGACGTGGCTAAGAACAGCCGTGTACATCGAAAGCGCTAATCCGATTATGTGGAAGAAGACGAGGCAGGAGACACCGATGACGAGCCATGGAACAATAAACGGTATTATTACAAAGCCAGAGAAAAGTGTCTTACGGTGTAGTTTGACAAATGCAAAAGCCCCGGGAATTCCTATTGCCGTGGATAATGTGGATGTAGCCGTTGCGATGATTACCGAATTGAGAATACTTCCCAAAAACGTGGGATCTTGAAAAAGCTGTTCGTACCACCTCAGGGTGAAGCCTTTGAAAGGTAGGATGAAGTAGATTCCATCGTTAAAGGAAAAAAGGATAATCAACACTAGCGGTAAGTAGACGAGGAAGAATATCGTGGTGAAAGTGAACATCCCGAGTAACATTTTGAGAGCATTCATCTGTAGATCATCTCGACTCGCAGAAACTTGAACAGAACGAGTATCATTGACAGCGTAGTTACAAACAATATTACGGTGGTGGCGGATGCGAAAGCCCAATCGTTGATGACGAGGAAATTCCTTGTAATCAGGTTGCCGAGAAGATAGGTTTTGCCGCCCACGAGTGCCGGAATGGCGAACTCACCCATCATCGGTATAAAGACAAAGAGAAACGATATTGCGATCCCCGGCAAGCTGATCGGAAAAGTGACGCGGAGGAAAACACTAATTGGATTTGAGCCCAGATCCATGGCTGCGTTGAGAATGTTTTTGGGGATGTTGTGAAGCACGATGTAAATGGGGATTATCGCGTAGGGGAGGCTATTGTGAAGAACAACGATTATAACAGCGTAGATGTTATGGAAGAGGAATACCACGGGTTGGGAAACTAAACCACTGGATATCAGGACCGCGTTTATGAAGCCGTTTTCGCCCAAAACGTTACGCCAAGCAAACGCTCTGATCAGATAATTCATTTCAAGTGGGATGACAATTAAGAGAATTATCCTTAGGCTCCAATGGGGAGGAACTATGCGTGCGAGAAAATAAGCTATGGGATAGGCAACCAGAATCACCACCAAAAAGATCACGGCCGAAATAAACAAAGTGTTCAAAAAAACGTTGACGGCTATCTCATCGGTTAAAAACCGAACGTAATTGTCTAGTGTGAATGATGGCGATGACCCAGCGGATAATCCGCCGCGGAAAAAGCTGTACATAATGATGATTGTTATAGGCGCGTAGAAGAACACTAGCAAATACGCTATTGATGGAACAGCGTATAGAAAGCTCATCAGCTTAAAGTAGCTCGGTCTTCTTAACGTGAACAATCTTGTATCACAACTGGGTCCGTGCTATTCCAGTAGATGTAAACGGTTTCGCCCACGTTATAGGTGTCATCGAATGTTCGGACAACAAACCATTTCGAAGCTGTCTCAATCTTGAGATCGGTGAGAGGGCCTTTGTAGATGACTTCAGTGACTTTTCCTTTAGCGACGTTGTGTTGAATGTTTGGGGGTTGTCGAGAGATTTTGATTTTTTCGGGCCTTATCATTACTAGGACACGGTCGCCGACGGCGGGGGACTCGCTGCAGGGATTGTTGATCTCCATCTGTATTTCATGATGGGAGGCGGTCAGTAGGCCGTTGTGAATTGATTCTACGCGGCATTCGGTTAAATTTGTTTCGCCCAAAAATTCCGCAACGAATTTTGTTTTTGGTCTTTCGTAAATTTCACGGATGGGGCCAATTTCCTGTATACGTCCATCCTTGACGATGACAACAGTATCAGACATCACCATGGCCTCTTCGTGGTCGTGCGTTACGTAAATCCAAGTTGAGTTGAGTTCCCTCTGAATTTTCCTCAGCTCAAGCTGCATCTCTCTCCTAAGCTTGAGGTCTAACGGTCCAAGTGGCTCATCCAGCAAAAGTATTTCCGGTTCGATCACAAGGGATCGTGCGAGCGCAACCCTTTGTTGCTGTCCACCACTGAGTTGAGAAATTCTTCTGTTTAATAGTCCTTCTATATGCAACAACTCCGCTATCCTTAGAATCCTCTCTCTGATTTCCTCTTTCGAAATTTTTCTTATTTTGAGCCCGTAAGCGATGTTATCGTAAACATTGAGATGCGGGAAAAGCGCCAAATCTTGAAACACCATACTTGTCGGCCTGCGGTAAGGCGGCAATCCATTGATAAGCTGTTCATTGATGTAGATTTCACCCTTTGTCGGGTCCTCAAACCCTCCGACGATTTTCAACAGTGTGCTTTTCCCGCTACCACTGGGCCCCAAAACGGTTAAAAATTCACCTCGGCGGACTGTGAGATTGATATCTGCCAGTGCGACCACTTGATTATAATGTTTGCATACGTCGATGAGAGTGAGGGCGTAATCTGTCATGACTATCCTGCTATTATTTCCTCCCAGGTTTTTAACCATTCTTGGAGATTCGGCGGGTCGGTTAACGGATACACTTTGGAGAAAGCAGCGGGTCCCACCACGCCAGTTTCCTCGAACCATTCTTTAGGCAAGCGGTTAAATACTTTTTGATTCACAGGTCCGTATAGCCACTCCTTCGCATAGTATTCCTGTGGCCCTTCCGATAGGAAATAATCGATATAGGTGTAGATCGCGTCGAGGTTTTTCGCGGTTCTCAGAATGCTAAATCCACAGACCCATCCAAGGCCCTTATCTTCTGGCATTACGAATTCTGCGTCAACATTTTCCTTCCTCAGCCAAGCAGCTTGAGCGGGGCCGCTGCCCGCCAAAATCCATGCATCACCCGAAGCCATCAATTCTCGAGCCTCCAAGTCACTAGAATAAAACTTTAGAATGACTTCTTTGTTCTGTCGGTAAAATTCCTTGATGCGCCGCAGATCTTCTGAAGACAATTTCCAAGGGTCATCGTAACCGAGAGCCCATGCACCCATAACGATACCAAGACGTGGATCATTCAAAATAATCACCCGCCCCTTGTATTCAGGTCTGAAAATGTCAGACCATTTGTTTATCGCTGCCACTTTGTCTTTTCTATACGTAACGCCTGCCTCCACACCGAATGTTTCCGGGACGAGGTAGAGTTTTCCATCGCGGTACAATGATGGGAATTCCCTGATTTCCCCAAAGATGTTCGGCCAGTTGCTCAACCGTGATGAATCAATTGGCACAATTAGATTGTTTTCAATTAATCGCGGTACGAAGTCAACGCAGGGTGTTACAACGTCCGCAGTGAACCCGCCGCGAAGCTTCGCGAACATTTCAGGCTGTGATGTGAATATGCTGCTTTCGATGACAATGTTCGGGTATTTTTCCTTGAATGGGTCTAGGACTTCACGTACGGTGTAGTCCTCCCACACAAGCGCGACGATCTTCAGCAGCGTCTGAGGCTCACTGCTGTCCTGACGAATGAGCGGCGAAAAAAGCATTACAAACCCGATGACAACTACTATTGCTGCCACGACAACTCCGAGCAAAAGCTTAGAACGCGCAGATTTGGAGCTCCTCCACAACATCCCACCTTATATTTCTATATAACTTATCGTGAGGTATATAAAATTTTGGGATTTGTGCTTCGCGTTGTCCGGAGAGTAAAAATGAGCTGGAAAAGCGACTCGGCATCTTCAGGTCCAAGTATTGAATTGTAGCTGTAGCGTGTCCCGACGCGTATGATGGTTCGTGGAAGCCTTTTCACTGATGTTTTATTTGTCCGTTTGCTTGATGCATTCCTCTATTACGTCCAATGCAGACAACAAATCTTGTTCATCGATCGTTAATGGTGGTTGGACACGAAGTATCCAGTCTCCGGAATCCATCAGAGGTATGACGCCCCTTTTAATCGCCGCCATGTACACCTGTCTAGCAGACTCGGGGTTGCGTGTCTTCCTTTTCTTGTCTTTAACAAACTCTATTCCCAGCAAGAGGCCTCTTCCCCTCACATCGCCGACTATGTCATATTCATCCGGCCATGACCGCACATACTTGAGCATCTTTTCACCGAGAACCGAGGTTCTTTCAACTATTTTGTATTTTTTGAATGCTCTAATATTTGCAGCTGCAGCGAGGCAGCCCGCGGGATGTCCTCCGAAAGTCGTACCATACTCGACCGGCTCTGAACCCATAGCTTCTTCAGACCCGTAAACCGCTGCGATCGGGAATATGCCACCGCTTATCCCTTTCCCAAGCGGCATCAAGTCCACGTCAACATTATAATACTGCATTGCAAACCACTTGCCTGTCCTCCCGAATCCGGTCATTACTTCATCCGCTATCAGGAACCAGTCATATTCTCGGGCCAGCCTGTGCAGACCATAGATAAAACTATCAGGAGGAATCCACACACCAGCTTCACAAGCTATCGGCTCAAATAACACAGCGGAAATTCTATCCGGAGAGGCTTGGTATCTCAAAACCCAATCTTCGATATAATCGATGATGAATTTCCCCCATTCTTCATCTGTCATGTATTCTGGTTTCCGGTAGCAGTCTGGATAAGGCAATAAAATGGCCGAGTTACCGTACAAGTTCTCAAAGTAGCTCCTGGCGTCCGCTCCTTCAGGCCCATATCCCAAAGTGCCAGTGTAGTATCCATGATACTGGCCCAAAAAACTGATAATGTGTGGTCTTTTTTTGACCTTTACAGCGAATTTCACCGCTGCATCTACTGCCCCGGTTCCTGACAGCTCCAAAGCCACTCTAGTGAGGTTTTTAGAAGGACTAATGCTGATAAGCTCCTCGATCAATTCGAACATTGCCTTGTGAAGGTTAAGACTGTAAATCAAAAAACCATACTGTCTGAGCCCTTCAATCGCCGCATCCAAAACTTCTTTGTCAACGTTGCCAATGTTATTAGTTGACCATTGACTTGTTAAATCAACGTACTTGTTTCCATCTACGTCATATAGAAACGCGCCTTCGGCCCTTTCTATAATCAGGTCAGCAACAATTGAATCAGGGTTCCAAAAAGATTTGGGTAAATGTTTCCGGACCTTTTCAAGATAGTAAGCTGTCTTCGCTGACTGCTGCTTCGTCATATGAGCCGCAGACACTTACCATCTAAATAGTTTTTCGAGGTAAGCGAAGCTTAAATGTTCCGCTGTCGCTGGCGTTAAAATTTTATAAAAGGCTTTGAAATGACAAGTATCGGCGGTTTGATGGCATCCCGGGGGTTGGGATTCTGCATAACAAGTCTGAAAAGGAGGACCATCTTTGCTCCCTGAGCACCGCAAAATACCAACTAACGGGTGATTGTTGTTGGATGTTTTACTGATAGGCGTAGGGGCAGTTGGGGAAGTCATAGCCAAACATTTGGCCGACGACAATTACATAACACTGACGGTTGCGGACATAGACGAGAGAAGACTTCGTAGCATCAAAAGAAAGCTCAGAGTAAACGTCCGCTATGAAGTAGTCGACAGGAAAGAGTCAGATGACCTCGAAAATATTATCAAAGGGGCCGACATGGTCATCAACGCTGCTAATCCTAAACTAAATCTCAGACTAATGCAGATGTGTCAAAAACATTCCGTTCACTACATGGATTTGGCGAGTAACGACATCGATGAACAGCTCGCCATGAATGATGAATGGGAGAAAAGGAACATCTTAGGTCTCATCTGCATGGGTGAAGACCCTGGTCTGTCAAACATGTATGCGAGATATGCTGCCGACCGGATGACGCAGCTTTACTCAGTAAAGATAAGAGATGGCGAATTCTCCAAAAGCCGAAAATATCCATTGGTCGCGCTTTTCTCACCAGAAATTTTCTTTGAGGAAATCCTAATGCCTTCGGTAATCTTCGAAAATGGGAAGTACAAGAGAGTTCCACCTTTCTACGGAAGAGAAACATACGAGTTTCCAGATCCAGTAGGCGAGCTGACGGTCTATTCTGTCGATCATGAAGAAGTCTATACATTACCTCGGTACCTGCCAAAAGGCGTTAGATATGTTGACTTCAAGCTGGCGCTGTCTGATGAGCTGATAAACGCCATACGGCTGTTGAAGAAGATAGGGATGTTGAAATCGAGGAAGCTGCGGGTTAAGAATGCGACAGTCGCACCTCGCGATGTCCTCTTTGCTCTAATGCCTAAGCCTTCGGAAATTTCCAGACACATAGAGGGTCACGCAAGCCTGGTAGTCGAAACAGAAGGTGAAATCAAGGGCAAGAAAGCGTCCCTAACTCTCTACACCTTAATGAGTCATGAAGAGGCGCACAAACTATTCCGTACAAATGCCACCGCCTATCTTACTGGAACGATTCCGGCTGCTCTGGCATCGCTTATCGCAAGAGACGAAATAGAGGAAAAAGGTGTGATTGTGCCTGAACAGCTTGACCCAGAGCCCGTGATAACAGAAATCGCGAAGAGAAACGTACTCAGCTACATCGAGGTCTCCGAAGAAGGCTTGATGATTGAGAAGGGAACGGTTGCGAAGTCATGACCACATCCCTTTTTGAACGCGCCGCCAAGATTTTGTCCGACATGGTGAGAATCCCAAGCGTGTCAGGGTCTGAAAAACCGTTATGCGACTTCATCGCCGACCATGTTTCGAGTTTAGGATTTACGTCAGAAAAACAAGAGGTCTACAAAACCGGTTATAACGTTTTAGTCCGCATCGGCTCTGGAAACCGTGTACTATTCTGCGGACATCTCGACACCGTTCCCCAGTTTGATATGCCAGAAGCGTTTCAACCTCGGCTCGTAGACGGGAGTTTGTTCGGCCGTGGCGCATGCGACATGAAAGGCGGTCTGACTTCGCTACTACTTTTGCTCGAGGAGCTGCGGAAACACGAGCAGACGCCAGACATGACTTTCGCATTTGTTGTTGATGAGGAGCTTTACGGGCGCGGAGCCATGGAGCTTATGAGAAGCGGAGCAAAAGCCGACATTTGCATCATCACTGAGCCAACAAACAACAAAATATGCATAGGTAATGCCTCATGTATTGAATTTCGTCTCAGCCTTCATGGGCAGAGCGGGCACGGCGCGGCTCGCGGCGGTCAAAACGCTATAAGAAACTTCATACAATTTTATGGGAGCTTTGAAAAAGAGTTAGAAAAACTACTGGATGGTTCGGACTCAAAATTTCCAATGAAACCGATAATAAACATAGGACGGATAGACGGTGGATACGGTGCATGGGTTATACCGCCAGTTATTGCGGCGGACATCTTAGTGCACATGCACCCCATGACCAGCTATTCGATGGCTTATAGTAAAGTGACAGACCTCTGTAACAAGTTCGGCGAATTGCTAAACACAAAGATTGATTTTATTCCGTTGCACGGATGCGATGGCTTCATACTGGACGAACAAAACATCTACGTGAGATGGGTTTGCGAAGCTTTCAAAGCGGTACACGGTTTTGACCCAAAACTCGGATTAATCGAAGCCGAAACCGATGCCAACGCACTCTATCACAAAGGCGGGCTGCCATGCATCATCTTTGGACCAGGCGACATCCTATACGCTCATTCATCCAAAGAGCATGTTTCAGTCAACGAGGTGGTGAAAAATTACGAAACGTTATTCGCCTTCGTGAAGCGAATAAACGGCTGAAGTTTGATGCGCTCGGTCAGTGTGTTCACGCGTCCAGCCGTAGAGGCTAAGGATTGTGACGATTGCTGGCCTGTTTGCGGCGGATTGTTTTCAGGTTGCTGGATGTCTTCCATGCAAACATGATTTTTATCATGTTGGCGATTTTTCTGCAGGCCTCTTCTACCTTTGGGCTAAGTTTCTCGCCGTAGCCGAAGTCTGCTCCTTCGACACCGAAAAGCGTAATCTTTCCACCAAATTCTCCCAAAGCTGTCAGCAGCTTAATTGATTCGGGGAGCGACAATAGATGTGTGGAGCTGTAGCTGATGTTCTTGGAGATGAGGTCTTCTATTTCAAGGCGGTGGATTTTACCGGGGTTTCCGCGGTTTTCAACAGCATCGACGACGATAAGATGACTGGTGTCGGATGTAATGACGTCGAGAATCTCCAGGGGCGATGAAGCTTCGACTACATCTATGCCTCCGTTTTTCCGGAGCAAATCCGCTACGTATCTGCCCGCTGCATCGTCACCTCGCAAACGGTTGCCTATGCATACCACTTTGACGCGGGACGGTGGGTTATTCTTCTTCAACCTTCAACCTCAGAAAATGAGTGGCACATGATATGCATGGGTCGTAATTCCTAATAGCCTGCTCGAACCGCCACAAGGCTTTTTCTTTCGGCAGCTTTATAAGTGCTGGCGCGAGAGCTCGCAAGTCGTCTTCGATTCTTTTCTGGTTCTGTGAAGTAGGCGGAACGATTTTCGCGTATTTTATTCTGCCGGAGGCGTCGACGTCGTATCTGTGGTACAGTATTCCACGTGGCGCCTCGGTGCATCCATGACCCCGGCCCTCTTTCAACACGTAATCGGCTCTGGGCTTGGAAGGCTCCCGATATTCATCTATGATTCTGATGGCTTCTCTATACGCGTAAACGGTTTCAGCAAGTCTTGCGATGATGCTTTTGAACGGGTTTCTACACGGAACTTTGAAACCAAGTGTACGTAGTTTTTCCTTGGTTTGGTCGTCGAGTTTGTCAAAGTTTAGATTGATTCGGGAAAGCGGGCCGACCATGTAGGAACCACGGCCGACGATGTGCGAATGCAACGCGTTAGAATACGGTATGTGTTCTTCTACGAAAATCTTTTCAAATTCCTCTACTGCGATGTCGAGTCCTTTGTTCGAAATTATGCGGCCTTCGTTCATGGGATATTCGTCGGTATGCCGGAGAGCCACGAATTCATAATCCATTTCGAAGTCTGGAAATTCGAGTTTAGCAACCCATTCGAGAAGCTCTTCCGAAAGCTTTAACCCATCTAGCAGTGACGGCTTTAGAGATTCAAGCTCGTGTTTTTTAAACAGTCGATAAAAACCTCCAACACACGCTGAGACTGGATGAATTTCTCGTCCACCGATGAATGCGACGATTTCGTTGCCAATCTTTTTCGCCTTGAGGGCTTTTTTCACAATTTCGGGATGTTTTTTGGCCATCTGCAACGCGTCGTCGTATCCTAGGAAATCAGGAGCATGAAGGAGGAAAGCGTGCAGTAGATGGCTTTCAATCCATTCACCGCAGTAGAAGAGTCTTCTGAGCATTCTGATGGGTGGCTCAACTGTTACGCCGAATACTTTCTCCAGAGCATGCACAGAGCTCATCTGATACGCTACTGGACAGATTCCGCAGATTCGAGCAGTTATGTCTGGAACATCGTAGTACATCCTGTCGAAGAGAAAAGCTTCGAACAGACGCGGCGGCTCGAAAACCTTGAGCTTCACGTCGACGATTTCGCCTTTACGTGTTTTGATGTATAACGCGGCTTCGCCTTCGATTCTCGCGAGGTAATCAACCTTAAACACTTTTTCAGTCATGTTTCAGCCTCCACCTCCCTGAAACCGGGGGCCCAAGCGTTAAACAGACGGAAATACTGTACAATTTCCTGTTTACTCATCCCCATTTCAGCAAATTTTTTCACGAGCGATTGTGGGTTGAGCGATTCTTTGGGCCCGAAGCATCCGTAGCATCCTCTTCCATATGATGGGCAAAGCGCTCCGCATCCAGCATGTGTTACAGGGCCGAGGCAGGGAATTCCACGAGCAACCATCACACAGGCCACCCCGTTTAGCTTGCATTCCATGCAGACGCTGTGATTCATGACTCGCGGCGCCCGGCCATGCAGATAGGCGGAAAGCACCTCATACAGCCTGTCTTTGCTGATTGGACATCCGCGCAGCTCGAAATCAACCTGGGCGTGGTAAGATATCGGCGTTGATTTGTCAAGCGTCTGAATGTATTCAGGCTTGGCGTATACATACCTGAGAAATTCATCGCTTCCTTTCCAGTTTCGAAGAGCCTGGATTCCGCCGGCGGTTGCACACGCTCCTATTGCTATGAGCAGTTTGCTTTTCTTGCGAATTTGTTTGATGAGCTCGGTGTCATTAGGTGTTGTGATGCTGCCTTCGACCAAGGATATGTCGTAAGGACCTTTTACGGTAGCTTTGCTTGCTTCGAGGAAGTAGGCGATTTCGAATTTCTCGCCGATTGATAGAAGTTCGTCTTCGAGGTCGAGGATGGTGAGTTGGCAGCCGTCGCATGAAGCAAACTTGAAAACAGCTATCTTGGGCCTTCTGTTTTTCATCACAGCTCCCTCCTATCGAAGAAGTAAGACACGTCGCTGAAACGAACCACAGGCCCGTCCTTACATATGAAAAACGGGCCGAACTGGCAGTGTCCGCAAAGCCCGACGCCGCATTTCATATTTCTCTCCATAGATATGAATACGCGGTCTTCTTTGACTCCTTGGTTTTTGAGCTCCAACACGGTGAATTTCATCATTATTTCAGGCCCGCATACGAGGGCGATTGTTTTGGTGGGGTCTAGTCTGATGTTTCGGAACAATGTGGTTACGACGCCGATGTGTCCCCGCCATTTCGAATCGCCTCTGTCCACGGTTATCAGAACCTGTGTGTCGAGCCTGCTTCTCCAACGACTCAGCTCTTTTTTGTAGAGAAGTTCTGCTGGGCTCCGTGCGCCGTAGAGAACAAAGAACTGTCCAAATTTCTCCCTGTTTGCGATGATGTGCCGTATGGCGGGGCGGAGAGGCGCGAGGCCAATTCCACCGGCGACAACAACCACGTCAAGGCCTTCGGCTTCCTCGATAGGCCAGCCGTTTCCAAACGGCCCTCTAACCCCGATAATCGAATTATTCTCAGACCTTACGATTGCTTTTGTGACCGAACCCACGGCCCTGACCGTGAAATACAAACTATCGCCGGCCGGCGATTGGCCGCTTATCGAGATTGGTGTTTCGCCGACACCATACACGTATAGCATCGCGAATTGTCCGGGTTTGTAGTCTACTTTGGCACCGTTCACTGGCTTTATGGATAAAGTGTACGTGTCGGGGTTTTCCTTCACCTTTGACACTACCTTAAACCATTTGACATGAAAGGTGTCATAACCGACCAAATCCTCCAAAACTTGGACCTGCGTCATCATGGCTTCGCCTCCGGCTTGCCGTACATGTCAATCAACCTAATCCTAGCTGCCTTCAGTCTATCACCGACAACTTCGATAATCCGTCGGTAAATTTCACATCCAAAGCCTTTATCCGCCTCTATCATGCGGAGAATTTTTTCGCTGTCAAACACGATGGATAGGGTGTTTTCAAGAACTATCGCGCCAGCCGTCTTTTTGAAAGGGGGGACGAGCGATGACCATCCGAGTACCTGGCCCGGCCCGATTGTCTCAAACCGGAACTCACCTCTTCCGGGAATGTAGAAGTAGAGAGCAATTTGGCCGTACACTATGAGGTAGAACTTTCTGTGAACTTCGTTTTCCTCGAAGATTTTCTGTCCAGCCGTGTAACGTGCCAGCGAACCGATGGAAGCCAACGCATTTATCTTCTCTTCATCCAAACCTTTTGTAAATGAATGGTCGTTCAACAAAATTTTGATGTCTAATTGTTCCACTTTCATTCCGCTGTCACCTCCATCTTGCGCATCTTCGCGGCTTCTTCTGCTATATCTATGCCTACTGGACACCAGGTGATGCATCTACCGCATCCAACGCAGCCTAATGTGCCGAATTGGTCAACCCAGGTAGCCAGCTTATGGGTAAACCATTGCCGATACCTGCTCATCCTACTTGCCCTAATGGTCCCGCCGTGAATGTATGAAAAATCGGCCGTGAAGCATGAATCCCATCTTCTCCATCTTTCAACTATCCGGCCATGAAGGTCAGTAGTCTCTTCGATGATGTTGCAGAAACAAGTGGGACAAACCAGCGTGCAGTTACTGCATGCGAGACATCTTTCAGCAATTTCAGCAAACTGCGGGCTTTCGATATTTCGGTAAATCAACTCTTTCAAACCGTTGACGTCGATGCTTTTCTTGAACAAAGTTTTTCCATGTTCGATGAGTCGGTGGGCCCGCTCTATTTGTTCGGGTGATGCATGTGGAGCGCCTATGTTTTCCATCAGTTTGATGGCCTTTTCGGAAACGGCTGTCGCAACGAAATAGTGTTGTCCATCGTGAATTATCTCTGTTAAGGCGATGTCAAAACCATCTATCGCTTCGGGGCCTGTGCCCACGGAAAGACAGAAACAGTTTTCACCAGGTTCTGTGCAGTTGACCGCTACTACGAAGATGTTCTTTCTGTTGGCAGCGTAGACAGGGTCGACGAAAGGCCCGTGGAGGAAAATTTTGTCAAGAATTTTTAGGGCGGCGAGTTCACAGCTCCGAACTCCGATAAACGCCATTTTCTGCTGCCCGTTAACAAGAACTCTGAGCTCTTTTGACTTGGAAATCCTGACAAGCCTGGATCGCGGCGGCAGCAGAAATTTTTTCCAGGAATGAGGGCCCACGACGTATCCGAAAAACGCATAGTCATTTCTTTTTTTCACACGGTAAAATCCTGGTGCCTGCATGTCACGAATTCCCACTGGTAGTTCCTCAGCCGTAGAGATTTCATCGTAAACGACCGCGCCATTATTTAAAACGGGACCCAGGAGAGAGTATCCTTCTTCGCGAAGGCGGCCTAGCAACTCTTTCAACATTGTTACGTCGAGGAAAAACATTTGAAAAGCCGCGGAGTTCTTAGATGTCATCAATGTATAGAGGTGCTGCAATCCATATAAACATTTACATTCCATTTGCATTGGAAAAATACATCAGTTCACCGGTAGAGGCCGGTCATGTTTAGTATTGATTGTAATGATGACGCGAATCGGCTTGAAATCAGTTGATCACGGGTGATATTACCAGCTCTCGCAATGATTTCGTCGAAGGGCAACCGACCCAGAAATGTCACGCCCGTTCTTTGGCACAGCTCCAAGGTCGGTGAATCATCACTCTTGCGTGACATGTTTTCCACTATACCGAATATTGGCACAGAAGTGGATTTCATGATTGTGATAACTCTTTCCGCAAACGACGATGATAAAGCCGAGGGTGTTGTCACGATGATGGCCGTGGCTTTCGGCCTAAATATTCGCATTGACGCGAGCAGTTCGTCACCTGAACCTGGTGGAAGGTCCACGACCAAGAAGTCCAACTCGCCGAAATCTGTAAGAGCCACGATTTCCTTGACAACCTCCTGCTTCGACAGTCCCGAAAGAGCAATGGGCCTACCTTTCACAAGCAGGTCGAGACTCATCAACTTAAGCCTGTCGACCGTTGGGGGGACGATTCCATCAGCTTCTTCGATTGGCGAGTTTTCCGCACCGAGTATGGCGGCTGTCGATGGGCCGTGCAAATCCAAGTCCAGCAACCCCGTTCTAAATTTCTTTGAGAGAAGCAGGGCTGTTGTCGCGGCGACAACGCTTTTCCCGACACCGCCTTTTCCGCCCGCCACTAGGATAACTTTATCGATTTGCGAAACCCTTTTCATGATCAAAACATCGCGGTAGTCAAGTGACAACGTCTCGCACCTCAACCCAACGCCCCGACACGACCTTCAAATCCACGCTTCCGCATTTCACGCAGCTTGAATATGAACCCACCAAATCAGGAACGAAATGAATAACTTCTTTCGCATCTGCGTCAAGGCCTGCCACCGTCTCTTTGAACGACATAATGTTGGAACATGTGCTGCAAACAATTGAAGCGGGCTCAACTTCAACCGTGAACACAGCATTCATTAAAGCGGTTTGCGTGATGAGTGTCTTGATTGCGTTTGAAAGAATTTCGATGTCGAGCATACTGAGCTCACCCACAACCACTTTGAAGCTCTTTACTGTTCGGCGTGACTCGGTAACATATTTAACGAGACATTCGACAACGCCGCTGGCGACTAAAAATTCATGCATGACACAACTTTATACACAGTTGCCTCATAAATCATTCGTAAAAAGATGAAAACAGCTACGGGCCCGGTGGGACTTGAACCCACGACCTCCGGCTCCGCAGGCCGAAGATGCAGAGATATTATTTACATAATATTCTTCTCTGTCCACACTGAGCTACGGGCCCAAGAAAAGAAACATTAGTTATGATATATAAAGCTTAAAGAGGAGAAAAAAGGGGGAGAGTTTGGCTGGAGGCCCGACATCTGACAGCGTCTGAGAACCTAGATGATGACCGTGCATTGCCTGCGGAATCGCCTGTAGGCGTTCGACGCCCTATTGCCCGGCCTTCATCTGGTTTTTCCCCGCTGTCAGGCCGGGCCTCCGGCTATTTGTTTGATTTTCTTTAGGAGTTGTCTGACATCCTTGGCTTTGACCTTGTTTTTCCTGTAGTGGCTTATTGCTAGGTTTATTGCTGCTTGGTGGAGTCTGTGGTTGTATTTGCGGTTGTTTGGTTTGTAGAGTCCGGTGTAGCAGATGATTTTTCTCAGACCAGTCGTGAAGTCTACGTGTAGTAGGAGGTCTGCTAGAGCAACCTT
>JAWBKB010000014.1:0-48060 GCA_038831915.1 Candidatus Caldarchaeum sp.
GCACTACAACGACTTTCGATGTCTCTGGGAAACACAAAGGAAGCCAAACAAGAAAAAAGAATACTTTACACAGTCTGGAAAACAATGAGAACCCATGAAAGGCTGGAGGCCATACCGGCCTGAACAACAGAGAAAAAACCCATGAGGCCGGTATGACCTGCCTTATAACAATGCAGGTATCCCTGCATTTGACCCTCATATGAACAGCCGGCCTTTCATGGGTTCTTAAATGTTGTTCTGTTCGGCATACCTCCAGCCAAACTCTCCCCTATTTTTTCCTCCTTTAAAATTTCTCTAAACATGATTTCCAAATCATATATAAGGGGGTTGAAAATTAACCTGCATGCTGCAGATTGGTGTGGGTTGTTCCAGCGACAAATCTCCCTTGTCGGACGCCGTGGTCAAAGCCCGTCGTTTTGGGGAAAGGCTTGCGCGGTATCGTGACAGGGTTGTTTTGTTGACGGGCGGCGATGGTGGGTTGATGCGTGTTGTCTGCGAAGAATTTCAGACACGTGGCGGTATTACGGTCGGCGTCATTCCCTACGAAGATGAATTTATCGATTCATCGCATCCACGATACAATCCATACAACACGATTGTTTTCCGCAGCGGCCAAACTTATCAGGCACGTAGCATCGGGTTGGTGAGGAGCAGCGACTGCTTCGTCATCCTCGGCGGCGGCTCGGGAACCATTATCGAGGCACATCTCGCATACATCTACCGCATTCCGCTCATCGTGGTCACGGGAACCGGTTACCCAAGCGACATGCTCCGGCAAATGCATCCCGACGGTCACCTCGACCACCGCAAGATTAACGCCGCATATTATATCGAAGACCCTGTCGAAGCAGCTGATAAAGCGGTTGAGCTGGCTGAAAACCGTAAAAAATAACCCATTTGTATTGCGCGTTTAGATTCCTCTGTTGACCTGAAACAGGAAGGAATCGTCGTAGAGCTTTCGGCGTGCGAAGAATTCTCGTGCGACATCTATGGCGCCTTTGCGTAGGAGCATGGCTCTTCTTACACGTGCGGCAGCGACTTCCTGAGCCACGGCTCTCGCGGTTTTCTTAAAGCCGTCGGCTTCGCTCAAAACCATTTTGACGTTGCTGGTGATTTTGTGTTTGATGAGGTCGAATGCTTCAAGCTCTGTCCCGCCTTTGTATTCAACGTAGGAGCCAATCACACCGCCGGCGTTCGCTATGAAGTCGGGAATTATCCAGACACCGTTTTCTCTGAGAATTTCCTCTCCTTGCTTGGTTGTTGGGATGTTAGCAGCTTCGACGACGACTTTTATGCCTGATTTGACGAGAAGTGGGGCTGTTTCGCTGTTGATGATGTCGGATGTCGCGGCTGGGATGAAGATGTCGGCTGGATGATGGAAAATGTTCTCTTTCGGCTCTTTCACATATTTCTTGAGGTTGGCGATGTGTACGCATGCTTCCAGTTCCCTCATAATCGTCGGTATGTCGAGGCCGTCGGGGTCATAGATACACGCGGAAACATCACAGATAGAAACTATTTTGTACCCCATTTCGTCGAGAAAACGGGCGGTGAAAGAACCCACGTTACCGAACCCTTGAATGGATACAGTTGCCTGTTTTGGGTCAAGGTTCAAAGTGCCCGTGTTGTTCAGGATTCGAAGAGTCAAATCGGTCGCGACAGCGACTCCGTACCCGGTTGTTCCAAGCTCGTGAGGAATTCCACCGAGTTCCCGCGGCTTACCCGTGCAGGCTCTCATGTCGCCGATTTCATGAGCGAAAACAGCCATGTCAAGCTCCGTCGTCCCCATATCCGTGGCCGCGATGTACTGAAGCGGGACATACGGCTTGATCATCTTCGCGAAAGAACGCATCCAACTAACGCGGTCGACTTTCGACGGGTCGCCGATGATACCGCCTTTCGCACCGCCGAAAGGAAGCCCGGCGAGAGCACATTTCCACGTCATCGTTCGTGCGAGACGAAAAACTTCAACAGGTGTAACTGTTTCGGTGAACCTTATACCGCCTTTTCCAGGACCCATAGCGGTGTTATCAATTACCAAAACACCGCGCATTCCTGTGTCGGGGTCATAAGCGAGAACAACTTTTTCAGGACCCCATTCATCAGCTAGACGCCAAACATCACTATCAACACTGTCCATGAATCAACAACCCGAAACAGCAAATTAAATCTATCACATCATACTCGTTAGAAAAAATTTGAAACACAAACAATTAATAAGCAATCGTGTTGAGTAAATTTGCATGGTTGTAGAGTCTGACGTCGACAACTCGTTGAAGACAGTGTTGAAACCTGTTCAGGTCGGTGAAAAACGAATTTCAAACCTGCTTGACGAGATGAAGTTCACCGGTTTTCAGGGAAGAAACTTAGCTGTCGCGGCTGAAGTTTGGGAGAAAGCGTTGAAAGCAGATAAAACCGTTGTAATGCTCGGCTACGCCGGCTCGTTGAGCACTACTGGTCAGTGGAAGATTGTGAAATGGTTGATCGAGAAACGGTTTGTCGACGTCGTTGTTTCGACCGGGGCCAATATTTCGGAGGATTTGATAGCCGCTATGGGTTTCAACTACTACGTCGGCACGCCTTACATAGATGACACCATGCTTCGACGCGCTGGCATTTACAGGTTTCACGACGTTTTCGTCCGAGAAAAAGATTACATCAAAATGGAGGAGATGTTGGCGGATTTCATGTTGACGCTTGACGGCAGGAAACCTATGTCGTCGGCTGAATTTCTTTATCTGTTCGGCAAATGGCTGGACAGCCATGGAGTTGATGGAATAGTTACAGCTGCCTACAGAGCTGGTGTCCCCGTCTTCAGCCCAGCCATCGAAGACAGCGGATACGGAGTCGCATATGTCTACAACCGATATCGAAAACCCGGGTTCAGCCTCGTCCTCGACCACTTCAAAGACTATGAACAACTCGTCAAAATCAGAGGAACCCAGCCTGACAGCGCCGCGATTTTCATAGGCGGAGGCGTTCCCAAAGATTTCATCCAGCTTTCAGCGGTCGCGGTCGACCTGCTGGAAAAAGGAAACCCGTATTTGACGAGGCCGCATAAATACGCCGTCCAAATCACAACCGACAATCCTCACTGGGGCGGATTGTCCGGTGCAACACTCGAAGAAGGCAAAAGCTGGGGAAAAGAAACGGCAGATGGTTACGCTGTCCAGTGTTTCTGCGACGCGACAATCGCCCTTCCCATCATCGCACACGCCCTCAACGAAAGAGTCAAGGAAAGAAGACACGCACCGAATCTTTCATGGGTGTTCCAAGAAGTCTAAACCATTCCGACCCGTGTGCATTTCACCCCGAATTGTTTTATCATATTTTTCAAATTCCCGGCTTCATCTATGAAAGCTTGGTCTTCAGCTGACGACGAGTATGATAAGGTCTCCGACGTTTGTGTTTGTCGGGCCTGTTTTGATGAGGCCGCCGACTTGGTTGAAAAAGCTGTACGAGTCGTTGTTTTCAAGATATGTTATGGGGTTGATGTTTTGTTTGAGGGCGTTTTTGATTGTCTGTGATGTTGCGGCTGCTCCTGTTGCGTCTGTCGGGCCGTCCACACCATCCGTTCCGATGGATGCGAAGACGTAGTGAGGAATCTGCTGCATATGAATGGCTGTTGCAAGCACCAGTTCCTGGTTTCGGCCGCCTTTTCCAGCTCCCTTCACCGTCACGGTTGTTTCGCCTCCTGCGACCACTGCAGCTGGCTTTCGCAACGGAATTTTGTGCATAGTAATGTCCCAGGCCAAAGCCGCGAAAAGCTTGGCCACTTCACGGGCTTCACCTGTTAAGCCGCTTGTCAACGCAAGGACGTGGAAACCGTTTTTCCTCATCGATGTTGCAGCGGCTTTAACAGCGTCGACGTTTCCGCCGACAACGATGTTAGTGACTTTGCGGAAGCATGGGTCGCCGGGCTTAGGTGTTTCGGGAATTCGTCCCTGAATTCCTGATTCGAGTCTCCGCCAAACGTTCTCGGTTGCTTCGACGCCGTGCCTCCGCAGTATGTTGTATGCGTCTCGGTAGGTTGTGGGGTCTGGCGCGGTAGGGCCTGAACCGATGACATCCACCCTGTCACCTACGACGTCTGAAAGAATGAGCGAGATAGTTGTGCAGTTGAGTGTTTTCGCCAGCATTCCGCCTTTGATTTTGGAGAGATGTTTGCGGACCGTGTTTATTTCATGAATAATTGCTCCAGCCCTCAGCAGCTCTTCGGTCACTTTCCGCTTATCTTCCAAAGTCAATCCATCAGCGGGCAGGGTCATTAACGCGGAGCTTCCACCCGAAACCAAGACGAAGGCAAGTGATGTCGGGCTGCATTCGGCTGCATGCTGCAGAATTTTTTCCGCGGCCCTTAAGCTTCCTGCGTCCGGTGATGGATGACCGCCATGGACTACTTCTAGCGGCCTGAGACCCGTCGCTTCTACTCCACGTGGAACAACTACGACACCTCTCACGGAAAACCCTTTCAACAACTCGAGCATCGCCGAAGCCATCGGAACAGCTGCTTTACCAGCTGCCAGAACAACAATATCCGAAAACTGTTTCAACGAAATTTTTCGACCGTCGACTATGAGTGTGTTTCTTTTTCGTTTGACGTGTGTTTTTATGAGGGTTGATGGGTTGACAGCGGCTAACGCATCCGCTGCTGCTTTCATCACCGCTTTTAATGGTTGTGATTCGCCGAGTCTTCCGCGTCCGGTTACCTGTAGCTGTTTCAACTGTGGGTGACGTGTTTCTTGACGGTGAAAAAGTTTTCAACACGTCTGCCGCAGTTGGCTTGATGAGGTTTTTCAACCCTTACGTGGGATGGGTTGAATTCGCCGACCCGCCGCAGAGAATTGTGAGCCTCTGCCCGTCGGCGACGGAGATTCTCTTCATGCTTGGTGTCGGTGAAAAAGTTGTCGGTGTTTCGAGCTGGTGTCATAGGCCGCGGGAAGCTCTTTCAAAACCCAAAGTCGGAAGCTACGTCGACGTCGTGGAGGAAAAACTGAAAGAACTCAGGCCTGACTTGGTCATCACAACGATAGGGGCGCAAAGAACAATTCTGGAAAAAATTCTCGGTTTCAACATCCCCACATATCCGATTCCGTTCCCGAAAGATGTTTATGGAATTTTTTCATCGGTTTTGGAGGTTGGTGGGTTGGTGGGAAAACATGACGAGGCTTTGGAGCTGGTTCGGCGGTTGTTGGTGCAGGTGGATGAGTTGAGGAAGCTTGCGAAGTCATGGACCCGGCCCTCGGTCTACATAGAGATAGACCTTGGAGGCCCAACCATCCCCGCGTACTTCAACCACGTAACATCGGCGCTGGATCTCGCCGGGCTGAGGAACGTGTTCTCAGACCAGCCGACATCATACCTATATGGAATGAAGGTCGGAGATTATCCTGTTCTCGACGTCGCCGAAGAAATTCGTCGGAGAAACCCCGACGTGATTGTCTACGAGTCGAAGAGCTTCCACCCGTCGGATGATGAAGGCATGCGGGTCATGTTGGACCGGGGTCTCGAAGATGTTTCAGCCGTAAGAAATGGACGTGTTTTGACCGTTCCCGCGGATACGCTGGCTCACTACGGCCCCTCCTACCTCATTGAATCAACACAGGTATTTTGTAAAATCTGGAATTTTTTCTAAATACAGCTTGAAAGCAACATCTATAACTTTGGACGATACATGCTATATTGATGGCGAAAGTCGGGTTTGGATGCCGTGATTGCATTCACTTCCTACCTTATCATCTAATGACCGAGGTCGGAATATGCTCGAATTCTTCCAGCCCTTGTAACGGTAGGACTCGTTTCGGCAGTGACCCGGCGTGCGACTTTTTCGGTCTTGCGAAAGTGAGCGTGGGCGGTCTCGCGGGAGTCGAATTCTACTGGTGTGCAACTTGCCGTGAAGGCCTTCACCGCGAGGAGCTTATGAACCATGTCTCGCACAAAGTTCACGCCGGAGCATCTGCGACAGAAGCCGAATACAACGTGGAAAGCACCTGCGCCGGTGACTGAAACAATAAAGGACAACGGCGTGGTTCGGCGAAACACCTAAAGCAGACAACTTTCTCTTCCGGTTGGATGGATTTCTTTTCGCCCACGTTTTGGACAGACCTGACCACGTATGGATACGTGGGTGTTTTTGTTGCAAGCTTGATCGGCAGCCTGCTCCCGTTTGTTTCAGGGCCCTACATTCCGCCCATCGTTGTGGCGGTTATCGCGGGCAAGCTCGACCCTTTTCCAACAGCTTTGTTCAGCGCAGCTGGCGCGGCCATAGCCAAGCTCGTTCTTTTCCGCTTCTTCAAAAGCGGCAGAATCCTGATAAACCCTGAAACGCAGAAGCGGCTCGAGCCCTTGGAGAAGCTCGTGGCTAAACACGGCTGGCTAGCGGTCGTCGGCGCGTCAGCAACACCTCTTCCCGACGACGTCGTATTCCTCCTCCTCGCAATAACCAACTACAGCAGTAAACTCTTCCTGCCCACCGTGTTCGCGGGCAAACTCATCATCACGTCTGCGGTCGCGTATGTGGCGTTTTTCTGGGGAAATCTGGCATGCTACATAGTCGAATGCGTCGTCGGCGAAATCAACATCATCCACACATTATTGATAGCCGTCGCGACAGCCGCCGCAGCCATGACAGCCGCATACATCCTCACGCGCCTCGACTGGAACAAAATATTCACAAAACTCGGCGTCAAACCATAAAAGAAACCATGCATAGGATTTTTCCGCGGGGGTAGCCAAGCCTGGTCAAATAAGCCCTGCACAAGCCAGGGCAAAACCAGCGGCGGCAGGCTCAAGACCTGCTCCCGAAGGGGTTCGTGGGTTCAAATCCCACCCCCCGCACGGGGAGCAGCGTTCACGTACCTGGCGTCTGTGATTATAGCACTCGAGTGTTGTTATACAATCGATGACTTTTGTTTTTAAAGCCGGTAAGAATGTTGACTAGAGATAGGGTTCTGTGGGAGAAAGATGGTGGGAGTTGGTTGAATGGTTTTTAGAGATTTTTTAGGCAGGAATAACATGTAAAACCTACTCAAAGAAGGGAAGGTTGTGAAATAGCTGGTTGACAACATCTTGGGCCTTTTGGTTCATCTGGCTGGCAAGCTTAATTCTCATCGACTACTTTAAAAAGTTGTAAGTGCTCGGACAAGGTGATAATTAAACGTCTTATCTGGATAAAATTGCCCGGAAGAGGAAAAAATGGGGGGGAGTTTGACTGGTGGCCCTCTTCCGGGCGTCGTCGGCGGTCATCGGAGTCGTTGTTTTCTCCGCCCAAGGCTTTCTCCGGGTAGCCTGGCAGGCTCAAGACTTGACACCCTATTTTCCGTCGACGGCGCGAGGGGTTCCGCCGGCGGCCGGGGTGTCTCGGCTGCCCCATCCGAGGTCATGGGAGAAAGGTTCATAAGCCGCAAACCACCCAAAGCCCCCGGGGGCTCCAGTCCCCGGTGGGTTGGGTGGCCTGCGGCCTCCCCAACCCCTCCCAGGGATGGTATTCCCCCTTGGAGGCTTTGGGCGGGGGTCTCGCTTGCTTGTTTTCCCAGTTTTGTGCTGGACAATGTCTGTTCATATTTTCGGAGTTCTTGCCCCAAGTTGTTGGTTAGGTATTGTAGTCCGCTGGCTACGGCAGCTGTTCTTGCTAGGTTGACTATTGCTATGTTGTCTCTGTCGTCGTTCATTCCGCAGAACGTGCACTGGACTCTTCGTCTTCCGGCGTCGATCATCATCCTGCTACATCGTGGGCAGATATGGCTGCTGTACTGGGGTGGAATTTTTAGTATCGGTATGTTTTTGTTGACGCAGGCTGCTATGATTCTTCTCTGTAGTTTCGCCGGCATCCATGTCGAATACCTAGCTGACGCGTCTGGGTCTTTGCTCTTCAGCTTTCTTTTCAACGCTTCGTTGTTAAGGTCTTCTATCACTACTGCATCCACCTTTTTTCCAGCAGCCACAACCGCGTGTACGGTGTCGCTAACCCACTGATGTTCTCTCGCCTTCAGATACCTGAGCCAGCTACTCGCAGGACGTTTGTGGATGCGCATCGAACGTCTGTTGACTCTTCTGACGAATGATATCAGATGTACTGGTCTATGAATCCTCGTTCTGTTCAACACCCTCAAGTAGTCGCCGAGCTCTATCAAGCCTAATGCTACATCGCAGACCCCTATGTCGACTGTCAGCAGCAGAAGTCTTCCTTTCCCCGCGTATGTTGTCAGTAGCGTTGGCAACGTTCTCGTGGCGGAGTTCATCGTTTTCTGCAAGCATTTGTGCAGCAAGCCACAGTATAGGTTTAAAGAGGTCAGTTGTTTTAAAACTGGGATGACATGGTGGGTCAGTTGGAGAACATAAGTTCTGACCTGTACTATACATCTTATTGCCCTATGGAGAATAAACCCCTCTAAATAAACCGGGCCTAAAACTCTAAGACGGCCCAAGCAGGCTTTATAGCAATATAAACAGAGCCACCATCATTATTATGGATGCTACCAGTATTGTCAAGCCTATCACTATCGCGGTGATCTTGAACGTGCTGGTCACGAACTTCCAACAACGATATGCTTTCCATCTCCATCGCGAAAAAGTGAACATAACTATCTCATCCAATATTTCACCTAAAGATTTTTCCGCAAGCCAGTTGATTAACGACAGCGTTTCATCATCCGAGTGTGTCATAATATTACCAACTAATACTTGAAGCCAGCTTGCTCTAACTCTCGTTTTCAGGTCACGGTTTTTAAAACATAGTTTGATAATGTTTATAACAGCTAGATGCATGGCGCTCAGACCATCTAACCGGTTTAAAATGTCAGCGGACGATATTGCTTTAATCAATGACTGGGGAAACAACATGTCTACATGAAAACCGATTGAGCGATTCAGCCTATCGAGCACAGGTTTCAGCATTATAACAAGCTTCTGTGACTCCCGTGAGAGAATTTCTGGGTATTTACATGCCTCCGGATAGATAATCATAAATCCTTCACGTGTAAGTCTGTAGAATGCTCTGCCATCTCTAACATTTTTCTCCACGAGCTTGTTCTCTACTAATTGCTGAAGCAGCTCGTACACATATTTGCTTCCATAGCCAGTTTCAATGCTTTCTGCTACTGCTTCTCCACCCGCTTCTAAGATCAGAAGCAAAACTCTCTTTTGTCCACCAGACAGTTCTATTCGAGACATGTACGTATTTGTAACAACAAGCTGCTATAAAGGAGCAGAGAGAATAGTGAAAATGTGGCATGGCATATTTATCATTATAACAACGTTTATGGGTACTGTCAAGTTAAGGCTAGGCCTGCTACCTTTACTGTGAACCTAGATGGGGGGGTAGACATGAGCCGTCTGATTTGTTTGTTCAGCGATAGGGACGTCTTTCTTAGGTGTGGTTTTCCCCGCCTGGGTCAAGGCTCTCGCCGTAAGGCTTTATTCTGAAGGGTTGAGTCTGAGGAGGTTTCAGAGGTTCTTTCCGAGCTGGGGTTCTCCGTCAGTCATGGGTCCGTTAGGCTATGTTTCTATATGCCTAGGGGGATGTTGTCATATATCTCTAGGCGTGTGAGGGGTTCATAGCTGTGGACGAGACTGTGGTATGGAATCTGGTTAGAAGAGCCTTTTTAATGGGCTGCTAGCGAGGTTAGGACTAAGGAGGTTTTAGCTATACAGGTTTCTAGGGCAGGGGTTTGGGGGAGTGTATTGGGTTGACGGCGGTCGTCAAGACGCATGCACAACATATACTGACAGGGATGGATGGTACGAATGGCCTGTAAGACTCCTGCGAATGAGGAGGAGAAGGAAGAAATTCGGAAGAAGAAACATCATAGAGTCTTGGTTCAGCGAGCATAAGAGGTGGATAAGACAGTTCAACGCATGCTTCCCAATATACAGGCCGAAGGTACCGGAGAAGTGGATAAAGGCATTGGTGACCTTAAGTTGACAGTCCCTTGTTGGGAGGCGATATCATAATATGTAGAGCGATGGTAACTAGCCTAGACCTTTTAGGCAGTTTTTTATCCATGCATCAGTTACTTCGATGAAAAGTTTGTTTAACTCTTTAACACATATCTCTAGCTCTTGTAGTTGGGGCTCGTCCGAGATATCGTATGGTATGAATGCGCCTACTGCCCAGCTTGGCGGTGGAGAATAATCATCTATGCTGATGCACCAGTACTCGAGTTTTTTATTTAGACCTGCGAAGTGCATGAAGTCTTCGGAGACCTTTCCCCACAGCGTAAGCGCTCTCTTACCAACATCCATATCATCAATAACTGAGGCGAAATCCTCTTTGAGGAACTTAGCGATGCTCTTCTCCGCCCTTAACTTTCTATTAAACTCGTCGAGCCGTGTGAAGGGGTTTACCTCATCTATCCTGTAGTGGTCTCGGTCTATGCAGTATTAAATGGTCATTGCCTCGACTGATATCCTGATCGGCTGGAAGCAGAGGGGAAGACATCCAATCATAAACGCACCGTATAAATGGTCTACTCAAGGTCTCAACACTGTTGCCCATACAATCGGATAGGTTAGGGTAAACTTGCCCATGTCGGCTAGTATCCTATCCTACCCACCGATCGTCTTCACTTTTCTTACAAACCCAGCATGAACATCATCTAGTAGCGACAGGATTGCACTGCATATCTTACGGGCCAATGGAAGTTCCTCAACACTCCTCAAAACATCCGGCAGATACTCCTTCAACACCCTCTCTCGAAACAGACTAGTACATGCATTATCTGATGATTTACCATTCTCTCCAAACATCAATTATTAACTGCGAAGAAAGATGACATAAACGTTCAACGATAGATCTTAAGGGACTGTCAACTTAAGACCATCCAATGCCCTTATCCACTTGTCCTGTATCTTCTGCCTGTATGTTGGGAAGCATGCGTTGAACTGTATTATCCTACTCTTCGGCCCGATGAACCGAGACTCTACAGCGTTCCTCTTACCTAATGTCTCTCCTCAAGCCCCGAACCTTCACAGGCCATCCATACTATGGGGCCCTATCCGTGTAGACGGTAGGGTTGTTAGCGCACCAATCCCTACCCACCTCAAGAAACCTTATGCGCTCAGCTATACAGCCCATACACAGGTCCTCCTGACAAGATATAGAACCAATCCCTGACAGACTCGAGGCTTAATCCTAGCTCGCATAATATCTCCGCTACCCTCCTGAGGCTGAGCCCCTCGACGTACAGCCTAACACCTAGAGCCCTGACCCACGGAGGCGTCCTGAGACGGGGAAAGACATTTCTATCACAGAAGAAACCTATAAGACGGCCTAGGCCGACCCCAATTCTATTCACCCACAACTAATGGGAAGGCCCAGACCATAGACCTTAAGTTGACAGTTCCCGAGCCATTGGGAGAGAGCATATACTATTATGGGAGTCATTAAAGAAACTGGTGAAGGAAGGTGGAGAAGATATCAAGACTAAAGGATAAGATTGTCTAAGTTAAGAGGCTTAGGGAGAACTACATCTGCCTGTTGGGAAAGACCCTAACACGTCCTTCCTTATGAGAAACGCATCATGACTCCTCTCCCTCAGAAACATGAATAATATGGGAAAGAACTAGGATAAACACCGTAATACCTAACAAAGCCCCACCCATAACGGCAAAACATTTCATCTAGGTATATGCGCCCAAATATTTAGACCGTAATCCCACCCCTCGCACGGTATGTCTTTGGTAACGGTTAACTGTCGGGTTTTGTTTGGTGGTTTATGGTTTTTTATAGTTTTGATGATGTTTTGCGGGTTTTGCGTGTTTTTCGGGAGACGCCTTGTGAAGTGAGTGATGAGTTGCGGGGTTGGCGTTGGCGTGACCCACCGCTTCTTTCTCCCTACCGTGTCCACGTAAATGCTTCGGACCTTTCGTTTCGATGTGATTCGGGGCGGTTTGGATATCTCCGGTATGTTTCGCGTGTGCGGGAGAAGCCGAATGATGATTTGTTGTTTGGCTCTGTTGTTCATAGGATTGTTGTTGAGGCTTCGACGTGGGCTAAGGGTGTTATTGTTCATCGAAGGCCTTCGAGCGGGCGTTTGTTCTACGATGAGATGACGCGGGTTGGTGATGAGCTGCGTGGTGACCGTGTTTTTTCGCGTTTTCGGGATGTTTTTGATTCGTTGTGGAGTTCGGCGTGTTTTGTTTATTCTTCTGCGTTGGACAGGGTTTTGTCGTCGTCGCGTTATTTGGGCTGGGATGGTGTTGCTTACCGTGTTGTGCCGTGGGTTTGTGAGTTTCCTGTCGACGGTAGGCTGCTGGGTCTTAACCGGGCGGTGAGGGTTGACGCGTTGATTCCGCCGAATGTTTTGGTCGAGTTTAAGACACGTCCTCCTTCGCGGTTGTTTGAAGTTGTTTTGGCGGGTTACGGGCTTTGCTTCGAATCGATGTTCCACGTCCCCGTAAACTACGGCGTGATTCTCTATATCAACTTCGAGGAAGGTGGGAGGTTTAGAGTGTATGAGCATTTTGTCGCGTTAGACGACGCGTTGCGGATGGAGTTTGTCGAGAGACGTGACCTGCTGCTGCGCGTCGTGGCTGAGAAGCTTGACCCAGGCCTTCCACCTGAATGCGACAAATCATGCCCCTACCTGAAAATCTGCAGAAAAGACCACGCGGAATCACGGCTTCGAGTCGACGACAACAGCCCCTGACACCTCCACTTCTGCAAGATAACGGCTCCAATCATAACGGTGGTTGGGGTCGGAACAATAGTCATCTTTCAACTCCCTCTTGCGGGATCACAGGCTACAACGACAATTACATGAATTGGCATCTGATTCGGAACTCTCAACTCCTTCTTGCGGGATCATTTACAGCTGTGGTTCCTGCACCTCAACCACCACGGCTATATGGTGTGATCTTTCGATTCCCTCTTGCGGGATCACACGGAGGAAAGAGAATTCGAGCAGACCACCTTAATGTACACTAGGAACGTGATAGCTGCTCTCCTAGGACACAAACTGATAAACGATGGGTTTTTACAGATAAGCGACGAGCCTGAACAACAAGTGGGAGTGAAGTTCACAAACGATGCTACAAAGCTAGTTTTCGATGAAATTGTAAAGGCGCATGATTACGATGGTGTTGTTGCAGAAAGAGAAGCAGTCATGGTAGGTCTTAGGAGGGCCGTGCGCAGATGGTATCATGAGATGCTGAAAACTAACTTACCGGAAGAAATATTAGACTACTACATGAAATGCTTGAAACCAATAATACCTGATGTGTTAGAAGCAGTAAGTAAAGCAACTAGTTCGAGCAATGAGCAAAAAATTTAGCGTAAGACAATAGTTGATTGACCGACAATGAATTACTGCTTGGGCCATCTGCATTGCGTTCCCGAAGATTTTGGAATGTACGTTTAGCTAGTGGTAGGGCTGTTTATCATCGTAACAACTCACGGCCTCGAAAAATTCCCAGCTGCAGAATCCTGCGAGTGTTGCGGTTGGTTAGGAAATGTCCAAAACTGCGTTCGTTAAGTCTCCGTAGAAAGTGTCAGGGCTTGCTGATATGCCAACTATTGACGACTGCAAGCATGTCGCTTTGTCTGCTAAAGCTTACGCTACCTAATGCTTAAACTACCTATGTGTCTCTAGAAGATGCTACACTAACCTGCAATGGAAAACGCGCGAAACGTGTTGTTTTTAAAGTGGGTGTGACGTTACGGTTGGTCTTAGGTTTAGGACACCGAGTATTCATAGGAATTCGTTTTTCGACGAGGTTCAAGATGGGAGAAGTGTAAACTTTGTAGGTTGACAACGGAGTGCCGTGTTTTAGTTTTAAAGAACTAGAGTAGTAGGTATGTTCCAGCGAGTTGTTCGCTTCGGCATCATATGGCAGAGCGGTATTGTTCGAGATGTATGAAGACGTATCCCGACGCCTGCAGGTGTCCAGAACACGGAGTAAAGCTTAGGGCGGGGCCGAGTAAGAAGAAGCGGGATAATGTTCGCTATGTAAGTGTTTCTGAGGAGTTTTTGGGCGAATTTGTATGATGAGCTTATTTTCTAGTGCATGGCCAGCTGTTATCATCTTGACCTCTTTATTCATCAGACTGGAGGAGTTTCGAGGTTCAGAGGGCTCATTATAATGCTTCGTGGGCGGGGCGAGACATGTAAAGCAGTGTTAATAATATCGTGGAGACTGCTTGGGAGTGGAAGAAAGAACACAAAACAAACCACCAATTAATCCCGCCACCCCATAATAATCTATTTTCCACAAACATTTGCAACTCTCGTTTGTGTGACAAGCCGGTTTTTATCATGGAAGACCATCCGGTTCGTCATGGTTGTCGAAGGTGGTGAAGCGCCTGATTTCGAGTTGCCGGCGCACACGGGCGAGAAAATCCGTTTATCTAGCTTCCGTGGAAAAAACGTCGTGTTGTTCTTCTACCCGAAAGACGGTTCGCCGGGATGCACGCGTGAAAACTGTCTACTCCGAGACAGCATTCATGATTTTGAAAGATTCAACGCTGTAGCGATTGGAATAAGCCGGGACAGCGTGGACAGCCACCGCAAATTCGCCGAAAAACACAGGCTAACACATCTTCTTCTCAGCGATTCACGCGGCGAAGTCGTGAAAGCTTACAACGCCGCGGGGCTTCTCGGCATCACGAAACGCATAACCTACGTCATCGACCGTGAAGGAAAAATCCGCAAAATCATCCAGTCGATAAACCCGTCGGTCCACGTGACGGAGGCGTTGAAAGCCCTTGCATCGATAGAAACCGCTTCAGCCTTTGAGAAGCGCTGAAAACAGGTTGTTCAGCTCCTGAGCAGCGAAAACATCGCCCTTAATCTTTATCCTGCCTGAGAAAAACGCTTTGACGGCGTCAAGCTCGCCTCTCAAAATGCCGAGGAGGTCTTGATGTGTTGATTCAACTGTTGCTGACGGGCTTGGATGAAGCCCTTCCGTAACGGTCAAGCCTGCAGCGGTTGAATGAATGTAGAAAGATTTTCCATCCGACGGCTTGAACTGAACAACTTTGGTCCACGACGCCGCCTTCTTCGAAACATCGGGATGTGTTTTCGCCGCCTCCACAAGCCTCTGTGCCTGCATAAACGCTTCTTCGCCAGACATCACCAAAAAGTCTGTAAGACGTCATATAAGCTTGTCGGCACAACGTAGCACAATCCCTGACCAAACACAAAATCATGCAAAATAGACATAATAGAGAAAAAACAAATGCTATGGTGTGGCATTAGGTCGGAGAGGCAGAGGATTTTTCGAAAAAGCCGCGGCACCCGTGGTAAATGGTTTGGCGAAAACAGGAATTTCGCCGAATTCGCTGACGGTGCTTGGGTTACTGCTGACAGGAACTTCTCTTCCCTGTTACTGGCTGGCCCGTGAAACACCTGTCTCCTTTGTTTTGGCGGCGCTGGCTCTGGCGTTGGGAGGTTTGTTGGATGGGTTGGATGGATTGGTCGCGAGAACTTTGGGAAAGCAAACCGCGTTCGGTGCTTTCCTCGACTCATTCACTGACCGCATTAGCGACAGCCTTGTCGCTGCAGGGTTCATGCTGTCCGGCGCCGTCGACCCCTATCTCGCTTTAACCATGCTCACGGCGATGATGTTGGTTAGCTATGCTAGGGCTCGCGCAGAATCCCTCAACGTCGAGCTGAAAAACGTAGGTATCGGAGAAAGAGCCGTAAGAATCATAGCGGCGATTCTCGGAACACTTCTCGCCTTCATCTCGTCATCGATACTCTTCTACACAGGTCTTTTCATCACCGCGGTTTCCACAGTCACCGTCGCGCAGCGTTTCATCGCAGTTTCCTCGGCTCTTTCAGGAAAGAGGTGAAGAATTTTCCGATGGAATACATCGTGATGAAACCCGTGGGGTTTGTCCGCGTCGGAATGCCGGTCGACAAATCAGTCGAATGGGATAGGTGGAAAAATGTTTCAGAAATCGAAATACTTCCTGAATACCGTGAAGGGTTGACGGGTCTCTCAGATTACAGCCATGTGTTTGTGTTGTTTTTTCTTCATCTTGAGAAATGCTGCGAACTTTTGGTAAGGCCTCGCCACAGACCGGACATGCCTGTTGTCGGCATTTTTTCGACACGTTCTCCCACGAGGCCCAACCCGATAGGACTCGCCGTCTGCCAAATCACGGAAATCACGCAGCAGGGCCTTAAAGTGCTTGGACTTGACGCGTACAGCGGAACACCAGTCCTCGACATCAAACCATACGACTACTACGACGTCTTCACCGAAATCAAGGTGCCTGAATGGTTCAAACAGCTTTGGCGAGAATCCAAACACCGTTCAGAACCCTAACATATTTGGTGTTCCATCCGAAAATGATGCAGAAACCAGTTCACAGTTAATAGCGGCACATGCATAATATTGTTTGAAGGCCTCATGTTGGCAGCTGAGAACGTAAACCTTCTCATGCCCATAAGCGCCTTCGGTATCTATCTACACGCCGTTTTCGTCAGCTTCACGCTTGGACTGCCTTTCGTCATTTCTGCCTTCATCTACAAGTGGTGGAAGACCAAGGACGAAGATTATTACCGGGCTGCACGCATCGCGACGGGTGTTCTCGGCGTCAATTTTGCGCTGGGAGCGATTACGGGAACACTTGTTGAGTTCGGGCTTGTCCAGGCTTGGCCGGGCTCGATATACGTAATCGCGACGGTTGCGTTTGTCCCACTTGCGTCGGAGCTTATCGCATTCGTCGGCGAAATTGTTTTCCTTATAGCGTTCATCGTTACTCTACGGTGGGTGAAGCCGGTTGTCAGCATCGGGTTGATGGCTGGCTACTTTGTTTTCGCGGCTTTGTCCGGTGCGTTGATAACGATGGTGAACAGCTGGCTCAACGTTCCATGGGGCACAGGGCCCCTCGCAGCTGTTCTCAACCCATACCTTCCCGAATACGGACCAGCCGCCTATGAAATTCCCGTTCTCGTCGCCGTGAAACTCACCCTCGTAGACACCCTGTTGACAACCGGGACGGCTTCACAGATACTTCAGAGCCCCGAAGTTGCGCAAGCCGTTGGTTTCAGTTTGAAAGACCCATTCATCGCCCTACAATCGCCCTACGCCGTCGTAAGTGTCTTCCACAACGTTACAGCCGCCATCATCATCGGTATCGCTTTCGCAGCGGCAGCGCTGGCAATCAAACATTTCAGAACAGGTGATGAAAAATTCGTCAAACTTCTCCGCAGCATCGTCCCTATGTTGCTGGTGCTTGTCTTGATTCAGCCGACTTTGTTCGGCGACAACATGGGTAAAGCAGTGGCAACCTACATGCCGACAAAATTCGCGATGATTGAAGGAGCCTACGACACCACTGAAAACCCGTTGATAGCTTTCTTAGCGTACGGAGACCCGTCGAAACCTATTCCAAAGTTTAACGAATTCAAGAAGAAATGCGACACACTCGGCGACACAACTGTGGAAAACGTAGCTTCACAAGTTTTACCAAGCTACAGACCAGGCCCATCCACCAACAAAAAACTCCGAGACCTTTGCATGCAGAGCCTCGCCGAAGCGGAGGTCAGAATACCGTTGATAAACGCGAGCTATGTTGTGAAAATCGGGTCGGGTGTGATTGCGTTTGTCGCGGCTATTGCATTGGCTGCGACGGTTTACGATGTGAAAGGTCTGACGAAGGTTGCTAAAGCCCTGGAAAGACCTTTCGGGCGGAAAAAGTTTCTGTTGTTGCTGACTTTGCTGATTGTGATTGGCTCGGTTCTGCCGTCTTCGCTGGGCTGGTTTATCCGTGAAGTCGGCCGAAAGCCTTGGACGGTTTACGGGTTGTTGACGCCGAACGAGTTGGTCACACCTGTTCCTGTGAGCTTCGAAACCATGGCTTTGTTCACGCTGGCTTTCGGCGCGATGGCTTTCGGCGGAATGTATGGGATGTATCTCGTGGCCGCGAAGCCTCTCGAATTCGTGAAACTTTTGCGTAAAGGGGCGGGTGTTGAAGAATGAACGAAACTGAGCTGTTCATTTTCAGTTTTCTCGGGTTTTCGGTGCTTGTTCACATCGCTTTCGTCAACATCACGATGGGGACGGGATTCATTTCGGCGATGGGGCGTTTTCTCGCATGGCGTCGCAACGACCCCTCTCTTGAAATCATGTCTAGACGGGTCTTCAAAATCCTCATTGTCCATGAATTGTTCAGCGGTGTTTGGGGAACCATAATAACCGTGGTTTTGGCGGCTTTTCTCCCGACGCTTCTCGCCATCGTGGTCGACGTCATGTTCTACCCCATCATCATAGCTCTGACAGCCATCATAATACGCATTCCATCCATCGCCCTGTTCTGGTATACATGGGGTAAGATTAAGCCGGTCTACCACGTGGTCATCGGTTTCGTGATGGCTTTGTCAGGGTTCATGGTTCCGCTCGGCTTCCGATATATTTTCGCGGAAATCACATATCCACACGGGGTTGGCATGGCGTTGCAGGGGTTGAAGGATTTGGCCCGGCTCGAAGTATTCGCTAACCCGCTTTATCTGCCGCTGATTCTACATACGTGGGCCGGGGCTTTGTCGGTTGGTGGATTCGTCACGACCTCGTTCTTCGTGATAAGGGGAAATGTTTCGTCGAAGTTTATGTGGATTGGGCTCTGGCACGGTGTTTTGTTCCTCGCGGTCCAGCCTATTTTTGGGCTATGGTATCTTCTATCGCTTGAAAACTATGCGTCGTTGATGTATCAAAACGTTTTGGGAGCTGTCAACGCGACTCTGAATCTCTTTCCGATGTTTGTGCTGAAGCTGGCCGCGACAGCTGGCTTGGTTGGGTTGTCGGTGGCTGTGTGGCGTCGGGTTAAGCGTGGCCTGGGAGAGGCTCCACGCTATGGCATCGCTCTCGGGCCTTTGGCTATGCTCGTAGTTTTAACCGGTGAGTTCATCAACGACGCAGGCAGATACCCCTACCTTGTTCTCACGGGACAGACCGGTCTGCCGCCCGGAATATTCTCGAACATCTACATTAACATACCTTTCCCGCTTATCTTCGCCATACTGGGTGTGCTGGTCGTCTTCCTAGGCGGCTTCATGGTTACGGTTTACTATGGGTTGAACAAAAGGTTCCTCGTTGACCTACCCGAAGTATGAAAAAATTTTCCAATTTTTTTTGGGATTTTAGTAGAGTGTTGAAAGCCACGGTATACCTATGACTAGTAGTGCGGCGATGTAGAGCAATCCGAAGACGAGTCCGAGTCGCCAGAATTCGCTGCTTTTGATATATCCGCTTCCGTAGAAGATGGGCGCCGGGCCTGTTGCGTAGGGTGAGATGACGCCCATGATGCCGTGTGTGTAGGCTAGGAGGTATGCGGCGAAGAGCGGCTGCTGGCCGAAGAACGTGATTATCGTGGCTATGATGACTGGGAAGACAGCTGTGACGTGGGCGGTGATGCTGGCGAAAGCGTAATGGATGAAGAAGTAGAAGAGCACGATGAGGACGAGGACGAGAGTTGCGTCGAATCCGCCGATGACTTTTGTGAATTCATTTGCAGCGTATTTGACGAATCCGACTCTGGCGAGCCCGTCGGCGAGTGTTACGAGTGTTCCGAACCAGACGAGGACGTTCCACGCCGCGCTGTTGGAGATGATGTCTCGCCAGTCGAATACACGTGCGACAAGCATTATGGCTACGACGAGTAGTGCTGTCGCTGTTGCGTCGATGAGGTCTGTTCCTAGCGTCCATAGTATGAGGGCGAGGACTACGCCTGCGAGGAAGACGATTTCTTTCGCGGTTATTCGGCCGAGTTTGGCGAGTTCTTGGCTGGCCCATTTGGGTACTTCGGGTGATGATTTGATTTCAGGCGGGTAGAGCCGGTATGTGATGAAGGGAATTGTTGCGACGAGAAGCAGTCCGACGGGTGCGAATCCGATAAACCACGGTAGCCATTCGAGGGTTATTTTCTGCTGTGCCGCGAGGCTGACAACGAGAAGGTTGGGTGCGAGGGCGGTGATGAACATGCTGCTTGTTACGCAGTTGATTGCGAAAGTGTTCCACATGATGTATGCGCCGATTTTTCTTTCGGTGCCGTCGCCTGGTCTCGACCCATACATGGGCGGTATGTTGGATATGATGGGGTAGATGGTTCCTCCTCCTCGTGCGGTGTTCGACGGCATGAATGGTGCGAGGGCGATGTCGCTGAGGCCGATGGCGTAGGCGAGTCCAAGAGTTCTTCCGCCGAGAAATCTGATGAACAGTAATGCGATGCGTTTGCCGAGCCCTGTTTTATTGTAGCCGTAGGCGAATAGGAACGCTGCGAAGATGAGCCAAACTACTGTGTTGGAGAACCCTGAAAGAGCCCATCGGATTGCGTCGCCGGGTTTGGGAAAGACGAGGCCCGAAACGGTTGCGGCTACGACGCCGATGACTCCAATGGCCGCGGCGGGTAATGGTTCGAGTATGAGGCCCGTGATGACCGCTGCGAAAAGCGCGAAATAAAGCCACGCGTTGAGTTCAAGCCCTTGAGGCGGAGGCACCACAGCAATCGCGGCGCCGACGATTAGCGGAAGAACTGCTTTAAGAACTTTTTTTATGGATAAATTTTTACTCACGTGAAATAAGATAAGCACGTCAAAATAAATACATAAACTCAGGCATACGCATAATTTTGATAAGCGAACAGAATGTAAAAATCATAATTACCGCTGACCGTGTCTGAAACATGACAGTTCGACATATCTCCGACTGATGTTTGCTGATTCTATCGGTTGTTGTGGTGTTGAATCGAAGAGGTTTTCGCGTGTTGAGAAATTTTTGGAAACTAGTCGGTGCTGAGGGCGATGTAACTCAACGAACAAATTTTTGGTTTTCCATCTGCTGGACCATTGAATGTCGAGCCGCCTGCCCACTGATTTTGACGTGCTCCATTCTTTCAATTCCCTCTTGCGGGATCACTTGTTTCTTTAAGGTCTGCTCATGAGCAGTCTAACGTGGAGAGTCTTTCAATTCCCTCTTGCGGGATCACCAACACTTCTACGGAATACGTGGATGCGCTTGTCGAAATTCCTTTCAATTCCCTCTTGCGGGATCACTGAAGGGAAGACAGTAGTTGCTTATGAATTTCGATATCACGACTTTCAATTCCCTCTTGCGGGATCACATTTCAACCACACGTTTACATAAGTCATGCCATTCTCTGCTTTCAATTCCCTCTTGCGGGATCACTGGAATGTTCTTCACAAGCGACGGTATGTCAAAACTGTCCTTTCAATTCCCTCTTGCGGGATCACTCGACAATTGAATCAGTTATCGCTTTACCCCCTACTCGAACCCTTTCAATTCCCTCTTGCGGGATCACCAGCCCAACTTACGGCAATCTTGATTGTTTGTCCGCTAAGACTTTCAATTCCCTCTTGCGGGATCACATGATAGCGTATAGGTGTTTGGAGTGTGACGCTGTGGTTAGTCTTTCAATTCCCTCTTGCGGGATCACTTTGAACTTGGATTTGTTCATTCATTTTTTCCCTTTCACCTCCTTTCAATTCCCTCTTGCGGGATCACGGAATGCAGAAGGTTCACATAATAGTTTTAGGTGATTGAAAATGGCTTTCAATTCCCTCTTGCGGGATCACGTGTGGCTGAAGGGTCTTGGCGTTTTGAGCGTGGTGAGTATCTTTCAATTCCCTCTTGCGGGATCACTGGTTCTACGTCTTCTGGCTGGGTCATATGCTATGAGTTGACTTTCAATTCCCTCTTGCGGGATCACTTTTCAACCACTCAGCATCCTCGCGCATTATCTTCGCCGCCTTTCAATTCCCTCTTGCGGGATCACAATTCACGTTAAACGACCTATGAGCCGGCGACCCATAGTACTTTCAATTCCCTCTTGCGGGATCACTTGTGGATGGAAAGGTTTGGGCATATGCTGGCGAGGATGAAAGCTTTCAATTCCCTCTTGCGGGATCACTGAGGGTTCACGTCTTCCCTGAGATTGTTGAGGGCAGACCTTTCAATTCCCTCTTGCGGGATCACGCAGAGTCATCAACGTATGCATTCGCCCAAGTTTCCACCGAACTTTCAATTCCCTCTTGCGGGATCACTGTGTGTTTTTCTTGGGTTTTTTGGGGTTTTATGCCGTTTTGGAGTTACTTGTTTTCAGGCGTAAAATGTTTTACGGTTCTATTTAAGGATATGCCACCACCTTTCGAAAAAGATTTATACGACGAAACCAAACCGCCCCAACAAACCCTACTATACCAGCACACTACACATTTATCGAGGCTCCTTCTTCTCGGAACCTTTTCCGAAACAACCATGTCCTTCATCGCCGCGACAGCATGATGCACAAGCCTACGCAGCGAATCATCGATGTAAACAACGTGCTTACCACCGTCTTCGCTGTAGAACAAAACACCTCTCTTCACCGGACGACGATACACGTCCTCGACGAGCATCGCGTATGCAGCCAGCTGAACCACATCTTTCAACGGCGGCCTATTCCTTCCCAAACCTGAATGCTTAAACTCACATGGCACAAGCTCGTCATGAACAGCGTGAACGAGGGCATCCAAAACACCAGATAACCCAATCCTTAAGCTTACAAGCCTCACGTCGGTTTCGACCCTGACAACACGAATTTCACGCGGCAAATACTGAGCATGAAAACGAAGATGACGTTCCCGGCCGAGAACCATGCTATCGGTCTCCGGCTCAAAAACACGCAAAACCAAATTAATGTAAGGAATCTGCTCACAAAAATAGAAGTTCTTGACGTATCCAACAGGGAAAACCTCATCTTCCTCAGTCAAACTATGAAACCACCCGACAACTCATCTTCGGGCCCAAACTCTTTACCGATAACCACCCGCATCCTGTAGGAAGCCGGCGTCAACGGATAAATCTGCACATTATCAGTCGAAAAATCAATAATTCTCCGGCAAACATTTTTCACGTCACTCACCAGAGCAGAATTCGAAGGTCCGATAAACGCACTCCGCTGAACACGAGTCAACCCAAGCCTCTTCAAAGCAGACGCCAACTCATTCCGCCGCCAATCATCCGAAACATCATAGATAACCAAAATAAAAGTCGGCTGAGTCGACAAAATTCACCACTTCATCCGAAAACCAATATATTTCTCAACTTCACCGCGTAGAAAAGAAGCAAGACGACGCGCCTGCTCCACGACAGCTCTTTCAAAAAATCCATCGTTACGCTGGAAAACCTTAACCACAGACGACACGACATTCCTCTCCAACATTTTCTCATCGAGCAAAGCCTGAACATTTTCAAGCGCCAGCGAAATCAAAGGCCTATCAACCACACCCGGACGAAACTCCTCCATCAAATCACTCACCAAACACATGTGCCTCCCACGCGGCTGATGCAGAAACCCGATGAAAGGGTCGAGGTTAGCCGACAAAACAGCCGACCAAACCCGCGCCCTCAAAACACCGTACCCGACGTTCAAAGCCTTGTTGAAAGCGTCCGACGGGCTCCAAGCGGTTCTACCGCTGAACTGTAGTTCATCAGGCAACAATAACCCAACAGCTTTCCAATAATGGACAGCGCCCTGAGCTTCATACGCTCGAACACTATCCAACGAAGAAGCATCCGCCACCGATTTTATACAACCATCTATCTTCCCCGAAAGCTCTTCCAGCTCTCGGCCCAACTCCTTCCGCTTCAACAAAAACTCTCGAGCACGCTGATTGATCACGAGACGCTGGTTGTGAAGCTTCGAAGAAACAATTTCCTTCGCCACCGCGATTCCCCTACCGTCTCTCACCGCTTCAAGCTGAGCCAGCTTAGTCACCACGCCGCCACCCTTCAAGGCCTGAACAACTTTAGCCAAAGGCTTACCACGGTGATAAACAGTGACCTCAATACCGAATCGCGACGCCAGCCTGAGAGCATCCGCTGAAACACCAACACCGCGACACCTAATCGAAATATGCGACAAGTTAACAGGCGGTGTCTCAAACTTTGACCCATCACGCGACCTGACATAAAACAATCCTTTACGAACACCGAGATACGTGCCCGGCTTGTCTATGACCAGTTCAGCCAAACCTTTCACCCGGTAGACGAAAAACGATAGGAAACGACTCCAAACCCCGCTGTCCTGTTTCCGCCGACGTTGCTGAAACGAGCAAAATTCAACAACTCAAAACATATCTTCGCCATCCTCTCGTCATACAGCTCATGCGGAATGTCGAAAACAGCGCGGCCAACAAACCCCCGAGACCAGCGCCCCCGGTCGTCATAAACCTTGTACGCACGCAAACGGCTGAAAGTCTCTAACGCAACCCCGCCCTCCAGAAGCCATTCCGAGAACGATTTGTAACGGAAATTCCCGTGGCCGAACCGTCGATACAGACGGGCGAGGTTGCGGAAAAACAGATACGGGTCGGGAACAATCACATACCGGTACATAGGCCTTCTCTTTTTCCGAAGCCTACGTGGCAGAAGCGATTCAAGCAACCCATTACCTTTCTGCGTGTTTCGGAAATACGTCGGCGAACGGAAATCAACGACAAACCGCTTGAACTCTCCGGGGAAAGCAGGTTTACCGGGAGACCATGTCTCCACAGCAACCTCCTGCAGCGACACGCTTACACCGTTGAGCTTTATCTCGGGAACTTCGCCGGCGAAGAGAAACTTGCCAAATACATCGCCGACATGTTCGTCAAGCGCGGTGACCCTGAAATAGAAACTAGTACCGGGATAAATGGTTCCCCGGAAAATTCCGACGCCGCGTTCATTCAAAATAGGTGAAACACTGTAAGGACTTAATGTCCTCTGTTCATGAACATGTGTTGCGGTTTTTTCGTCGACCAGCCGGAGGCCGTGGAAAAAAACGCCGCGAACCAAAAACCCTGAAAAGACATGCAGCGTGATTGGCTGGCCGCTGAAAAACCGCATTGTAAAGCTAATCACCATCCCAAAAACCCCTAACCTTAACACAGATAAAACTTTACAGCAGAAATAACCGAAATCCCGGAAAACATGACGCCCTGTTTCCGATATTTAGGAAACATGGCTGTCGGAAATGATTCGTCCCAAAGGAGTCAAAACCACTTTTCTCATCCGGTCTTTTTTAACAGTCCGCACCAACCCGTTCTTCTCCATCGCCACCACGCGGCGATAAACAGTGGAAACAGGTTTCCTGACTGCTTTAGCTATGGCGATGATGTTCTGCTCATTTGAGGCCAACGACAAAATCTGAAAATCAAGTCGGTCAAGATAAGAAAACAGGTTTAAGCTCCAAAGAGAAGGAAACACAACTTCGCTTTTGTCCTCGGTGACCAGTTCCGCAACCAAATCCGTCACACCCGACAGAATTAACGCTGTGAAAACCTCGAGTATGAGAACCCGCATCCCTCCGCTCAAATTGACGTACAAATTTCTTCCTTCTTCCTTCTCTTTGCGAATGAATTTCATCAGCTGGCTCACTGCTTTGTCGAAGTCGTGCACGTTCACTGAGAAAATCTCGAGTTCAACGTCTGTCGCGAATTTAGATAGGAAGTTTTTGATTTCATTTATAGCGGACTGAGACCTCGCATCCGTTTTCGACGGGACTACTGCGGTGATTTTGTCTCCTTTCTCCAGCCCGTGTTTGAGAAGCGATGAGACAACTGGCCATTCAGAATAGCCAAGGGTTACTACGATGGTTTTTTTCATATCAGTCTTAATGTTTGCAGAAAGTTTTAAAAGTTTGCTTTCTCGTGAAAAGTTTTCTTTTTGACGAAAAGCTTATTTACATCAAAAGCTGGGTGAAAGCCATGACTGCGGAAACCATTCGAAAAGGTTCGCAGTTTGAGGAAGGAGAATGGAACGCGTTGATGGATGTGGCGCGAACTCTTCGGTTCTTTGTGATAGAAAGCAGATACGGCCACGTCGACCGGTTGGCGAATGCTTTCAACAAGTTCATCGCACAAACGGCTTTGCAGGAAGCATTACGTGAAGCCCGAAGCGCTGCTGACGCAGGGGAAAAAGTTCACATCCCATCGGAAGATGTCGTGAAGAAAGTTGTCGACCTTTTCTACAGGGATTTGAGTTCGGCGAGGATATTGGCGGCTCTTGCTCTTGCCTACCCCGAAAAAGTAGGAGGGGAGAAATAGGATGTTCGTGTCTTTGGGTCTGCGTTTTCTCTGCAACGTCGAAGCGCTCAACATGGTGGAAAGCATCGGCAACGTATCGAAACACCGCAAAGCACCAATCGTCGTTCCAACAGATTCAGGTTTCAGGCTGCTGTACGTACCGAGCATCAGCGGCGAAACCATCGGACATGGATATCAGCAAGCAATAGTCGATGAAGCTTTGACCTTATACGGCGCAGCTGCACCGGTCGATGATTGGTCACGACGCGGTGAATTCATCAAATTCGCAGACATGAAACACATGCCTGACAACATTAAACAACTAATAGAAGACGCTAAAGCTTCAAAAAAAGAAGAGAAACTGCCTGACAAAAAGCATGAAATAGAAACTGCAGTGATACGTAGTAGCATCATAGCCGACATCGGCGGATTCCTCATCGCCGAAGGCGTGCCTGTGAAACGAACTTCTTGTTTTCAGGTGGGATACGCTGTTCCGGTGTTTGATGCTCTCGAAGCCACGGCGATAGAAAGTCAGTTCCATGTCAGGCATGTGCCCAGCGAATCGAAAGGGGAAGAGAAAGAGAAGAAACAGACCGAAACAACTGCTTCTCAGGATCAGAATCAAGAGAAAAAATCAACGCAGAAGGAGGAGCGAGCTGGCCAGATGATTTACTACGTCGAGCTGGCTTCAGCGGTTTACGGGGTGACTTTCAACCTCAACGTCGATGGGATAGGCAGGACAAGCATGATAAAGGTTGAAGAAGTCACACAGGATAGAATGCAGCGGGTAAAAGTGGCTTTAGCGGCGTTGTCGAGAGTTTTCACGGGCGGAAGCTTCGGAGCTAAAAGAAGCCGTTATCTCCCCGTCGAAGACGTTTTGACAGCGGTTGTATCAGTTTCCAAAGTGAGACCTTTCACGGTGAGTCCACCGCATTATGCATCGTTCGCGGAGGACACGTTGCGGAGAAGAGACGCGATGCTGAAAATGCTGCAGAAATTCAACGTGTCAGACGAAATCGTCATCTACGGATACAGCAAGGAGAGGGCTTTGCCAGACGGCATTGAGAAGGCAAATTCGTTTGAAGAAGTGCTGAGCAAAGTAGCGGACAAGGTGTTGTCGGCGAAGCCATGAAATATCTCAGGATTGACGCCGAAGTTCACTGGGGTCTGTTAATCAACTACCATGCTTTCACGAAAAGCCGTCCAGCGTTACGGACTGTTCCTCCGACCACGGTCATCGGAGCGCTCGCCCAACCACTCGCACTTATCAAGAAATGGCCCGAAACCGACCGAGAAAACAGCACAGCCGACAAAATTAGAAATTTTTTCAAAGGAGTATACGTTGGGCAGAACCTTTCACTATCAGAATACAGCGACTTGAGCAAAATCTTCTCCTACGACGCTGACGAAAAACAGATTTTAACGGATGCAGCGGCTGTTTCCAAGATTTACTGCGGGCCCGTGGCGGATGATGTGAGTTTAATTAACTTGGTTCTTCTAATCGACGAAGAAGCTGCTAGAAACGTGCTGGGTAATTCTTGGATTGCTGAGCTGGTTTCTTCTGCGTGGGCTGTTTCACGAATAGGTGCGCGTGAAAGCGTTGTTTCAGTGAGGAATGTAGAATTGGGCGATGTAAACCAGGTCCGAGCCGATGAAGCTGTCACGAAATATTGTTTTCCGCTTTCAAGCGGTCAGCCTCTGGACGGCGACTATTTGGTGGCTAATGTCGTTGACTGGCGAAGCAGCTCAATAGGCGATTACGTGGCCAAACCGACCGTGCAACTCGTCGTTCCCTACAGTATGAGATTGAGGAAAATCACGGAAGTTAAAGTGAAGCCCACGGCTGGATACGTTTACAAAGCAGGCGACGAGGTGGTGATACCTTGGTAAGCGTTAAGCTTCTTCCACACGGAACATTTGGAAGAGAGTTGATTCTAACCGCTTTAACACCGTTAGTGTTCAGCCAAGCTTTGGGAGGAACATCCGTCGAAATTAGAGAATACGAAGCAGTTCTGCATGGAAAGGTCAGGTCACTTTACTATGTTTTTGAAGCAGCAAAAAATGGAGTCACTCACAAAAACGCGCTTCCAAAAATGAAGCCACATTACAACGATGTACAGGTTATGACGAAAATCAAGAAAAAACTTCGGTTAAATTGCCAAGACACTTACGTTGACTATGGTGTCGCGCTTTGTGAATGGGCAATGAACGATTTGACCCGAAACCCACAGCGTTGGGAGCAAAGCTTGGAGTCGATTGAGCATACCCCTAAAACGATAAAGTTGGGTGACGTTAACTCCGTTTTCTCGGGTTTTCAACCTTTCAAAATAGAGAAATACAAATACGGTAAGCAGTTCGGCAATTTGCGGGCGCAGCAAGATGTTCAGATGGATGAAAGATGGGTTGCTTTGACTATGGCTGGTTTTCTGATCTCCTATTCGACTTATTCAGATGGTGAGATGATTTTCTCCACCGTTCCGGAAGAGACCCTTGTTAACGCTGCGACTGATTTTCAAACGATTAACTATGTGCAGACGTTGACACATAAGCTGTTGGGTCCGACAAGCATTCAGAAATACCTGAACTTTGTGTACGAGCTTCGTTCAGCGCCTGACCTTCACCACGCGTATTCGCTCCTTTTGGCCCTTCACGTGGGAAAACATGCTAAGGAAAACAACTTGACTATAGCGGAAGCACCGCCAATTGTTTTTCGAAGGGTGCTTTTCAGTGGAAGAAGCTTTTCGCTAATGGAGAGAATTTCGATAAGCATTTCGAGTTTGGCTTCTTTTGTTCACAACCTTTCTGATGATGCGGCGAATATTTTGACCGATTTCCTAAGATGTGTTTTAACTCTTTACAGGAGGGAAAACGCATATTGTTCGAATCGATACGGTGATTTCAGCGTTTGCAATAAGATTGCGAAGGCGTTGTACGATGCTGTGAATGGAAGCCGGTCGCCTGCTGAAGTTATTTATTTGATGGCGCGGTCAAGCCCCGAAAACAGCCCCCTCAAATACACTAAGTTTTTGAAAGAGGTTTATGAGGCAATCACGGGCTGAAGCGGAGCTTTACCGGGGACTCCGTTTAGCGGGGTTCTACCCTAAGGATAGGGTTTTGGTCGAGCAGATTTTGGAGCAGATGGACTACGGTGTTAACGTGGTTCAGTTGCCGACAGGATACGGCAAAACCTCTTTACCAGTCGTCTGTGGGATGAATTCATTCATAAACACTGAAAATTATCTGCGAGCGCTGCATGTTTTACCGTTGCGGAGCATTATCGAAGACGCTCATAGAAAAACCATACAAGCTATGAAAAAAATTGGACTGACGCACGCGGACGAGCATACGGCTTCACAGATGATGAATGTACCCGGCTCCCCGTTCCTCAACAAAAAACTCGTGTTCGTCACCTTTGAAACGTTTCGTTTACATCTTATGAAGATCCCGCCACCCGAATTGGAAAAAATTATCTGTCCATCGTTTTTCTCACAGTTAGAAGGCTGGCGAACATATGGACATTTCGAAATTGGTCGTGGGGCCATTTTCGAGTCATTTGTTTTCATCGACGAACCGCAGCTTATCGTGGATAGGAAGGATGAGAAAAACCAAGGCTATCTGTCATCAATCGTTTACGCGCTTGCTGGAATGAGAACACCGCTGGTAGTGATGTCTGCGACGGTTTCGAAAAAGCTGCGAGAAAAAATACGAGAAGCAGCGCAGAACTTCAACGTTTCCTACAAAGAATTCATCTATGGCGAAAACATGTTCGACAAAGATTTCGCCAACGTTCAGAGAAACAAGAAAATAACCACGGGTCTAAAACGCGGCGATGTTGCTGAGATAGGATTGGACGTTTTGAAAGAAGGTATGTGGGATAAAGTTCTTGTCGTGGTGAACACTATCGAAAAGGCGAAAAAAGTTTACTCGACGTTGCGTGATTACGGTGCTTTGCTTCTTCATGGAAGGCTTACAAGAGATGACCGGGTGAAAGTTTTAGAAGCAATGAATGGCAGCAAGTGGGTTGTTGTTTCGACGCAGGTGGTTGAGGCCGGCGTAAACATCTCCGCTGACCTGCTTGTTACCGAAGCTGCGCCGGCAAGTTCTTTGATTCAAAGAGCTGGAAGGGTTGCAAGAGGAGATGATGATGTTGAAGGTGAAGTGGTGGTGGTAACCGACGAAGCAGGACCCTATGACGAAGAAATAGTAGCCTCGACTGTCGAAACGATTGAGAAAGCGTTAAGGGATGGAGGAGTGGAATGGCGTCTCCCAACCTCTGATAAGGGAATAGGATACAGTCAGCTCGTTGATAGGGTTCACATCCACGACCTTCTTCCACCCAATCCCTACATCTTGAACCAAATACTCAACCCGTTCTCCACTCCTTCGCAGGCGACAACTCTACTGGATGACGAAATGGTAACCGTGTTTGTCGGTGAAAACGTCGAAAACATCGGCGATAACAAATCTTTCGTGTCTGAGTTAAGTGAGCTTTCTAAACATCATCCCAACGCGAAAGTAATAAAAAGCGATAACAATGGAAGGCTTGTACTAACTGATGAAACGGCGCGAAAAATCATATCGAAGCAAAATGTACAGCTGAGAATTCTTTGTGAAAGGATTGTAGGTTTCTTGGTTTCGGAGGCGGAATATCTACATGATGCCTATGGCGTCTGAGCGTGAGGATCTCAAAACACATATCAAAACTTGTCTATCGTTTTTGGACACGCATTTCATCTCTGTTGGAGCCGCTAAGAATGTCGCAAAGGTTTTCAGCATCACGGAAAAAGAGGCGGTCAAAGCCCTGAAAGCGACAGTAGTTTTTCACGACTATGGCAAAGCAGCGCAAGAGTATCAACAAAAAGCATCCTCTCGTAAGCTCAGCTTCCCCAAACATGAATATTTTTCCGCTGCGGCTGCATGGCAGACATTAGCTGATACTAGTTGGAAAACCGAATGCATCATCGCGATTCTCTGGCATCACATGGCGATGAGAGGCCCGAACTTTGCAGTTGACATCAAAACCTGGGATAAATTCAAAGCTCCCGAGTCCGCGACAATTGTCGAAAGGTTTGTCGAGGTTTTCAGAGAGATTTTACAATATCATGAGCTGGACGACGTAGTGGTGGGGGACCCGCCGGAAAAAATTACGTTTGCTCAAGTCGATGATTTGACGAAGAAGATGTATCAAGCAATTAACCAGCTTGAAAGCGGGATGACGGTGTACCGGAGAAGTTTGAAGCTTCTGAGGCCTTTGCTTATCGTTGATAATTTGGCTGCAGCACATCATCGAGGCGGGCTGGAGCGAGTTTTCGTAAAAGATTTACCGAATCCAAAGTCCGTTCTTTCCGACGCATCAGTAATTCAAAAATTGGTCAAATATGTTTAGTCGGCTATAATAACTTGTTTGAGTGGTGCGCCGCATTTTAGGCAGTAGCGGTGTTGTGAGCTGTTTTTAGCTCCGCATTCAGTGCAGAAAACTGCGTCATCGATTGGTGTCGGCTTTTTATCTGTTGGCTTGGTTTTTGTGAAGTAATAGGTGATGGCTAGTGCGGATGCCACGGCTGCGACCACGCTGAGCGAGACAAAGTCCACGGTGAGCACGTATACGGCTTCGACATACTTGGGTGAGTCGACTGTGAGTATGAGCGGTGATGCGTGTGTGCATTTGTCGCCGCAGTCTCCTGTATAGTGGGAAAGGACGCGTTTGAGGAAAAGCGTTGTCTGGATTTCGTCTGGAGCGTTGACGGCTATGGTTGCGTTTGGCCTATACCATCCGGAGCCCGTCGCACCAGCAGGTGCTTTGACTTCGACCCTGTATTCGACTCTGTACATGGCCTGGGCTTTTATCGGGCTTTTCACGGTGGTCTTCACTATGGGTGTTTGTGCTGTGATGTCGCCAACCCATCTTTCGAAAACCAGTCTAATTCTTCCTGGGTCGATTTCTATCGTGGTTGGAAGCGACAGGGTGATGGTTTCATCTTCCCTGGCCCATCGCTGCTCCACAATGCCCAATGGACTCGTAATGTTTACGAAGTAGTATTTGTCGTATTCTGCTCTGACGACTGCTGGTCGCCGTATTTCGAATGTTGCGACGTTGCTGGCGGGGTTGTAGATGACCTGTGGATAGGTTCCAACTGTTGTCCATTCGGTGAAAACTAGTTTTTCATCGGAGCTGAGATTTATTTCTCTCGGCGCCGCCACTGTGGCAACGTAGCCTATTTCATACCAGCCGCTTCCGTTAACAGGGACTTGATACGGAGCGGTTACGTCAAGCTTAACCTCGGTTTTGAAGAACGCTTCGACAATCATCGGCTCCATCGCGACCAATGTGTTGATAATGTTGAACGGTTGTTCACCCCTGCTCCACCTGACGAAAACATATCTAAAACCGTCGCGGTAAATGATTTTCTCTGTTTCGAGAACAACTCTTTCTCCCTTCACGGCCCAGAAGCTTGACCGCACGGAATCGAGCTCTGAGTTGACGATTATCAGGACTTCTTCTCGGTAGTTTGCCCGGATGCCGCCCTGCGGAGCTTTGATGCAGGGCTCTTGTGTCCCGTCGCTCCATCCCGTGAACACGAGTCTTCTTTCGGCAGTGATGTAGTGGACGTAGTGCGCTATGCAGACGGTTGTTCCTGGTGACACGGTGACGGGTGAGTCGACGAGTCGCCCGTTGACGATGAACGGAAGCCCGTAGCGGTTTTCGACTACTGATTCCTGACCATGAGCCGAGACTATTAAAGCGAGGGTCGAAGCCAGCAGTAGAAAGATGATGAAACGATTCATGCGAACAGCCACCTCAAATCGGAGCGGAATATGAGGAGAACTGATGCGGTGAAGACGGCGATGTAGGCGAGTTCAGCCCATTTTCTGCCATCGGGTAATCGCTTTTCCGTGAGCGAGGCGAGAGACAGCGCTGACACAGCTAAGCTCGATGCTATGATAGATTGGGTGAAGTCGAGGCTTCTCAAAGTAACGATTGTCATGGCTATGGCTGCGCCCGCCGCTGGCCAGAAACCCAGATTTCTATCTCCTCTGAGGAAGAACACGAGGACGAGAACGATGAAGACAAACGACAGCCCTGCCGGAGTCGTCAAAGCCATGAACACGTACCCCAGAAACGGAACGGCCAGTATGGCTTTTCCAATCACCATGTCCCATGTTATGATTTCGCGGAAGTCGGGGAAGGCGTCCGCTGATAGAAGCAAGTAGTTTTCGTGTATTTCTGCCGCTCTGTGGAGAATTGTTGCGTCGCCACGACGGAACGCGACGACATCGCCTTCATAGATGAATTTGTCTGGGACGACTGCGACGAGAGAGCCGACCGGAATGCTTGGCTCCATGCTGCCTGAAACAACGTAGTAAAACATTATTTGGTTGGACAGAACAGCATAAAGGAAGATTGTTCCCACAAATATGGCGAATGCTGTGATGATTTTCATGTCGGTCTCACCACTACTGTGACTCTTGCGGGATTGTTGAAGTTGCATGAAGGCGATAAAGACACTGTTGTTGTCGTAGGGGTTGAACTGAGTGTGACTGTTATGCTTCCAGTTGCCGTGCATGCGCCGACGTTGACTGTCACTGATACGATATAAGTGCCTGATACTGTGGAGGACATGGTCAACGTGACTGTGTTGATGGTTGTCGGCGGAACCTGGACTCTGAGAACGCGAATATCTGTTTTAGGCACGTTTACGACGCCAGTTCCGCCGAGCTGGCTGACTGCTTGCACGGAAATAACCACAGCGTAGCCAATCATTACAAACGAAGCCAAAACCAGCAACACTATGGGCAAACCGGTTTTCATATGCACACCGGCGAACCAAGTGGTGCGACAGTCGTTCTAACCCTTGCCACAGAGTCTACGTTAACGAGGTTAGGTAGCTGAATGACAACTATGCCCGAACCGGCCCCCGCAGGAACGCTGACACACACAGTAGCAGTACTCAACGTGTTACCCGCGGCATCTAAAAGTGCTGCTGAAAAAAGAAACGCTTGCGGTAAACCTGCAGCCCGTTGATAGTTGACTGTGACCTGTGTTACTTGATTTAAGGAGTTTAGGTCTAATTGGGCGACGAAGATTCGTATGTTTCTTGTCGCTGCTCGCCCTAATTCATAAACGGTGTCTACTCTGTTTGGAAGAGCGGATACTTGGCTAACTGTGATGAATACTGAAAAAATTATGGATGGAAGAAGCAGGGTGGCTGCCGCGAATAGCAGCAGCTTACTGTTCAACGATTACCACTTCAATTCGGTAGACGTCTCGGGGAGCAACGTTAGGAACTACGTCGACCGTGGTCGTCACGGGTGTGGCTGACGCGGACTGTGAAGCGGTTCCGCCTGTTATGATGTTGTTCGCGTTGTCGTATAGGTTGACGTAGACAGTGTACGTGGCGCCGCTTGTTTTCGCTGTCTGCCACTCAATGTTCACCCTATCCACTTGATAGGGTGCGCTCGAAGTCAAAACCCATGTGACTCTTGTAATCTGGCACGGATTTGCGGGGCATTGGACATCTACTACCGGTGTTCCACCTAGCTGAGCCACGTCTGCGCTACTGAGGTTTATCAAAACAGCGAAAGCAGCGTTGGCCAAAAACATCAGAGAAACGAACAACAAAATCAGATAAACCGCTTTCTTCATTTCAAGAAGAGTGGTTAAATGGTTTAACTTAAACTAATTTTTTACTTCATATAATAGCTAATAAATGTTCTTCGCCGGTAATAATGCGGTAATATGGCTGGCCGTTGCAGCTAGCTACATGGTTGCTTTGGTTGAAGGAGGTCCTTTTGTCCGTGGTTCGGGTTGTATTGCCTGTTTTAATGCTTGAGCGAGGGCTTTGAAGGCTGCTTCGGTTTTGTGATGGTCGTCGAGGCCTTTGAGGATTTCGACGTGAATTGTTGCGTTGAGAGAGGTCGTGAATGTTTCGAGGAAATGAATTATTTCGGTCATTGGGATGTCTTCGATTATTTCGAGGCGTGTTTTGAGGTCGATGAATGGTTTGGGTCTTTTGACTAGGTCGACTGCGGCGAGAGCGAGCGATTCATCCATGGGGACGATGGCGTGTCCAAACCTCTTAATACCTGTTCGGTCGCCGAGAGCTTTGTCGAAAGCCATGCCGAGAACTATCGCCGTGTCTTCGACGATGTGGTGCCGCAGGTCACCGGTGGCTTTGACGACGATGTCGACGAGGCTGTGTTTTGCCAACGTGTTTATCATGTGGTCGAGAAAGCGATGACCCGTTGAAACGTCGCAGAGTCCTGTGCCATCGAGCTCGACCGCGGCCTCGATGCGTGTTTCCTTTGTTTCCCTAAATGCTTTACCCGTTCTTGTCATTTTGTGAAGCTCCTTGCTGAAGCATGATTTCCTCGAGGGGTAGTATTAGGTTGGGTTCGTGGACGACGAGGCCCTGAGCCAGCTTGCGGAGTGTTGGAAGTATGCGGAGGAATTCGTTTTTGGGGATGACGGTGTTGATGGCGTACCATCCTTTATTACTTAGCGGGCTGATGGTCGGGCTTTTGAGAGCAGGTAGAGAACTGAGGAGAGTTTCAAGGTTTGATTCGTGGACGTTGACGAAAATGTGTAGTTTTTTCCCGCTGTCCACAACGCCTTTCAACAACGTCAAAATATCGAGAATTTTCTCGCGTTTCACAGGGTTTTCAAAAGACTGTTTATTCGCTATCAGGAAAGCGGTTGATTCGGATATGGTTTCTAGAGGACGGAGGTTGTTTTGTTCGAGAGTGATGCCTGTCGCTGATGCGTCGATTATCAAATCAGCTTCTTCAGGCGGCTTGGCCTCCGTCGCGCCGAAGCTGAGATAGATTTTCACCATTTCGTTTTCGCCTTTCCGCCACCACGGCGTCACAATCATCGGCGCTTTACGTCCATAGAGCCGCTGGTAGGATGGCTGAGACATGACATATGATGCGGCTGTGTTCAAATATTCGGTTGAAATTTTGAGGGGCTTGTTTTCGGCGGCGTGTTTTTGAATGTATTGGTCGAGGGAGTTAAGCGGTGATGTTTTGGGAGCTGCAACCACGAGCCGCACGTATCCATATTCGAGGTTGAGTAAGCTGAGTACATCTGCTTCTGTTTCTTTCACCCAGTCGATTCCCGTGATTCCGATGTCGTATGCACCTCCGGCGACCAACACAGGGATTTCCTGTGGCCTGAGAATCTTCACTTCGATGTCTCGGTCGTCGACCACGGGTCTGTAAGTTCTTTCAACGCCGCGGAGCTTCAGCATGGCTTTGGCGAGAAATTCCTGCGTAGCGGTTTCGAGACTGCCTTTAGGGACGGCGAACTTCACGATGGCCAAATCTGTGAGTTATCGGTGTTGGCTGGCTTATTTAAGGACACAAGGTATAGGTTTTTCAACGACGGGTTCGGTGTGTAAAAGGTTGAAGGCGTTAGTGCTTCACTACGGAGTGGGGAACGTTTTCAGCGTTTCACATGCTTTCCGCCGTCTCGGGTTCCATGTCGAGATGTCTCAAAAAATAGTACGAGATGTGGACTGCGTGATTCTGCCGGGTGTGGGAAGTTTCGCGGCCGCGGCTGAAAGAATCGCACCATTCCGTGAAGAACTCGTCGAATTTCTTGTCTCAGGCGTTCCCGTTCTCGGGATTTGTTTGGGGATGCAGCTGATGTTCGAAGAAAGCGATGAAGGCCCGGGCAAGGGGTTGAACCTATACAGAGGCAGAGTAGTTTCTCTTCCGCCAACGGTTAAACGGCCTCACATGGGCTGGAACCGCATCAAAAAAACACGCGCGTCACCGCTGCTGGAAAACATCGACGATGCATGGGTTTACTTCAACCACACCTACCATCCACAGCCAGCCGACACATCTATCATCATCGCAACAGCACATCACGGCATAGAATTCCCCGCGGTCATCGGGACAAAAACAATCTACGGAACACAGTTCCACCCTGAAAAATCAGGCCCGACCGGTGAAAAAATTCTCCAAAACTTCGCCAAACTTGTTAAAAGGTGAGCCGGTTGTGGAAGCATGTGTTTTGGCCTGTGTGGCAGGCGGGCCCTAAGGGGTCGACGATGTACAGCAACGCGTCGCCGTCACAGTCGATTTTCACGTCGATGATTTTCATGATGTTGCCGCTTTCTTCGCCTTTCATCCATAGTTTTTTCCGCGATCTACTCCAGAAATAAGCGACCCTTTTTTCGAGGGTGAGTTTGACGGCTTCAAGGTTTGCGTACGCGAACATCAAAACTTCACCCGTGGCGTGGTGCTGAACCACGACGGGAATCAACCCTGTTGCGCTGTCGAACTTCAAATCCTCGACTTTCAAATTCTCACCTCAACTCCTTTTTCACGCAGGAATTCCTTGACCTCTTGTATGCTGTGTTTGCCGTAGTGAAAGATTGACGCGGCGAGGGCTGCGTCTGCTTTTCCCCGTGTTAACACTTCGTAGATGTGTTCCGGCAACCCTGCTCCGCCGGAAGCGATGACGGGAATGTCAACGGCCTCGACAACTTTACGGGTTAACTCCACGTCATAGCCATGCTCTGTTCCATCCATATCAATCGACGTCAACAATATTTCACCCGCCCCCAAGCCAGCTACGCGCTTCACCCATTCGACGACATCCCAACCAGTGGGAGAGGTTCCACCGTAAACATACACCTCATATCCTGAAGGCATGTTCGAGTTCTTTTTCGCATCGACTGCGACGACGACACACTGTGAGCCATATGTTTCAGCGAGTTGTTTCACAAGTTTGGGGTTCTGGACAGCCGCTGTGTTGATAGATGTTTTATCTCCGCCGTTTTTTAATACCCTGTCCGCGTCTTCAAGCGTTCTTATTCCGCCGCCCACCGTGAATGGAATATTGATGACTTCCGCAACCTGCTTAACCACTTGGACGAGGATACTGCGTTTTTCGGAGGACGCGGTGATGTCGAGGAAGACAAGCTCGTCGGCCCCTTGTTCCGAGTAAATCTTAGCGAGAAATGCCGGGTGGCCGGCGTCGCGTAAATCACGAAACCGACGGCCTTTCACGACCCTGCCCGCATCAACGTCCAGACACGGAATGATTCTTTTAGCAACCAATCGCGAAGAACAAATGTTTTAGACATTTTTATGGATGACGGCTTTAACGGCCCTGAGAGAAACAAGGCCTTCGTACAGGGCTTTGCCGACGACGACGCCGGCGAAACCCATTTCACGAACCTTCAAAACATCCGAAACAGATGAAACACCTCCACCGACGACGACATACTTCCTATGTTCGGCATGGACTTTCTCAAGGGCCTGTGAATTAATACCGGTGAGTGTTCCGTCCCGCGCAACATCTGTTGCCAAAACATTTCTAAACCCGTCGGCGAGAACCTGTTCAACCGCTTCACCAACCAGTATAGGGGCTTTTTCTTTCCAACCACGGATAAGAACATCGCCGTCTTCACCAAAGTCAACTGCGACGCATATTCGGTCGGGCCCGAGAACATCGAGAAGCTCCAAACCCTTGTTTCGCGACGCGAAATACAGGCTTGAAATGACGACCCGGCTCACACCGAGGTCGATTAGGCGCATGGCTTTGGCCAAACTTCTCACACCACCGCCTACTTGCACCGGAATATTCACGGAGGCCGCGACATCTGCGGCAAACCGCTCGTTATCGTTTTCATCCATGGCTGCGTTCAAGTCGACGACATGAATCCAGTCAGTGCCCTCACGTTCCCACCGCCGGGCAAAATCCACAGCCGAGCCCGGGTAAAACACCGCGTTCTCCCGACGGCCGTGAACTAGACGCGCAACGCGTCCATCTAATAAATCCACGCCTGCATAAACAGCAAACATACAAAACACAGCAATCCAATGTTGATTTAAGCCTTGAACAGAGAAGAATTCATCGACCAAGTAGTAACAGTCGACTACGCCGCCAGAAACGTTGTTCAGCATCTCTACGATGCGGCGAGAAAGATTGCAGGTAAACCACTTTGCGCTGCCGCGGCCGACCTACTCACAACCTCGCGGAACGCAATGATCGCTACGGGTTTTAGAATTCTGCGTTACGGTGGAGCGGTTGAATCTGATGGTTTGATTTCATCGGTTCTTTTGGCCCGCTGGCTGGAGACCAAGGGCGGAGAAGCCGCCATACTGGTCGACCAAGGGTTTGAAGAAGTGGTGGAAGCTGGGCTGAAAGTCGTCGACACCAATCGCACAGCCGTGTACGGTCTTCCCCCGAACTACTTGGGAAGCGTCCGAACAGTTTTACACGCTTTGGACGAAAAACAACCCGACCTGTTAATCACCGTGGAAAGACCGGGAGCAAACAAATTCGGCGTGTACCACAACAGCGTTGGCCAAAACATCTCCGACATCACCGCTCCCGTGGACAGAGTTTTCGAAATGATACGCGACCACCGACGCAGGCTGATTGCTTTTGGCGACGGCGGAAACGAAGCCGGCATGGGCTTGATAAAACATGTCGTTAACAAACACGTGCCATACGGAGCAACATGCACATGTGGATGCGGAGGAGGCATAGCGGCTGAAAAAACCGCCGACATACTCGTCGTCTCAACGACATCCGACTTCGGAGTTTACGGCGCCATGGCTCTCGCAGACCGCGAAACATACCGAGCAACCATCCAACACCTTCCCAAAACCATACACACACTTTTCAGAGCAGGATGCGTTGATGCGTTAAAAGGGCCGGATAAACCAGGCATCGACGGAATTCCTTTGGAAGCGGTCAAAGCAGTTGCAAAACTGCTTTCTTTACCGTGAGCGTCGACAAAGGTTCTTCAATTTCGTAGAACTTCCGGTAAATTTTGAGCCTAAATTTAGACACATGTCCAGATGCGGCCAAAATTTACCGTGAATTAGAAATTCGGGGTCATCAGGTGTGAAATTGACATCCTTTTTGCCGCGGTCGTGAAACACTATGGCTTAGCCAGCAGCTGAGATCTGCGTGGCTCGTTTACAGGGTTTCGGTTTTTGTCGATTGTTCATCTCTTTATATGGTGCTGTGTGTTTGTGTGGGTATGGCTGTTGACGTTGATGCTCGGCTTTCGACCGGCAACCCGAAGCTGGACAAAATGCTCGGCGGCGGGTTCATCCGTGGAAGAACATATCTCGTTACAGGCGAAACAGGAGTGGGCAAAACAATTCTCTCCCTTCAGTTTCTGCTCAACGGATTGACACGCAACGAAACATGCGTCTATGTCACAATCGATGAACGGATTGAAGGCGTGCTGCGTGGCGCGGAATCGCTTGGATGGAATTTCTGGGCCTATATGGAAACCGGCCGTTTCATTCCGCTGGAACTGCGGCTCTACGCAGCGGAAGCCCGGAAATATGGAAAAGAAAGCCGTGCATTTGTCGACGCGATTTATAACGCGACTCGTGGAAGAAAGTTTACACGGCTTGTGCTCGACCCTGTGTCAGCTCTCGCGCAAGGTGCCAAAGATGAATTCTACGTCCGTGAATATCTCCGCGAAATCATCACTATGATTGAGGAGCGGTTTGGTGTTACGACTTTGATGACTACGGATATTCCCACGGGTTCGAAGCGGATGAGCCGGTTCATGCTGGAAGAATTTCTCGCATCCGGTGTGATTGTTCTCGGCGTCAAGCAGGTCGGCGGCCAGCTCGTCCGAACAATTTACGTCAGGAAAATGAGGTGGTCGTCGATGGATTCAACCATGTATGTTTTCAACATCGAGCCGCAAAGAGGAATAGTCATCGGCGAACCATTCGACGAATTCATCAAAAACATCAGCGCACAAAACCAAGCAACGCGAGCAATCGATTCATAAATAAACCCTTCTCATTCAGAATACTGCATTACATATGTTCCGTCGGGGTTTGTGACTGGAAGTACAGCAAGCGGCCACGGCCTTTCATCCGCGAAGCTTTTATTTCATCGGATGTGAATGTGTTGCTTAGCTTTGGACCCTGAACTGCAGGAATACAGGGATGGATTGCTGCGTGAAGTTGACCGGATATATGTGGTTGCTTCGGAATATAGGAAGAAGACATGTGACCCTCTTCCCTTCGTTGAAACGGTTTTCGCGGACCGGATGGAGGAACGCGTAGAGCTTCTCGTCGGCCCATCCGGGATAGCTGAGAAAATTCGTGAGCTGAAGAAGAAGCTGAGCGGCATCGAGCTGGCGTTCAAGCTCAGCGAAGAAATAGTTTATTCAAGCATCGGTTCGCTGTCCGAGGAAGAAGTTATTCATCAAGCTGTTTGCACGTCGCTGGCTGTTCTGACCCCACCCTGCATCACAGCCGCGCCTTCTGAAGGCATTTCACATGTCAAGGTTAAGGAAAACGACGACGGTTCCCGGTACTTAGCGGTTTACTTTGCGGGGCCTATTCGAGCGGCTGGTGGAACAGAGCTCGCGACGGTCGTGGTTTTGGCTGATTATGTTCGGCGGCTTCTCGGGCTTGACAGGTTCAAAGCCCGTGACGAAGAAGTGAAAAGGTTTGTTGAAGAACTGCGAACATACGTCAGACACGTCGGCCGGTTCCAATACGACGTGCCCGACAAACTGATTGCGTATGCCTACAGGATGACACCGGTTGAGATAAGCGGTGTCGCGACCGATGAAATCCCTGTACCCTCCTACCGAGACCTCGACCGCATCGAAACCAATTTTCTACGCGGCGGAGCGTTACGAGTAGTCAACGATGGAATTGTCGGCAGAGCCAAGAAAGTGTTGAAAACAGTCCGCTCGATGAACATGTCTGGATGGGATTGGATTGAGGAATTGGCTAATGCATCTGTGAGCCGCGGCGGCGATGACGAAGAAAGTGCTCTTGAAGTCATAGGTGGAAGACCTGTTGTATCGCTTTCGGATGTTTTTGGCGGTTTCCGCATCCGTTACGGCAGAGCTTTCGCAACTGGAATGGCGGCTTACGGCATCCATCCACTGGCGATGAAAGTGCTGAAGGGATACATAGTGACCGGAACACAGCTAAAAACAGATTTTCCAGGAAAAGGAGGAATTGTCACACCCGTCGACGTCATCGAGCCGCCGGTCGTCAAAACGAAGAAAGGCGACGTCGTAAAACTTGTTTCTGAAGAAGTTTATCGACGGGTGGCTGACAGCATCGACCAGATTTTGTTTCTCGGCGACATCCTCGTTTCGGTCGGAGACTGTGTCGAAAACAACGTTGAGCTGAGGCCTGCAGGCTATTGTGAGGAATGGTGGAGAAACGATTTGGCGGCGAAAATCACAGAAAAAGGACTGACCAGTATCGCTGAAAAAACAGGAGTGTCGGAGAAAAGGCTTCAGCTTTTTGTTGAACGGCCTTTCATGGTTAAGCCTTCTGTTCAAGAAGCGTTAGCCCTAAGCATCCACGGCGAAGTCCCGCTTCATCCACAATACCTTCATTTCTGGACAAACATATCTGTCAAGCAGGCTGTGGAGCTGGCGAAATGGCTCAAAGGGCCTTTCCAATCCATCAATAGCAAACATCTTTTCCCAAACATTCCTGATGTGAAACATATTCTCGAAGCACTTCTCGTAGAACATGAAACAACGGACAAAATGATAGCCATCGGGGACGACGATTACAAAGTCCTGCAACATCTTCTTGGAAATGCCGAGAATGTAGAGGAAGATGGCGGGGATGTTCTGGCTTTTCTCCGCAAAGTTTCGGGAACCGATGTGAGGGATAAGCGTGGTTCGAGTTTGACGGCGCGGATGGGGCGTCCCGAAAAAGCAGGGCCTCGAAAAATGAGTCCCGCGGCTCATTTCCTTTTCCCCGTAGGGATGGCTGGTGAAGCCACACGGGATTTACTAACGGCTGCGGACAAAACAGCTGTCGTGGCTGTTGAATTGGTTACGCGGCGATGCGTTGAATGCGGAGCGATTGGGTGGAAAGTGGTATGCGAATCATGCGGCGGCGAAACAATCCTCCATGGAACATGCAGAACCTGTAGGAAGACTTTTTCGACGTATGTGGAAAAATGCGATAAATGCGACGGTGAAGTGTTTTTTTCCACGGTTCAGCGTGTAAACCTTCGGGAAGAGCTTTCAGCGGTTCTGAAGCAAACCAGCCAATCGGCGCCCGCGCGGATGAGCGGAGTGAAGGGCTTGACAAGCCACGCGAAAATCCCGGAAAGCTTTCTCAAAGGCTTTCTGAGGGCGCGGCATGGCTTGTTCGTCTACAAAGACGGAACTATACGGTTTGACGTAACGAACGCTCCTCTCACGCATTTCACGCCAGCCCAAATCGGAACACCGGTGGAGAAACTTGTAAGCCTCGGATATCTCCACGACATTTACGGCCAGCCTCTCGTTTCTGAAAACCAGATTCTTGAACTAAAACCGCAGGACATCGTGTTAAGCCGGAAAGCCGCGGAACATTTGTTGAAAGTCGCACGCTACATAGATGATTTGCTTCACTACGCTGGGATGGAAAAGCTCTACAATTTCAAAAGCATCAACGACTTACTTGGGCAGCTTGTTGCGGGGCTTTCTCCACACACCTACGTCGCCGTGGTGGCCCGGATAATCGGCTTCGTCGACGCCGAAGTCAACTTCGCCCATCCAGTTTTCCACGCCGCTAAACGCCGGGACTGCGACGGCGACGAAGACAGCATCATGCTTCTCGCGGATGTGCTGATGAATTTTTCACGGCTATACATCCCGGACCGCATAGGGGGTAAAATGGATACGCCTTTGCTGATTACGCGGATTGTTTACCCGGAGGAAGTTGATGAACAGGCTCACAATGTCGAAGTCTGGGAAAATATTCCCAACGAATTCTATGCCATGGCTTCGCGGCGGGCAAAAATCTCCGAATGCAGAAATTTCGTGAGAATTCTCGGCGACGACCTTTCAGCAGGCTTCGAAGGAACTGGGTTAATGTTTACACATCCGCAGAAAAGCCTGGTGGTTTCGAAAATCGTTTCAGCGTATAAATCTCTTGAAACGATGCTTGAGAAAATCTACGGCCAGTTGGAGTTGATGGAAAGTATTTCGGCTGTACGGGACGCGGGTCTCGTCGACAGTATTGTTTCGTCTCACATCCTCCCAGACATAATCGGCAACGTCAAAGCTTTCATGGTTCAGACTTTTAGATGTAAGAAATGCAACAGAAAGTTCAGACGTCTACCTCTTTCGGGAAAATGTCCATATTGTCAGCTCGACTTATCGTTGACGGTTTTCCGCGGCAACGTCGAAAAATACATCACGCTGGCCAGGGAAATGGCCGAGAAAAAGCTTCGAAACCCCTACCTCATCGAAAGAACACTATCCGCCGTAGAAAACGTCGTAGACCTTTTCACACCGTCGAAAAAACCTGTCGACAAAACCGTTCAAACAAAGTTGGAAGCGTTTGTTTCGGATGAAACATGATCAATCCGCGCGCGTATTTGACGACGGTGAAAAATGTTCGCCGGGGTTTGGAAACACGGTCCATGCTGATTGAAGCTCTTGAACGGGAAGTTCTTTCAGCAGCTGAAATAAGCAAGAGAACGGGAATTCCTCTTCACCGTGTTAGATATCATTTAAGGATGCTAAAAAAGGACCGAGTGGTCGTCAAAGTAGGGAAAGGCCGCAACGCTAAATGGCGTTTGACGGGTATGGGGCAGACATCGCTCGACGAAACGACGCGTTAAATCGGGAAAAACGCTCGAAGAACGAGGACCGTAACTATCAGCGCGATGGAAGCGCCGACGACGATTTCAGGCCTGACCTTGATGCCTTTCGATTCTTCTTCGAAGAACCTAAGAAGACCCGCTGCGGTTGCTGGCATCGGTGCCTCCTTTTTCTTTTTCGCACTCATCGACTGATACAGTAGTGATGATGCCTTAAAAGTTTATGTTTCGTCAAGCGAAACCGCGTCAAACCCTCGTTTCCTAAGGATGCTTGCGAAATATTTGCTGAAGCCGTGTAGGACGTAGATTTTCTTCGGATTGGTTTGTTCGACGTATTCGAGCAGGTGCAGATAGTCGGCGTGGCTGCTGAGCGGAAAGCCTGCGGAAAACCCGCTAAAATGGTCGTGAAGGGCCCATCCCGTTACCGCAGCCCATTTCACCCTTCGATGTGTCGGAATGTTTCGAAACTGGCTGTCGATGTAAACCGCTTCGCCTGAAAGAAGGGTTGACGCAGCTTCCTTGCTTCCAACAGTTATGTAGTCTAGCTTTATTCCGTTTTCGACGTATGTTTGGGATGCGCGTGAAACCGTCTTGCCGACCACGACTTCAAGCTTCGTGTATTCGTTGAAGAGTTTGATTAGTTCCTGTGATTTGCCGATTGAATAGGCTTTGAAAGCTGGAATCGCTCCTTCGGCTATTGTTTCGGAAACCCATTTGAGGATTTTTGCGGTTGTTTCGGTGCGTGGTGGAAAAACGTAGCTGGGATGGCCGTAGGTTGACTCGATGACCAGTGTTTCGGCGTCCACGATGTCCGCCGGCTTCGTGGTCAGGGTTTCGACGGTGTTCAAATCACCCGTGTAAACCAAGTCCATGTCATCACCCATTACGCGAAACATCGCCGAACCCAAAACATGACCCGAATTCAACACGGTCAGAGAAACGTTTTCACCAAGGTCGACTGTTTCACCGTATCTGACTGGCTTGAAAAACCCCGTCATCTTCCAAACGTTCCGCATCAACTCGATGGTTTCATGCGTGGCGAATATGCGCCCACCAGCCGCCACATGGTCTGAATGAGCATGCGAAACGCATCCAACGGATTTTCCTACACGTGAAGGCGGTGAATCAAAAGAAACGTGGACACCTTGGACGGAAATCCTCAGCCCACCGTCCGAACCACGTCGAAGCAACCCAATTACACTTGAAAATCGATGTTATAAGCATGTTCACAGCTTCAGAGCAGACTCTTTTAATCACCAGTTTCAAGGATGGGTAAGCATGGTGAGCACGGCGGCCGGAAAAATCGCTCAAAGATACAGACTCGTGAAAGGGTTTTACGGCGGGCATGCTTCGATTCGGGCCCTGTTTTTCATGGCCGCTGTTTTTGCAGGATTTAGTTTCGTATTCACAGGAAATGTTTTACATGCAGCGGGGGCATTCGCGGGTTTTCTGTTTCTGACGCTTTTGCTAAACCGCGTCGCCGAAAAACTTCTAACAAAAAAATGTCCAAACTACACCGCCCGCCGCCTCGACTCGCTATCAGTCGTCGAAATGATGATAGTGCTATCGGGTGTGATGTTGTCCGCGTTACTAGCCTTCTTCAACCCATACGCCGGCGTAGTGCTAGCCACGGGCGTGACCTCGGTAGCTGTTTACATCGGATATTCGGTGAGAAGAGCAATCGGTCTCGGGCTTGGCATTCCCGTTGCTGCGATTCTTTCAACACCCGCCGCGTTAATACACATCTTCACCGTCCAGACATACATCAACAACATGGTTAAAGCACTTCAGCTCTCCCTATCAGCATACGCGTTAGGCGTCGCAGCCATGGAAACACTCCGCGTCATCATCGACAAAACCAAACCAGTTCAAAACCTAAAACCGTTCAAACTTTTCCAAGCCTTCCTCTCAAGCCTCCTTTCAGGCCATTCGCATGAGCTGGAAAAAATGATGACACAGCTCGGCGGCGACGAAAAAGTCAGCTTCGAGCTATTTCTGGTCAAACGCGAAGGCAAACCAGATGTGGCGGTCGTCGTCTCGGACATTCATCCAGGGCCTTTCAGAGCGGTGGGTTCAAGCATGTTTCCATCACTCATTCAGCAAAAACTCGGCAATAGAGGTATTCATGGAATGGTTTTGAAAGGCCTTTCAAGCCACGAAAAAAACCTCGCAAGCATAGCAATTTCCGAAGAAATCGCTGAAAAAATAGCTGAAGAAGCTGAACGGCTCAGGTCTTCGCCACACTTTTCCAGCGTCTGCAAGCCGCCATCGAGAAAAAGGTTTAACGGCGTCAGCACGTATTCCCTTGAAATCGCCGGCCGAGAAATAGCCATTGTAACACTTCATCCACAGCCAATGGAAGACCTTCCACCCGAAATTCTCCCCGACGGCAAACATGAAAAACTAGTGGTCGTCGACGCTCATAACAGCTTCGACGACAATCTCAAACATCTCGACGAACAAACCATCGAAAAAATCCGAACTCATCTCGAAAACATGGAAAAACACGACGGAAAGGAGACGAGTGTGTCGATTGGTTTTTCCCGTATGGTTCCGGCTGACATCGGGTTGACCGAAGGAATGGGAGCCGGCGGTGTTTCATGCATGGTCTTCGAATACGACGGAATGAGGTCTTCCCTGATTGTCGCTGACGCCAACAACGCTTTGCCATGGGTCAGAACAGTCGCAATCGAAGCCGCCAAACAGTTTGGATGCGTCGACGCAGAATTCTGCACAACCGATACTCACATGGTTAACGCCGTAGTCCTCGGCGGAAGAGGATATCATCCCTTCGGCGAAGCAATCCCAGTTGAAAAAATCAAGAAAATTTTCACGGAACTGCATCGAAAAGCCGTTGAAGACCTCGCACCAGCCCAAGCCATCCATAAAAAAATCGTCATTGAAAAAGCCCGCGTATTCAGCGACTTCCTGGATAAAGTTTCGCAGGCAATTAACTTTGGCGTCAAATCTTACGGAGTAGCATCAGCAGCTGGCTTCATCGCGTCAACAGCTCTGACAGTTGTTTTGATGTAAAAAAAGCAGCTGGTCAGCCTATCAAACCCGCTTCGACGAGTTTGGACGCCAGCTGCTCGATTGGGTCTTTTATCTCCGCCGGGTCTCTGTTCACCTGTGTCGCAACTTCCTGAATCACGTCAGAAACAGTTTTGTCCTCAAACATATTCCAAATAGCTACAACCGCCTCGTTGACCCTATATGCATCACCGCTTTCATTCACCAAAACCAAATCTCCATCCGGCGTCTGGCTAAGCCAGCCTTTTTTCGTCAACCGCTTTTCTTCAACCAAACGAATCAAATAACGCTCGGCCAGCCATTAATAAGCTTAGCAGTCGAACAAACAGGGACTGTCAACTTAAGGTCTATGGTCTGGGCTTTCCCATTAGTTGTGGGTGATGCAGAGTTGGGGTAGGCCTCGGCCGTCTTATAGGTTTCTTCGGTGATAGAAGTGTCTTTTTCCGTCTT
>JAWBKB010000015.1:0-34745 GCA_038831915.1 Candidatus Caldarchaeum sp.
GCGAGGGAAGAATAGACAAAACCGGAAAAATACTGGTCTACAACACCGATTTAAAACTACTTAGATACGTCAAACTTCTCTGAAGATAGAGACAAGTGGACCAAGACTTAAAACGAAACATTGGACACCCTTCATAAACCAAGTGGAAAAACCTACTATACAAAGAAAGACATCTATCATCTCTACATCCCATCTGACTATCGGCTGAACTTCTACAAATACATAGGATTTACGATAAAAAGAAAACAACAACCACTGAAAGACTTCCTTATAAGAACTGGACAACTAAGCCTCCAGCCAAACACTCCCCTATCTATTCCCCAACAACACCATCTAAATATAAAATATGCGGCCGCCGGGATTTGAACCCGGGACCTTCGGCGTGGAAGGCCGACGTCCTACCAGACTACGGCCGCTCTGTGTTTGTTTGGGTTTGGAACCGTATTAGTGTTATCTGGGTGTTGGGGGTTGTTGCTGAGTATATTCGTTTGATGTTTTGGAGAAGTTGCTCGGGTGTTTGGAATACTTCTTCACGGTAGTGTTTTTCCGCTACTTCCCGTATGGTTGGTGATCCCGCAAGAGGGAGTTGAAAAATGACTATTGTTCCGACCCCAACCACCGTTATGATTGGAGCCGTTATCCTGCAGAAGTGGAGGTGTCAAAGGGCTGTTGTCGTCGACTCGAAGCCATGATTCCGCGTAGTCTTTTCTGCAGATTTTCAGGTAGGGGCATGATTTGTCGCATTCAGGTGGAAGACCTGGGTCAAGCTTCTCAGCCACGACCCGCAGCAAAAAGCACCCCTTCCTCTATCTATTCTGAAGCCTTCAGCAGCGGAGTCGATGTTCAGGCAAGCAACGTGTATAGACGGTGACCAACACGATTAGAGCCGCGAATAAACGTTTGAGCAGCGGGCTTGGCACGCGTGTGCTGGTTATTCTCGCGCCGACTAACGAGCCGACCGCACCTATTACCAGCAGCGTGGGCATGACCATGAAGTCCCATTTCGCGGTCGTCAAATGCGGTATCAACGATGTGAAGGATGGAGGCGTTACGGCAAACGCGTTGATGCCTGCAGCACGTTTAGGCTCGTTTCCTAGAACGATGAGCGTTGGCATCAGCAGGAATCCCGGCCCAACGCCGAGGAACCCGCTCAAAACAGAGATGGGAAAGGCGAGCGCAACCAACGTCATAAACTTCTCACGCTGCACCATCGCCTCGGCCTTTCTAAACAGCCTGTACACAAGATAAAGCGCTGCGGCAAAATAAACATCCACGCATTTCTCTGCTCCACATACTGGACGAGAAGAGCCCCAACAGGTGCTGAAACGGAAGTGACCGCTGCAAGCATTCCCGCCTTCCGCCAGTCCACCAGCCCGCTCCTAGCAAACCCCAACGTCAACAGCATCGCTGTCACGCCGTTGAGCAGCAGGCTGAGAGGCTGAACCTCATGAACCAAGTCTGTGATGAAAAGTCCTAGGAAAGGAACCGCGGCGAACGCAACACCTAGTCCCAGCATACCAGAAGCAAGAGCTAGAAAGAAAAGCCCAGACGAGAGAATCAACAAATCATCCATACACTTCAAGTATGTTGTACAACGATTTAACGCTATAACACATGCGGGGTTTAAATCGTGGTTTTGGCGAAGTTATGCGTGGAGCTTAAAGTCGTTGGATACGTTAAGGTTGACGTTGACGACGACTACGTCAAATCTCACGCCGGCTCTTTGAAAGGACGTGTCGAGATACTTCCCGAGTATGAAGAGGCGCTCGACGGATTAGAAAAATACTCTCACATCTTCATCATATCAATCTTCCACAAAACTCCTCCCGAGTACAGCAGCCTGCTGAAAGTAAGGCCGAGAAGGCTGCTAAGGCTTGGGTTGAAGGAGGAAGACCTGCCTACTCTTGGAGTTTTTTCAACAGACTCGCCTGTGAGACCCAACCCTATCGGGCTCACTCTCGTCAGGCTCGTCCGCCGGGAGGGAAGGGTTCTACACGTCGAAGGACTCGACCTTTTCGACGGAACCCCGGTCATCGACATAAAACCTTACCGGCCTGACTACAGGGCCGAGAATTACAGCTACCCCGACTGGGTCAAGCTTGACGCAAGGTCTTCGATTTGAGCAACGAAGACGAATACGTATGTCCTAAGTGCGGCTACAGGCTGACCATTCCGACGAAGCCCAGCGACTCAAAAGTCAGAAAAGTTTGGAGCCTCTACTGTCCACGATGCGGCCACAGCTGGTACGTCCAAAAACCTCTTGAAGACATCATTTAGAGAGTAGATAGACGGCGAAAACAGCCAACCCGATTCCAGCGATTTTACTCCACGTCAGAGATTCATTCAATAAGACAAGGCTGAGCAGAGTAGCTAATGCGAGCCCGAGACGTGAGACCGGAATAACCACGCTTCCTTCACCCATCGACAGCCCCGACATCATCGCGACCAACGCAACCATAATCGTCAAACCAGACAACAAGGCATATGGCGCCGTTCCATGAAAGATGTCCGGCACGCGGCCGTAGAGAACCAAGCCAGCCAAAGGCACCAAGGCGAGCAAAACCAAAGTCTCGACAATCAAATAACCCACCGGGTTGGCGCCTGCAGCCGCACCCTTCTTCCTGAGAAAATCAGTCAACCCAAAGCAGACAAAAGCCACGACAGCGAAAACAAGCTCGAGCCGAAGCGAGAAAACCATGACATATGCAAACAGTGCTTGTATAAAAACAGAACAACACCATGTTTTTAGCCCAGCGATGGGGAATAGCGTCGGAACGGATGAGGGCGGTCTTACTACGGATACGCGGCAAAGTCCAAAGAGTGGGATACAGAAGGTTCGTTCAGGAAACAGCTCAAGAACTGGAGTTGGCCGGTTACGTGAAAAATGAAAAAGATGGCTCAGTCACAGTTTTCATCCAAGGTGACGAAGAAAAAATAGCTGCCTTCATTCAAGCGCTTAAATCACCGCCGCCGCCCCCATTGGTGAAATCGGTCGAAGAAAAAACAATAAACCCAAAACCGAAAATCAAACATTTCCAAATCCGTTACGACAAGCTCGCCGACGAGCTGCAAGATGGGTTCGGAGCCATGCAGTCGATATTCACAACGTATTGGAACGAATTTCGCGATTTCCGAGGAGAGTTTAGAGACTACCGAGGCGAATTTCGCGATTTCCGACAGGAGTTCCGTGACTTTCGTCAGGAGTTTCGTGATTATCGTGAAGAGTTTCGTGTATTCCGTGGAGAGTTTAATGATTTCCGTCAGGAGTTTCACGATTTCCGTCAAGAGTTTCGTGAATTCCGTAAGGATTTTGATGAGTTTGTGAAGCGGATGGATGCTTTCGTTGATAGGGTTACTAAGGTTTTGGAAGTTTTGACCGAGCAGTCGAAGCGTAGCATGGATATTTTGGAGTTGGTTGCGCGTGATTCGAAGGAAACGCGTGAAATGCTTGTGGAGTCGATGAGGTTGTTGCGTGAAGTGGCGAGCAGGGTGGTTTAGCCGAGTTTCTGTTGATGTCCGATGAACGGTATGAGTTTGCTGGCCGCGATGTATTTGTTAATGGGGATATCGAGTTTTTTCGAGACGTGTTCTATTGCTTCGTCGATTGTTTGAAATTTTTCACCTGGCCTCTTTAGTGCTTCTCTGATTATTTCCCTGAATCTCCAGACACCGAGCGGTATCCATCTAGGATGTATCTCGAAGAAAACGATGGCGCCGCCCTGCTCTTTTCGCTGATGGAGGTGACGTAGAATTGATAGGCGGACTGCGTAGTAGGCGCCACCTGTATTTTCCGCGTATGTTGTTCTTGGCTTGTGGATTTCATAGTCGCTGTATGGTGAGCTGTTTACGTGTTTCAGCCATCCTTCCAGAAGCTCGTACATCCATGGTGTGGGTGTGAGAATTACATGTCCCACGTTTTCGACCGCTTGGTAGCTATGCACTCTATATTCTGAAATCACGCGGTGTCTTCGGACTTTTTCGTAGAGTTTTCTTGACAGAATGTCATCTACCGCTGTGATGCTCCATTCAGTGGGCACGAGCTTTCTTTCCAGAGCTGTTCCGAGGAGACCCATGGAGAAAAGACGTGTGAGATAGTATTCGTCGAATCCTCCTTCATGCAGGGTTGTCAAAGCCTCTGTCGCCGAAAGGTCGGGGTCGTGTATTAACGAGTCGACTTTGCGCGGGACCGAAACGTTTCCGACGAGATGCATGTTTTCAAGCTTCGCCGAAGGCCCGTATGGCGCTGTTCTCACTTTGAACGCTGGATTAAAGGAATAGCCTCCTGAGAAAACCGCTTCAACATCGACAGGCTTGCTGGAAGCCGCCGACTCCTTCAGCAGGTCAACCATTTTATCGGTTGTTTTGACTGGTTTGACTGTTCTTCCGAATAAAAGAGAAATACGCAGCCGTAGAAGCTCGCTCACAGAGTGGTTTAACCAGTCTGCGGGTTTTTCGAGAAAATCGGGCGAAGTGTTTTCGACGAGTAAAATTGCTGGGCCGACTACTACTTTTGGATAGCCTTTTTCACCCACCAGCAGGGTTGGAGGTGAAGGTCCTGAAACATTTTTTGACGAAAGCTTGTTGAAAACGGCTTCGGTGAAGAGGTTGCGGTAGTAGGGGCAGGTTGAGATTTTGCAGAATCTTGCGAAGCCGTGGCAGACTTTGCACGTTGTTTTTTCATATCTTTCGGAGGCTGCGTGAGCCCCGTTAATCAACTGGTTCTTCCCTGTTTGGGAACGACCTCCACATTCAGACCGGCGTGTCGAGCAAGTTTTAAAACCTTGTTCTGGCATTTCTTGAAATATGTTCGCATTTCCTCGGGGTTGATTTCGATTACTACTTGGTCGCCTGATATAGTCAGGTCAAAGTCGGAAAGATGTTTCCCGACGATTCTTCGGAACATTGCTGCTTCGTCATTTCTTGATTCATGCTGCTTCACGGGAACGAAGAAAACTCTTTCACCGAAAACATACAGTTCATATTCCGGCTCGTCGTTTAGAAAATCTTTCACAATCACGGTGGGCCGTGCAAGGTCTGCGCGCTTCAGCCCAGCAGGGACTTTGACCACGATTTCAAGCGTATGAATGCTCGCGACTTTTCCCTTGTCCATGAAGATTAAGGTGTCGACGATTGAGGGGAGGACGCCGATGTCGACTCTGTTTGCTATTCGATGTAGGGCGTCGATGGGGGTGCTTGCATGGATGACACCAATCATTCCGATGCCTGCGTAGCGGAGGTCGATGTACATTTCGAAGTCACGTGCTTCACGCATTTCGTCGAAAACTGTGTAGTCGGGCCTGCTCAACAACAATACGCTGTGGATTTCCCCGTCTTCTGCGGCGCTTTTCGAATACTGCGTGATGTCAGGCGGAAGGTTTAGGTCCCGTGGGCTTTCGACGGTTTTGACGACTTTACGCATGTTGCGATAATGCTCGGCTAAGGCTTGGGCGAAAGTTGATTTCCCCATGCCCGGCGGGCCTGCGATTAAAATTCCCTCAGCGCGTTTGTCAAGCCTTTCAAGAACCTTAGGTGGAAGACGGTAGTCTTCGAGCTTAACCCTTATCACGGGTTTCACTACCGTCATTTCCATACCGTCCGAAAGCGGCGGCCGGGTTATCACAATCCGAAACTGTCCCAGCTGCAGAATAGTCAATTCTGGTTTGTCGACTTCGACGAAAGCTTCCGTTCCAAACGCATCGTAAGCGCTCTTCATGATGTATGCGACAAGCGACTCAAGCTCGGTTCTCGTGATTGGTTTTTCACGTATGGATTCGAAGACCCATCGCCCTGGATGGCCTCTTTTGATACGTGGCTCAAGCCCTTCCTTGACGTGTAGACTCATAACGTCGCCCGCGAAAACTGATTCAATCTGTATCGGTGGCTCGGGAACCATGTAGCGGTATTTCACACCCATCGACTCGGCTACGCGAGCGACCAAAGGGTCGGATGTAAGAAGTGTTTCATGGTTTTTGCGGCAGTATTCGAGTACATCGTCGCGCCAGCCTTTCTCACCCGGCTCTCCGACAAACTCTACACGTGACTCCGCCAATGAAGTAAGTTTCCGCAATCCATCCAACGAAGCCAAATCACCTGCAAACGCCCTTTCCTGCAGATGCTTCAACAACGACCGATGAACCAAAACCCGTAGCCCAAACTCCACAGCATAATCTACGGCAACACTTAAACGCAGAGCAGACTCGTCAACAACAACGCTGGAAACGTTCATCCTACCCAGTATACCGAAAACAGTCCTACAAGCTGACTATTAACGCTAACCAATTCGTTCCACTGGATAGAAAAGGTGCATATGAGGTGCGGGGGGTGGGATTTGAACCCACGAACCCCTTCGGGACAGGGTCCTAAGCCCTGCGCCGCTGGTCCTGCACGGTTTGTGCCGAGCTTTTTTGACCAGGCTTGGCAACCCCCGCACAACGTATGAATGTTTTCGTCAAAATAAATCTATGCGGTTGGTGTTTTTATGCTAGTTGTTTTTGTGGTTGGTTGTTGAGGCGGAGGAGTCTTTCGTCTTCAGAGCTTGAAGCGTTGTTGCCGCGTCTTCGTTTGTTTCTAGGCGATGTTAACGTGAAAAAGCTACTGAAACGAGGTGCTGAATGTATCGAGTCCACGGGTTTCCGAGTTGTGGCTTTGGCTGGTCAGCTTTTCGTGGTGGCAGGCGAGGACGTTGTGCCCGCCTTGGTCGATGGCAATGCAGCGGTTTTTGAAAAGCTTCCGTCGGTTTGGGTAGACATGGGTGCTGTGCCGCACATCGCCGCTGGAGCTGATGTGATGAGGCCGGGCATAGTCCGCATGGATGTTTTCGAAAACGGCGACACAGTTGTTGTCCGCGACGTTGTCCATTCCAAAGCCATCGCCGTTGGAAAAGCTTTGCTCAGCTCATCAGAAGCAGCGTCGATGGTCAAGGGAAAAGTCGTCAAGACAGTTCATTACATCGACGACGCCGCTTGGAAAGCCGCGAAAGAATTGTTGTGAAAGAAAAAGCTATAAGAGTGGCAGCGTGATTTTCCGCTTATTGATAAATGAAGAATCTGTGCTGAATGCGTTGCGTAAAGTAATAGACCCAGACCTGAAAATCGACATCGTTTCCTTGGGGATGATAAAGGATCTCAATGTAACCGACGGTAAGGTCAAATTCACTTTGGAGCTGACCACGCCTGCATGTCCATACAACAAAACGATTGAAGATTCTGCGCGTTCGGTTGTTGAATCTCTTCCCGGGGTCAGGTCGGTTGAAATGAAGGTGACGGCTCGTGTTTGGTCTGCGAGGCCCTCTGGTGATTGGTCGCCTAACGTGAAAAACGTCATCGCCGTGGCGAGCGGCAAAGGCGGTGTGGGTAAGACAACGTTCGCGCTAAACCTTGCCTGTAGCCTGGCACTGATGGGTGCGAAAGTAGGGTTGGTTGACGCAGACATCTACGGCCCAACTATCCCCAAAATTGTTAAGATAGTTCATCCGCCTGCTGCGAGGAATGATAAGAAAATTGAGCCGGCGAGAATCATGCTGGGGATTAAAGTTATGTCGCTTGGGTTGTTTGTTGATGAAAGCACGGCTGTTATTTGGCGTGGGCCTTTGGTGGCCAGCGCTGTGAAACAGCTTTTGACCCAAGCCGAATGGGGTGAACTCGACTACCTCATAGTTGACCTTCCACCCGGCACGGGAGACGCGTCGCTCACATTAGCGCAAACCATGCCGTTGACAGGAGTGGTCATAGTAACTACTCCGCAGCAGGCCGCCACAGTAATAGCTGCGAAGGCGCTTCAGATGTTTAGAAGGCTTGGAATACCGATCATCGGAGTTGTCGAAAACATGAGCTACTATGTTTGTCCACACTGTAAGCATGAGTCGCGTGTTTTCGGAGAAAGCGTCGTTGACGAGATGGGTAGACAACTGGACGTCGATGTGCTAGGTAAGATTCCGCTTATGCCCGAAGTCTCTATGAAACATGACGCCGGGGTTCCGATTGTTTTAGCTGACCCTTCTTCGCCTGTGTCGAAAGCTTTCATGGATACCGCGAAGCAGGTGGCGGCTAAAGTTAGCATTCTGGCTCACGCAGGGAAAGCCAAGGCCGACGCTGTTTGAGTGAGACAACTGTTCAGGTTTGCCCGGTTTGCGGAAAAGCGTCGCTGGATTTGTACCTAGGCGGATACCTTGGAAAAATGTATTTCTGCAAGTCATGCGGCTACATAGGCGCTTTGCTGGTCGAAATTGAGTTGAAAAATAAGAATGAAAAGACGTGAAAAAGTTTTAGTAAGACCCCGCTAAATCGGACAAAAATTCGTTTCCAAAGGGATATTTTGCGGCGAGTTCTTTGCTTACGATGAGCTGCCGTTCGATTGTTTTGAGGGCTGTCCGTGCCGCGAGATCAGCCCGCCATGCTTCACCCACCCCTACGAACTGATGTCTGTCCGAGTTAAGCCGTGCCCTGCAGTGGATGAGCCGCATGTCACCATGCTTCTCCCGATGTTCCTTAAAGTACAGGTTTAGCACACCAGTGCCCAAGGCTTTGCGGAATCTTTTAACAAATCTTTCAGCCACTTCCATGACTCGTTTTTTATCCTCGATGTCGACTCTGTCCATTTTGTAGCTCACTCCTACAACGATGTTCTGAACGGATTCTTCAGCGGAGCGTGCTATGGGTTCCAAAGCATCCATCAGAGTTATGATGCCGGCGACGCGGTTTCTCTCAGCAACAACGAGGCATGAAAACCCATAAGTCTTCATTCTTTCGACGGCTTCGATGATTGTTTCTTCACCACGAGCGGTTACTACGTTGCGTGTCATGATGCTTCGCACAGGGTTGCTAAGCGTCCTCGCTTTTTCACCCGCGACTTCGCCCCACGAAGCTTTCATGCGAGGCTTGATTATTTTTTCAACGATATCTGTTACAGTTACGATGCCGACCAGCATTCCGTCATCAACTACTGGAAGCCGTGAAACGCCTTGGTCTCTCATAACGGAGACGGCTTTCCCGATTGTGTCTGATGCGTTGACTGTGATTACTTCTTTGGTCATGACTTTCTGGACGGGCGTGTTTTTGAGGATGCTTCGTGAATTGAGTATGACTTCGGTGGCAGTGACTAGGCCAACAGGCTTGCCCGCTTCTGTGACCGGAATTGCTTTAAGGTTTTTCTCACGCATCGCCGACGAGAGCTTAACGAGTGGGTCGTCAGGCTGGATTTTCGGCGTTCGAACGGCGAGAGTTCGAGCGAGAACACGCGTAGGGTTGACGTTGGGCCAGAGAATAGACCGTTTTGTCACCACACCAATCAATCGACCGGTTCGTCGATCTTTAACAACCACTACATCGAGTTTTTTGTCCGCGAAAACACCGATGACCTTAGTCAGCGGCTCGTCGTCAAAGACGGTTACAAAGTCGTCGGACATAATGTCCCCGGCTGTTTTGTCCATGGACAAATCATAAACTTAAAAACTCTATTTAAGTTGAAAAACATCGAGTTCATCGATAAAAATCTGCGACAATGTAGGGAAAGCTGGTAGTTTTTCAATTTTTAAATTGAAGAACTACTGAAGCGATGTAAATGAAAACTCGGACTATTACTTCCGGTGCCGCGATGGCTGCTTTGGCTTTGGTTTTGGCTTTTCTTCCGCTTAGTTTTCCTTTTCCACCCATTCCTTTTCTCCGATTCGACCCAGCCGAAATTCCTGTGTTCGCCGCGTTGATAGGTTTCGGTCCTTATTCGGCCTGGACCGCTGCGATTGTTTACTATTTTGTTTTGCTCGCGGTCGGCGAGTTCACACCCATAGGCCCCTCGATGAAGTTTCTCGCCGTAGCGTCCGCGATGATAGGCTTCTGGATGATGTCCAGAATGTTCGCGGGAAAAGGAATTAGGACTCTTCTATTCTCGGGATTGATGGCCGCAACTGTTCTAAGAGTTTTCGTGATGACCGCCGCCAACTACGTCGTTTTGGCCATTCTTTTCCCCGAATTTCTCCAGTTCGCCACGAACACGTTGTCGATGTTTCTCGGCTCCCCGCTTCAACCCAACCAAGAAGGACTATTCTTCGTGTTAGCGTTCACCGCCATCTACAACATTTTGCACATGCCTTTCACAATCATCCCCGCTTTTCTCATCCTCAAGGCTGTTCATAGGACAAAAGCATTAGGCACGACATGGGCCCCATGGCTCATCCAGACTGCAAAAAAGTAGCCACAGCGAAAAATAGTTTTTAATTTCGCATTACATCGCCAGAACTGGAGGCCCTGGTAGCTCAGCCCGGTTAGAGCGGTCGCCTCGTAAGCGACAGGTCGAGGGTTCAAAGCCCTCCCAGGGCTTTTTGGCAATAGGTTTAAACCATGGATGTGTCGGTTTGTGTTTGAGGTTTGAGCGAAGAAGCCGTTCGTGTTCATGTGATTCCTCTTCGAGATGCGTGGAAGGCGTCGAGGCTGAGGAGAACAGATGCCGCAGTTAGGATTGTCAAGGAATATGCTCAACGGCATGCCAAAGCATCGGTTGTCAAGCTTTCTCCGAAGGTGAGTGAAAAGCTTTGGGAAAATGGAAGGCAGAACCCTCCTCGAAGAATAAAGGTTGTTTTGGAAAAAGAAGATGAAGATACTGTTGTTGTGAGGCTGGAAGGTGAAAATCTGGAGGACGAAGAGAAGAAGGAGTAGCTGAGGCCGTTTTGGAGATACGGCTGGAAACGGTTCTTGGCTCCGCTGAAATTGGTCTTTTTGCACTGCCAACTGACCGGTATGTAATTCTTTCAAAGGAGGTCAACCCTTCCAAGATGAAGGTTTTCGAAGAAGTGCTGGACGCAGAAATCATTCAAACATCACTCGCCGACAGCATACTGATATCACCATTCGCGGCGGGCAACTCAAACGGCATAGTCCTATCCAAACTCGTGCTCGAAGAAGAAATTAACAAAATCAAAAACAAGGTTCCAGACCTCAACGTTCAAAAAATTGATTCAAAGTACACGGCTGTCGGCAACCTTGTTCTATGCAATGACAAAGGCGGGATAGTCAGCTCTCTTTTGGGCAGTTCAGTTGCAAAAACTATTTCCGATGTATTGGGTGTCGAAGTTGTTTCGTCCACTATTGCGAAGAGGTCCTATGTTGGGTCGCTCGTAGCGGCGACCAACGTTGGAGCTTTGGTTCACGTTGATGCTGACGAGGATGAAATCGAACTGGTGAAGAACGTGTTGAAGGTGGAGGCGACGCCCGGCACGGTGAACGGCGGTGTTTTGTTTCCGCGTAGCAGCGTCGCAGCCAACTCCAAGGGAGTTTTAGTCGGGGCTTTAACCACAGGTCCTGAACTATTGACAATTTCCCGTGTTTTCCAGAGATGACGTTATAAGTGGGTCTGGACCGCTGTATTCAGCGATGTCAGAAGCAGAGGTCGCGCGGGCACTTGAAGAGCTGCAGACGATTGAACGCATAGTGGCTGACCTGCAGGCGAGAATTCTTTCTGTCCAGCGTTCGATGGCGGAACATGAAGAAGCCGTCAAACTCATCGAGGAAATACGTAAATCAGGTGGAAAGATGAAAATTCTCGTTCCCTTGGGTGCTGGTGCGTTTGCAGAAGCAACCCTCGAATCAGTTGAAAAAGTGACTGTTAGCTTGGGTGCTGGAGTCTATGCTGTAAAGGCACTCGAAGACACGCAGCAGCTCCTTACAAAACGGAGTCAGGGCTTGCAAGCTTATAGCGAGATTCTCGCAAAGCGGGTCTCGGAATACGTTGCACGGGCTGAAGAACTTCGGAGGTTTCTGGGACAGGTGCTCGCGGCCCAGCCGCGTCAAGGGTAGCATCGATGTTCAAAGGCCTTACGAAAGTTTTCTCTTCCTTTCTCGAGAAAGTCAAGACCGCCAAGCCCTCCGCCAAAGATGTTGAAGAAATCCTTTCAGATCTGTATTTGCAGCTGATATCAGCTGATGTCGCGGTTGAGACGGCGGAAGCCATCATTAATGATTTAAGGAAGAAGTTGTTGGAGATGAAGGTTCCAAGGTTCGGCGACCAAGAGGAGATTCTCCGTCAAGAAGTAAGAAGAACCATTGAATCTCTGATCAAAGTCGCAGACGTAAATGAGATTTTGAGGAAAGGTGAGGAGTCGAAGAAAAGCGGAAGACCCGTTATAGTTCTTTTCTTAGGACCCAACGGCTCCGGGAAGACGACGACAGTGGTGAAATTCGCCCATTATCTCCGTAAACGCGGTTACTCGGTTATTCTCGCTTCTTCCGACACTTTCAGAGCTGGAGCAATCGAACAGCTTGAAACACTTGGACAGAAAGCAGGTTTTCTCGTGGTCAGCCAACACTACGGAGCGGACCCAGCCGCGGTCGCAGTCGACGCCGTCAACAAAGCCATCGCCATGAGGGTGAATTTCGTACTCATCGATACAGCGGGCCGAACGGAAGTGGACAGAGGGCTTCTCGAGGAAATGCGTAAAATCAAACGGGTCGTCAAACCTGACTACGTAATTTACACCGGTGACGCCTTGGCTGGAAACGTCGCAGTCATGCAGGCGAAGATGTTCGACGAAGTCGTAGGTATCGATTACGTTGTGCTTTCGAAAGTTGACGCAGATGCGAAAGGAGGCTCAGCTGTTTCAATATCTCATGCAACCGGTAAGCCGTTGTTGTTTCTCGGAATAGGTCAGTCGCTCGACGACCTCGAAGACAAACCGGCTAAACGATTGCTGGAAAACATCGGGCTCGGCTAAAATTTATTTGAACCAACGGAAAACATGTATCGATGGAGTCAATTAGGAAACTTCTTTTCACGAGACAGGTGAAAGGCCCTTCACCTGCATTCACCGGAATTCAGCTTCTTTACTTGATTTTTCTGGTTGGGTCGGAGCCTTTCATCGGCAGGAAAAGGCTCACCCAGCTTCTTGGGCTGGGAGAGGGCTCTGTGAGGACGATGCTTTCCCGTCTTTCACGTCTTGGCTACGCAAAATCAACACGAAGCGGAATTGTTTTGACGGATAACGGGAAACAACTTCACGAGAAACTCACGTTAATAGTGAAGTCCCTGAAAAAAGTTGATTTTGAAATGCCGTGGGAGGCGGCGGTTAACTATGGTGTGTTGTTGAAAGGTGTAGCTGATAATGTTTCGACGGGTGTTGAGGAAAGGGATGAAGCGGTGCGACATGGTGCTCTGGCGGCGATGATTTTGGCGAAGCTTTCGGACGGGCTTTACATGCCGAAGATAACCAATCTATCAGTGGAAAGGCCAGAATTCGCCAACACGGTCGAAGCGTTTTTCCAACCGGAGGTCGGCGACGTAATAATCATCACAGGAGCCGGAACAGAACACGAGGCAAAATATTCTGCCTTGGCCGCGGCTTTCAAACTCGTGTTCGGAAAAACTTAAAACAGATACAGGTTCCTGTCCTTCCGTGACCAAAACATCGAGAATCACAGGGTTCTACACTTTAAAACCAGAGGAAAGACTTCAGTATGTAGCTGATTTCGCCGGCTTAACACAGGAGGAGAAGAATATCATCTGGACGGGTGGTCTCGACATCGGCACCGCGTCGAGAATGATCGAAAACGTGGTGGGCATTTTCCCTCTGCCGCTCGGCATCGCCACAAACTTTCTCATCAACGGTAAGGATTATCTCGTTCCGATGGCTGTTGAAGAGCCGTCGGTCGTTGCTGCCGCTTCTAACGCGGCGAAAATGGCGAGAGACGGCGGCGGAATATTCGCTTTTCAGGCTTCACAGCTCATGATTGGACAAGTTCAGCTCGTCGAAGTTGCAAACCCCTTCGCTGCAAAAGTGGAAATTCTCCGCAACAAAGAAGAAGTGTTGACGCGGGCCAACGAAAAAGACCCAGTGCTGGTAAACCTCGGAGGTGGTGCCAAAGATTTGGAGGCCCGTGTGCTCGAAACACCTCTCGGCCCCATGGTTGTCGTGCACTTATTAGTAGATGTTAAAGACGCTATGGGTGCGAACGCTGTCAACACGATGTGCGAAGCCGTCGCACCATATCTCGCACGCATAACCAACAGCAAATTCAGACTTCGCATAATCTCGAACCTCGCTGATAGAAGAATCGCGAGAGCGTATGCACATGTTCCCGCAGAATCCGTCGGCGGAGTAGAAGTCGCCCGCGGAATAGTCGAAGCCTATCATTTCGCCAAAGCAGACCCTTACAGGGCCGCTACACACAACAAAGGAATCATGAATGGAATCGACGCGGTCGCAATCGCAACGGGTAATGATTGGCGAGCGATTGAGGCGGGTGCTCATGCATACGCGGCGCGGAATGGACGGTACGAGCCTTTAACCGTTTGGGAGCAGCAGCCCAGCGGCAACCTCTACGGAGTTATCGAGCTTCCACTCGCGGTCGGGATAGTGGGTGGAGCCGTCAAAACAAACCCCGTCGCGAGAACGTGTTTGAAAATCCTCGGAGTGAAAACAGCTAGGGAACTTGCAGAAGTGATGGCAGCGGTTGGCTTGATTCAAAATCTTGCAGCTTTACGTGCTTTGGCTGCTGAAGGAATTCAGGCAGGGCACATGTCTCTACATGCGAAAAACATCGCTGTCATGGCTGGAGCGGTAGGAGAAGAAATCGACATCGTCGCCGAAGAAATGGTTCGGCAAAAAACAATCCGAGTCGACAAAGCGGAGCAGATTCTCGCAGAAATTAGGGCCCGCCGCCGCTGAGAGCTTCCCGCCATTTGGCCGGGTCAAACCTTTTCTCCATTTTTTCCAACTCTTTCGCCAAGGCTATTTCAAGGTCTACTCCAAACCTGTTAGCCAGCTGAACGAACAGAGTAAGGGACTGAGCGAATTCGCTTTCGATGTCTTCGTCGTGTAGAGAATGGCCTAAATCATTCCGTTTGTAACCTTCTCTCGAGAGGATGAACCGGCCTATTTCGGTCAGCTTCTCGATTAAATGGGCGTAGATGAGTGATTCGCGGAAAACATCCCATCGACGGGCTTTTTCGAATTCGTCCACTTTCTGCTGAAGTTCCGATAGTTTCAAGGTTCCTCACCTTCAGAGAAACAACTGAACGTGAGGAATTCCGTCAACATAAACTATCGAGTCCCTACGAGCATAGCCGTGTCTCACCGCAGCCTCAACAGCTTTCTCACCCACAAGGTTGATGATGGTTCCGAGTTTGAAATATTCGACGAGGTCCTCGTCGACGACGAGCACTCCTTTGTAGAAAGATTCCGCCACCTCGACCGAGAAATCCTGCGAAATTTTGAGCTTCCTACCCAGCAGAGATTCATCGCATACAGCGACCACTATTTCACCTGTCTTCGACCGATGAGTCTTCACCCAGCATCTATAGCAGGAAGACGTGTCAAATTCTTCGGACAGGGTTTTTCGCCCCACAGGCATCACACACGAGAAAGCGGAACCTTTTTTCGCTGACTATGCGTGTGTCGATTCCGTTGCATATTGGGCATTTGACGAATTCTTTGATGTAGAGGTCGATGAGCTTCTTCGCCTCTTCATGAGTCATCTTGCCTTGAATCATCAATTTGTCGTCCGAAACCGAGCCAGCCCGGCCTGTTTCCTTGAGCAGAAATCTCGCTAAATGCGCCGGTTCTCTGTTAAGGGTTTTCGCTATCTGGCCCAGATTCGTAAAAATAGTGTTCTTGGTGTCAAGAACTATGTGAGGCCTCAGCTCGAGAACTCGGTCGCCAATCGAGGTAGTTTGTTTGCTGACCCTTGATAGAGCGTTATCTAGAAGCATGACGTAGAAGTCTTTGCTCGCCAGCTCGAAGCTCACTCCAAAACACCGCTGTAACCGTGGTTAAAAAGGATTGAAACCATGTATAAAAAATAGCGGCTATAGCTAATTCACGATTTTGACGCGGATGTCATGGGTAAGCGATAGAGGGAACGTCGAATCAGGTGAGAAACGCATCAAAATGGCTGAAACGATGATGCAGGTTCTTTCCATTCTTAAGCAACAATACCGCATAGAGCGGCCCCTCGAGGGCCTTAGAATTTCTGCTTGTCTTCATGTTACCAAGGAGACCGCCGTCCTATGTCATGTTCTCCGCGAAGGAGGTGCGGAAGTGGCTCTATGTGCGTCAAACCCTCTCAGCACTCAAGACGACGTAGCCGCCGCACTTGCCGAGGCGGGCTTTCACGTTTATGCTTTTCGAGGCATGTCCCCTCAACAATACTACACGGCCATCGGATACGCGTTGTCACATGGACCGCATCTCACGGTCGACGACGGAGCAGACCTTGTTTCATCTATCCATAAGCTGCACCACCGGGTAGAGGACAGCTCGCTCACATATGTCAGAGAAGGACTTGGCGGCGAAGTCGATGTCAGTAAGATTTTCGGTGGAACAGAGGAAACCACGACCGGAGTAGTCCGCATCCGCGCTCTCGAGCGTGATGGTCTGCTTCTCTACCCTGTTGTAGCTGTTAACGACGCTTTGTCGAAAAGTCTTTTTGACAACCCTCTGGGCACTGGGCAGTCGGCTATAGACGGCGTGATTAGGGCGACGAATGTTTTGATTGCGGGGAAAACGGTCGTGGTCGCTGGATATGGAAGAGTAGGTAGTGGAATTGCTGAAAGAGCGAAAGGATTGGGCGCGAGAGTGATAGTAGTCGAACCCGACCCTATAAAGGCGCTACAAGCCTATATGAACGGTTTCATCGTTACTTCGATGGATAAAGCAGCTGAGCTCGGCGATATATTCATCACCGCGACCGGCAACATCGACGTAATCAGGCTTGAACATTTCATGAAGATGAAGGACGGCGCGATTTTGGCGAACGCGGGCCACATGGACGTGGAAATCAACAAACAAGATTTGGCGAGTCTCACGGCGTCAGTCGAATACGTGAGGGAAAATGTGGCCATGCATCGATTGAAAGATGGTCGTAAAATTTTCAGCCTCGCGGAAGGCAGGCTGGTCAACCTCGTATGCGGCGAAGGGCATCCATCCGAAGTCATGGATTTATCCTTCGCACTTCAGGCAGAATCTCTACGTTACATCGTGAAAAACCATGAAAAACTGGAGAAGAAAGTATTCCCCGTCCCGCGTGAAATAGATGAAAAAGTCGCAGCACTGAAGCTTACTTCGTTTGGTGTCGAGCTTGAAAAACTTACTGAGAAACAGCGTGAATACATGCGAAGCTGGGCTGCTGGCACTTGAAGAAACGTGAATTCGGGCCTCGAATAGCTTTTCTGGAAGTGCTGGTCGACGAAGACGGGTTTGACGCGAAGCTGAAAGCTGTCAAGCTTGTCGACGACGAGGGTGTGAAGCTGCTGCGTGGAAACGAGAAAACGCTTTTGAAAAAGTTGATGAATGTTCTACGGGATGTGGATTTGATTGTTACGTGGGGCGGTGAAAAATTCGACATCCCGCTTTTAATAGTTAAGGTTATTCGAACTGGGCTCGACCCCACAAACCTTCTTGAGGTTTTTCATTTCGACGTGAAACGGTTTTTCAGCGATTTTTTCGCTTTGAACGACGTTGATTGGGAAAAAGCAGCCGCATTCGTCGGTGTCAAGAAGGGGAAGGGTAAAGCTGAAACTGTCGCGCGAATATTTGAAAAACTGAAGCCTGTGCTACGTGTCGTGAAGCCTGAGCTTGCTGTTTAATACCATTTGTCTTTGAGGCCTGTGATGTAGGCGAATCCATTCGTGGCGATGTGCATGAATATGGTGAAAACGAAAAGAGCCGCTATGGTTGCGGCGTCCAGCCAGTCAGGAAGGCCCGCGAACAAGTAAACAAATAGCATCGCGACTGCGAGGAAACCCGTCTGGTCGAGTATGGGAGCCGAACTACCCTGCTGAAGGCCCAACCTCCTCTTGATGAAAGCACCCACGACATCGCCTGTCAACGCACCCACCGAAAGAAGAAAAACTTCAAACAAGCTGAAAAGCCAAGGCGCGAACTGATGCATAACCCATCCAGTGAAAAAACCAGATGAAACACCTGAAACAAATCCTTCCACAGTTTTCCCGTTGCCCAAAACCCGTCTCCCGTCGAAGAAATTTTTCCCAAAGTCGATGGGAGTGGTTTTTTTGAAGAATTTCACGGCGACAACGGGGGCCGCGTTAGAGACGTATGCAGGGAAAATGTAGCCGAGCCCGAGCAAAAAGCTGACGGCGTCCATCAAAACACCGGTGGTTCGTGGACATATTAAAGCTGTTACGGAGACGTTATATGACGGATGTTCATAACTTGAAGCGAGTTGGTTCAGCTAACTCTTCACAGCTACGGCCCGCGTGCATCATTTGTTCTGGGTGAAACATCGGTCGAAGTCGGGCCCGATGTTTTCATCGCCGCCGAAGGTGCGGGAACTTTCGAAGGCGTGTCGGTTGAGAAAAAAATTGCAAAACTAGTCGCCGATGGAAAAAACCTCACCAAGACAGCTGAAAAAATTCACCGCGAATCGACACGGAGAGGCCACGCATCCATGACCACAAGCCTACATCTCCAGATGGAAGGGACCGAGATAAGCAGAGCTTTGTCGATGCTGCTCGTAGCGCCGCCGTTCGGCTCATACCTCCAAGAGTCGCAGCGCAGAGCCCCTGTAACACGTTCATCACTCATCATCCCGCGGTTCGAAGTTGAAAAGCATCGAAAAATTTTTGCGGAAACCGCCGAAGCACTCGTCGACACCTACGCCGATTTGGTGAAGATGGGAATCGAGCTCGAAGACGCGCGCTACGTGCTGCCCATTTGTGTGAAGACTTCGTTGTTCATCAGCTGCAGCTTTGAAAACTACGTTGCATTCCTCCAGCTCGCGGAACAAAGCCGAAAATATGTTCCCGATGAAATCCATGAATTCGCCGAGAAGTTAAAACAGGTTCTATCAGAGATTGCCCCTATAATGACGCGGTCACGTATGTGGTTCCAAAACAGGCTGACGACGTATCCTTTTCCCAACCCTTTCAAGCCACGGGACATGTTCTTTGAGAAAATTTTAGATGGCAGGTTTGTCGACGAGCCCGTGCTTCTATCTGTTCACGGAGATTTAGCGGGTTTTAGGCTTGCGGAGCTTTTTTCATCGGAGCAGAAGGAAGAGCTTGACAGCGTTAACCCACTGGTGTACGCGGTTTTCCTCGAACCGATGTCACTCGTAGCATATCATCAAGCCATACGTCACCGAACAGTTGAAACAGCCGTCGAATCAATCTACCAAGCCGCCGCGAGAGCCGTCCAAGACAAGGCGAAAAACGTTGTCACACCGCCGTCAATCAAAAAATCATCCGACACAAATGATGTTTTCAACGCAGCTGTTGGAACCGCCTTGCAAACTTACAACGAACTTATTCAAGATGGATGCCAGCCTTCAAAAGCGGTGATGATTCTGCCTCAAGCTTTGAAGATTCACGTCATCCGAGGCTACAACGGCTTCAACCTAATGCATCCCTCCGGATTTGTCGCCACACGTACATGTAGCTACGCCCAGTGGGAAGAAAGAGCCATAGCATATAAAATCCTTTACGAAGCTATGAAGAAAATCCCCGGGCTTGGAGAGGTTGCTGGAGAGAAATGTCGTCAGCTGGGCTTCTGCCCGGAAAAAAGTTGGTGTCCCATAATACTAAAGTATCACCTATACGACGACGAAACACATCAGAGGTTTTGGAAATTTGATTAGCGACATGAAGGAAGTACGCGTCAAAAAGCTACAAATCGGCGGTCCAAGCATCAACTTCGACTACGCTCATTTTCTCCCCAACTCGCCTAAATGCGGCGTTCTCCACGGCCATTCATCGATGGTCATGGTCACAGTAGTCGGTGAAGTTGTTGACGACATGGTCGTCGAATTCGGAGAACTCAAAAAAACCGTGAAAAAAATTGTGGACGAAATGGACCATAAACTAATCGTCTGCTCAAAATACGTTGAAAAAGTAGACGAAAACACCGTCTGCGTTTCCTTCGATGGAATTGGAGGTCATTATGAGTTGTTTCTGCCCGTTAGCTCGGTTTACGTGATTGAAAGAGATTCGACGGTGGAAAACATTTCTGAACACATAGCCAACAGGCTGAAAGCCGTGATGCCGAAAAACATCCGGAAAATCCATGTCCGTATGACGGAAGGTTTCGGAAAGTCAGCAACCTCATCCACATGAAAATAGTTACGTTGATGTCAGGCGGCATAGATTCAACCGTCATGGTTTGGAAACTACTTCACGAAGGCCATAATGTTCTTCCACTCACCTTCCTCACGTATAGGAGAAACCCGCGGGAAATCGAAGCCGTAAAGAAAATCGCACAAAAAGCAGGCATCGGCGAACCGCTTTCACTCGACGTCAGCTATTTAAAGGAGGTCTTCGACTTTCCACATCATCTTAAGGAAAGGATTTTCGGCATGCAGAAGGATTTGCCCAACATCGTCATCCCCTACCGCAACATCATCTTCTACTCTGTTGCCGCCTACGTAGCCTGCCTTGAAGAAGCCGACGCGGTCGCAGGAGGACATACGAGGGAGGATGTGGAAAAAATCCCCGATGTAGGCGGTATGTTTTTCACGGAGCTGGAAAGGCTTTTCAAAATTTCTTTTCCGTTCTGCGACGTCAGAATAGTCGCTCCTCTTATAGACATGCAGAAGCTCGAAGTGGTGCGTCTCGGGATGGAGTTGAACGCGCCGCTGCAAATGACGTGGAGCTGTTGGTCGACGATTGAAAAGCAGTGCGGCCGATGTCCAGGCTGTTTGGCGAGGAAAGAAGTTTTCCAGGAGGCTGGCGTGGTTGATGAAACCGATTACCTCGAAAAATAGCGTTTTTAACGTCTTTTACGGGGTTTGATGGGGTAAGATGGAGAAAATAACTGTCGTCTACGCAGGCACACGGCCTTCAGCCGGCGAAGCCGCTGAAAAACTCAGAAAAATTCTTCCAAACTATTTTAATGATTGGCGGGTGTTTTCGTTAAAGGAGTTCGAGGAAAATGTTCCTTTCCTGAACGAAGGTATTTTGATTGTTCTAGGCGGGGATGGAACAATGTTGAGAGCGGCTCGTCGCATCACTTCGCCAGCGGTAAAAGTTGTTGGGGTCAACTTCGGTCGAATTGGCTATCTCTGCGCGGTTGAGCCTCAAGAATTAGAAACCATGGTTTCGAAGCTGGCCTCAGGCGAATACACTGTTGAAAATGTGATGCGGCTTTCCGTCTTTGTGGATGATGAATTTCTGGCCGAAGCATTGAACGAGGTTTATGTTTCGGCGACGAAGCCTGGAGCAATAATCGAATACCGTGTCATTCAAAGGGAGCAGCTTGCTTCGGACGTGGCTGACGGCGTGATTCTCGCCACATCTGTGGGTTCGACAGCGTATGCTTTTTCGAGCGGCGGCCCAATAGTAGATGAAATTCTCCAATCGGTGGTTGTTGTGCCGATGGCTTCGATGACGAACCTTAGGTCGATGGTTCTTTCAATTCATTCACCTGTACATATTTCGGTTGTGAAAGGTGAGTCACAGGCGTTAGTGGATGGACACACCAGCCGACCTGTGAAGAAAGGAGTGGTCAGGGTTGAGAAATCTCCGCGTAGCATCAGCATGTTGGCCTTTGACGAAAGACGTTTGTTCAGCCGGAGGTTGAGGAAGCGGCTGTATGGAAAGCCGTAAAGTCTATGTTTTGGACACGACAGCTATAATTTCAGCCCAGTTCGAACCGGGCCCCGTCGAAATCGTAACCGTGCAGGAGGTTGTGGATGAAGTTCTTTACGGTGGCCTTGCTCCGCAGAGAATTTCCACAGCTCTGTCAACACAAGCCGTTAAGCTGAAGAAGCCTTCGCAGGAAGCGGTTGAAAAAGTTCGCTCGGTCGCGCGTGAAACAGGAGACCTTCCGAAGTTGTCGAAAACTGATTTAGCGGTTCTCGCCGTCGCGGTGGATGAGATGGATAAGGGACGTGATGTTTACGTGTTGACCGATGACTATGGGTTGCAGAACACGGCGTTGAAGCTTGGGCTGAAAGTGGCCGGTGTCCGGCTCGGCGTGGTCAGGGAGATTAGGGAATGGGTTTTCCGATGCTCGGTCTGTGGAAAGATTTACAAAACTCCTGTGAGCCGTTGCGTTGATTGTGGCGGAGAGGTCGGCCGAATAGCGAAGAAACCTTAACCTTTTGACAGCAGATATCCTGAAAGCATCAAGCCCCAGCTCAGCACGGGATAGACGATGAGCCTTTCCATTCCGCCGTGTCCCAGACCGAGATAGTTGCCAGAGCCGAAGAGAACCAACGCCGCGAGGCAAACAACGCCCGAAACAACCGAGATGATTCCCATCAATCTGGAAAGAACTCGGACGCCGTAGATAGCCGCGATACCTGCGAAGAAAAACGTGATGAACGAGAAAACCGTGTGAAGAACAGGCACGTTTTCAGGGAACAGTCCGACGCCGAAGGCCCCGACTCCCGTAATGGCGATAAGAGCCGCGAAAACTTTGCTGTTGAAAGTTGCGTAGCCAAAATACGCTGCTGCTACGATGCATAAGCCGAGGAAAGAAACAGATGTGTTGAACACGGGCGCTGCGACCCCGACGCCGAGGTCGCTGATGTAGTTATTCGCGACACTGTATCCTGGATATATTGATTCAGCTACTCTGAGGAAAAACATGAACTGCGAAATGCCTACGAAAAGCAGAACACCTGCTACCAAGTTCTTCTTCATGCATACAGAAACGTGTTGTAAGTATTTTTGCGTTACCTTTGATACCGGCGGATGGCTAATATGGTTACCTGTGCGCCTGCCGCGCTGAGGACAACATTCGCCGCGATGGCTCCAACCCAGATGAAGGCAACGGCTATTGGCGACGCTTGGAACAACCCCACGTACGTCAGTATGGACATGGCCGCGATTCCTTCAAAAACACCGCTTATCATCGTGGCCGTGATCATTCTTCGGGGTCGGCGGCAGTTTTCCATGTAGTTTTTTCCGAGAAATAGGTCATAGGTGAGGCCTGCAGCGAAATTTGACGCGATGAGATAGGCGGCTGCTGGTGCGGGGATGATGGCTGAAAACACTAGTCCTGAGACAAGCCCCATTATCGTCGCTGTTCCCTTCGTCCGTGTGAACGCTGCGGCCGCTGGCATGGTTAAACCTCTGTAGAAATGAGCCGGATATCCTCTGAGGATGGGTAAGGCGAGGCCCGTCACAGTCGTTAGGAAAAGGTAGGCTGAAGTGAAAAGGGCTATGACTGATATGGTTTTTGCGGATTTGAGTGTGGGAACGGGTTGCATGTTGCTGAATCCGCATAGAGATATATAAACTATCTGCGGAAACACACAGTTCAAACATTAATTCAAACAGCCATGACAAAAGGCTGTGAAAGACGTCGTCGCGGTGGTGGATTTCGGCGGCCAATACGCTCATCTAATCAGCCGAAGAATACGCGGGCTCGGAGTTAAAACCGAAGTCATCCCATACAAAAATCTCGGCGAAACATCTCTCGCAAAATATCGTGGAGTGATTCTTTCGGGAGGGCCTGCCAGCGTATACGAAGAAGACGCTCCGAAGCCTTCCGTGGAAAAGTTGGAAGGACGGCCTGTTCTCGGAATCTGCTACGGCCACCAGCTACTCGCCCATCTCTACGGAGGCGAAGTCCAGAAAGCGTCTGTCCGCGAATACGGCCGAACCGAAATCAAAGTAGACAACTCATGTCTCCTGTTCAAGGGCTTACCTCGGTTGTTCAGAGTTTGGATGAGCCATTCAGACCACGTCACCCGGCTTCCACCCGGGTTTAGGTCAGCCGCTTCCACGGCCACTTCGCCGTACGCATCGATAGCCAACACAGAAAAACGAATTTACGGGGTCCAATTTCATCCCGAAGTCGCTCACACGGAGCACGGTGAAAAGATTCTCGCCAACTTCGTCTTCGAAATATGCGGATGCAAGCCGTCGTGGAAAATGGAAAACTACGTTGAAAAAGTCGTGAATGAAATCCGTGCTGAACTCGGAGAAGGACGTGTTTTGTGCGCGGTGAGCGGAGGTATAGACTCAACCGTGACAGCGGCCCTTGTATCCAAAGCCGTCGGAAACAAGCTTACATGTCTTTTCGTCAACCATGGTTTGCTCAGAAAGAACGAGCCTGAAAAAGTCCATGAAGCTTTGAAGAAAATCGTCGGCAAGGAAAACGTCGTTTACGTCGACGCGTCCGAAAGGTTCCTCAAAAAATTACGCGGTGTCACGGACCCGGAGGAGAAAAGAAAAATCATCGGGCACGAGTTTGCAGCTATTTTCGAGGAATTCGGCAAATCACACGGGCCTTTCACTCATCTAGCGCAGGGAACGCTTTACCCCGACGTTGTCGAAAGCGGAAGGTCGGTCGGCGGCTCAGCAGTAATCAAAACACATCACAACGTCGGAGGCATGCCTGAAACATTCCAGCTCAAACTCATCGAACCCCTCAAAGAACTCTACAAAGACGAAGTCAGAGAGATAGCGAAAATCATCGGCCTACCAGATTGGCTGGTCAAACGCCATCCATTCCCCGGCCCGGGCCTCGCAGTCCGAATAATCGGCGAAGTCACACCAGCGAAGCTGAAAATATGTAGAGAGGCTTCAGCCATCGTGGAGGAGGAGCTTGAACGCGCAGGGTTACTGGATGATGTTTGGCAGGCTTTCGCCATCGTCGGCGACGACAAAGCAACCGGAGTAAAAGGCGACCAAAGATTTTTGGGCTATGTAGTGACGGTGAGAGTTGTTTCATCGGTTGACGCGATGACCGCTGACTTCGTCCCACTTCCATACGATGTGCTCGACAGAATAGCGCGACGAATCACTAATGAAATCGAAGAAGCCACGTGGGTGACTTACGCGATTTCAAGCAAGCCGCCGGCAACCATCGAACCCCAGTAGCTCATCGTCCTTTCCACACAGGTTTTCTTTTCTCGAGAAAAGCCCGCGCACCCTCTTTTTGGTCCTCTGTGTAAAAGAGCGATGCAAACAGGTTTAGCTCAGTCCTGAGACCTGCCAGCAATCCTGTTTCGAGAGCTGAGTTCACGGCTTCTTTCACAGCGGCGAGAGCGACCGGAGGTTTTGACAAAAGCTTGTCAACCAAATTTTTCACAGCGTCGTCGAGTTTATCACGGGGCGCGACGATATTCACGACGCCCATTTTTGCGCATTCATAAGCCGTCAACCTGTCGCCTGTCATCAGAATTTCCTTCGCCTTCTTCTCGCCCACGAGCTTGGTGATTCGCTGTGTTCCACCACCGCCCGGGATGAATCCAAGATTTATCTCCGGCAATCCGAACACGGCGTCCTGCGCCGCGACTATCAGGTCGCATGACATCGCGAGTTCAAATCCTCCGCCGAGGCAGTAGCCTTCGACGACGGCGACAACCGGCTTCTGCATGTTACGGATGACCGTGGAAATAGCCATAGACGTTCCGACTTCGTTCCAGTTGCGTATGGCATCTTCGGGCCTCCATTCAAGAAAAAGACGGATATCGGCTCCAGCGCTGAAATTACCGCCTGCTCCGCGTATCAAAACCACGCGAACCGCAGTGTCACGGGCTGCGTCTTCCAACGCTGTTTTGAGCTCTTTTCGCATTTCGAGGTCGAGGGCGTTGTATTTAGCCGGGTTGTTCAAAACAATTGTTGCGACATTGTTTTCCTTGGCGTAGATTATTTTGCTGAATTCGTCAGTCATAGTGGTTAAGGTCATCGACTGTATATATCTGTCAAGTGGAAGGCCTGAAACCGGGGAGGAACTTTTTCCGAATGTATCCGCTTGCGAGGTCTATCGCGATGACGGTCGCGAGAGTCAGTAGGAGGACTGTGGTGAAGCTGCCGTAGCGGAGTGATTCGATGTAGCTTATCATGAGAAACCCGACGCCTCCTGCGCCGACGAATCCGAGAACCGCTGACGAACGAATGTTGTATTCAAACATGAACAGGAGCTGGCTGACGATGTTGTTCATCGACTCTGTGAAAACTGCCTGCCGAACCAAAACAAGCCGAGAAGCGCCTGTGACCTTCAACGCATCAAGCACTTCAGCGTCAACGGCTTCAAACGCCTCGTAGAGAAGCTTGGAAAGATAGCCAAAGGAGTAAACTGCGACGGCGAGAGTGCCGGCGAGAGGCCCTAATCCGACGGCGATTACGAAGACGACGGCCCAGAAAAGCGCTGGCACGGTTCTGACGAAGCCGAGAAAAGCGCGGACTGGAGACGTGACATATGACGGGAAAATGTTCCTCATGGCGAAAGCTGAAGCAGGCAAAGCCAGAACAAACCCGACTACCGTTCCTACAAAAGCAATTTGAACAGTTTCGAGTAGAGCGGCCGTGGTTTCAGGAAGAGTATCGAAGCTCGGCGGAAACATTTCAGTAAGTAATGCGGCGAGGTTAGCGACTCCACGGCTTAACCTCTGAAAATCTGTGAATCCGAGCTGAGACGCGGAATAGACGAACGCCGCTATGAATAGGACGTAGGTGATTTGTTTACCGAAATTTCACCGCATGGTTCCCCCGCTGAGGATGGTTGCCAACGTGTTTACGTCGATTTGGCCGGCTGGCATGTCTGCTGTGATGCGGCCGTCTTTGAGGACTGCAACCCTGTCGGCGAATTTGTTGACAAGCTGGACGTCGTGCATCGTCATCAGTAATGCTATGTTGTTCCGTTTGCAAATTTTGTTGGTTAGAGTCATGACTTCGATGGCGTTTATGATGTCAAGGTCGGAGACGAATTCATCGGCGAGGAGGATGGAGGGTGACTGCATCAAAGACCGTGCCACCGCAACCCTCTGTCTTTCGCCACCGCTTAGAAGACCGGCTTTCCTGTCAGCGACGTCCGCCAATCCCATTTCGCCCAGCAACCTATACGCCTTTTCAACCTCCTCGGCGGGAAACTTGCTAACCATTCCGGCTAAAACACCAACTCGGCCTAGCGAGCCATGCAAAACATTCTGCAAAGCGGTCAAATTTTTCACAAGACCGACGTTCTGCGGAATATATCCGATTCCTCCTCTGTCTGCTGTCACCTCGACTATTCCTTCATATGGGTATAGTAGGCCTGCTATGATTTTGAGAAGCGTTGTTTTTCCCGACCCTGAATAACCCATGATGGCGAGTGATTCGCCTGCGTGTAGGTCGAGGTTGACGCCGTCAAGTATTTTGCGTCGGCCGTCGTATGAAAAAGAAAGTCCGCGGATAGTTAGCAGGCGTTTCAAAGGTTAGCCCAGCCTTTCCGAATATTTGAGACCTGTGAGTTCGAGATATCGGCTTAGTGCTCCGAGATGCTGCTCCGAGGTTGTTGGTTCGAATCTTACGAATAGAGCTGAAACAAACTGTTTCATCAGCTGCGGCTCTTGTTCGCCGAGCTTGATTAAAGCCTGAAACAGCTTGGTGCGGATGGGTTCTTTCAAATCCTTGGAAAAGACGACTGCGTGGCTAGGTATCGGGCCCTGTGAACCGATGACGCGTGTGTTTCTCATGACTTCGAAGTAAAGGCTTGCAGGTATATCGCCTGCTATGACCGCTGCGTCAACATCACCGTTTTTCAAAGCCGTCCAAGACTGAGCATAGCCGCCAGTAAACACGACCTTGAAGAATGTGCTGGGGTCTGCTTCGGCTCCGGTCTTTCTCACGATGAATCCCTGTTCGACAAGTTTGGCGATCGGAGCGACATATCCAGAGGTGGATATTGGGCTGGGCATGGCGACTTTTTTGTCACGTAGGTCTTCGAAGGAGTTTATAGGTGAATCGGGCAGCACCACCCAGTAGGAATAATACTGGGGCGCTTCGATGAGTTTGTCTCCTTCTCCCACTATCCTAATCTCTGCAAGCACAATCTCTGCTTCAGCGAGTTTCCACGCGAGATAAGAGGGCCACGCACCCATGAAAGCAGCCTGTGCATGGCCTCTACGAAGCGATTCAACAACAGCCGCATAAGATGTTGGCACGTAGATTTCTACATCTACTTCTGGAATCTGTTGTTCGAGAAAAGCTTCTATTGGTTTGGATTTTTGAAGCACTTCAGCCGCCGCGAAAGTTGGTTGAACAGCTATGACGAGCTTCTGTTTTGGAGGCGGCTGAAACCAAGCCGAGCCGAAAACGGCGGTGAACGCGAGACCGATTATGATTCCGATTGAGATGAAGGCTGTTGTTTGGATGATTGTTTTGCGGCTCATCATTATAACAGTGTTATAGGGTGGTGGATATAAACTCTACGTCGTGAATAACTAATTTCACGGTGTTAAACAACACGTATATAACGCCGTTAACCCAAGCTTAAACAAATTGAAACCACCCAAAACCGAGGAACTTATCCCACTGCTCCGCGCCATGGTAGCTAACGAGCTCGTCAAAACGTATGGGTTGAAAAAAGCTGAAGCCGCTCGAATTCTATCCATCACCCCGCAGGCTGTGACCCAATATCTCAAGGGGGTTCGCGCGTTCTCGAAGAAGGGTCTCATGCTTGAGTCGCGTGTAAAAGAATTGGTTCGTGAATATTCAGGTAAAATTGCTTTCAGAAAAAAGCAGGTGGCGGAAACGGAGCTTCTCGACTTGGCATATGAAGTTTTGATGATGATCGGCCGGCCGAGTGGACAGCAGAATCTAATGTCAGAAGAAGCGAAAGCACGTGCTTTGTGGATTTTGAGAAATCGTCTCGCTGCCGAACAGGAGGCTGCGGAAATTTTTCTTTCCGAAGCAATTAGGGCGAAAGACGACATGGTTCGGCTTCTTTTCAGACAGATTGCGTCGGACAGCATTCGTCACGCCGACATAGTTCAAGCAACAATCGCCGCGGTGGAGAAAGACCTCACAAACGGTTCTCTTCCAGACCCCGAAAGGCTTCGACTCCTTCAACAACAGGAGGAGAAAAGCCACTCTCACGGCTTCGAAGAGGTGAAACGGCTCCTCCGCAACGACGTTTTGAAAATTCTCATCGACTCCATCGAGGCCGACGAAGCTAAACACGACCTGATCATTGGGAAGCTGGCCGAACTTGCTGGACAGAGCCAAAAAGTTTCTTGAGAACTGTGGCGGCGAAGAAGAATGCCGTGGCTGTTAAAGCGATGGTTCCTCCCGAGCTAACCGCGAAATAAAAAGATAGGTAAAGCCCTATCACGGCTGACGCTACACCCATAGTCATCGACACCGCGAACATTTGGCGAAGGTTTTTGGCGAACAGCTGAGCTGTGGCCCCCGGCGTGACGAGAAGCGATATAACCAGAATTATTCCGACGGTTTGTAGGGCAGATATGACGGTGAGCGAAATCATCACCATCAGGCCGAGATGTATGATGTTGGATGGCAGTCCTGCGACGTAGCTGAAGATTGGGTCGAAGGTGTATGAAACGATTTCTTTGAGGAAGGCTGCGAAGACGGCGACTACGCCTGCTGAAAGTAGGACAGTTGTGGCGAAATCTTCGTAGGAAACTGCGAGAACGTTTCCGAAAAGGATGTGAAAAATGTCGACTGTGGGCCTGTATTTGCTGATGATTACGAGGCCGAGCGCGAAGGTTCCGGTTAAAACGATTCCGATGGCTGTGTCGTTGCGTACACGTGTTCTGGATTCGACGATGCCGATGAGAAGCGACGCGGTTATTCCAGCTGCAGCACCGCCAATCGTTAAAGGCAGGTTCAACGCCGCTGCTGTTGCGATGCCCGGTAGAACCGAATGCGATATGGCGTCTCCGAGTAGAGACCAGCCGCGGAGAACAACTATCACGCTTAGAACCGACGCCGTCACGCCGACCGTCAAAGCTGTGAGAAAAGCCATCCGCATAAACTCATACTGCAAAGGCTGAAGAAACAGCTCGTTCAACGCCATCCCGCAACCCTCCTAACATCGACTAAATGCATCGCAACCCGGTCACTCCCATACGCGGCGGACAAGTTCTCCGAAGTCAAAACTTTGTCAGGAGGGCCGAAGGCAATCACACGGTTACGGAGAAGCAATATGTTTTCGAAAAGTTCAAACGTGGAGCTGAGGTCATGCGTCGACATTAAAATCGTTTTACCCTCGGATTTCAGCTCTGAAAGGATGTCGAAAAGCTTGTCTTCGGATTCGACATCGATTCCTTTCAACGGTTCGTCGAGAAGATAAAGGTCTGCTTCTTGGGCGATGGCCCGTGCGAGAAATACTCGTTGCTGCTGCCCGCCGGAAAGGTCTGAAATTTTCCGATTCATCAAATCGGTCAACCCAGTTTTCTCCAGAGCAGTCAAAACTTTCTCATCATTTTTCGGAACGGTTTTTAAGGGTCCTACCGCTTTCAAACGCCCCATGGAAACAACATCCCACACCGTTAACGGATAATCCCAGTAAACGTCTTCTTTTTGAGGCACGTAGGCGACTTTTCCACGGGCCTTCGCCACGTCGACGCCGAGAACCACGACGCGACCTGAAACGGGCTTCACCAACCCTACAGCGGCTTTAAACAAACTGCTTTTACCGCCTCCATTAGGCCCGACGACCGCTGTGATCGAGCCTCGTGGAACAGCGAAAGAAACGTTCTCCAGCGCCACAACTCTCTCATACACGACGGTCAACCCTTCCGCACGGAAAGCATCTGTCAACAACCTCTGCTCAACTCCTCTACAATCGTTCGAACGTTGGTTTTCATCATTTCGATGTATGTTTCGGCGCCTGAGGTTTCACCGCCCAACCCGTCGACGTAGAGAGGCCCGGCCAACCGCCCTCCCACCTCCCTAACCAACGTCAAAATCATGCGGTTCGCCAAAGTAGCCTCAACAAAATACACGCAAACACCGAGCTCCCGAACCCTATTCACGACAAAAATCACATCGAAAGGAGTGGGCTCTATTTCTGTGACTATCGAGTAGAAATAAGCTCCGACACGGAAACCATATGCCAGCGAAAAATATTGGAACGCGTTTTCCTGAGTGACCAAAACACGTTTTTCGACGGGGAGCTTTGAAACCTCTGCTCGTATCCATTCGTCAAGGTTTTGAAGCTCTTGGATGTATGTTGCGGCGTTTGAACGGTATTTTTCAGCGTTTGCTAGGTCGTGTCGGATGAGGGCGTCGCGGATATTTTCCACGTATTTGACCGCGAGCTTTACATCCATCCATAGATGCGGGTCTTCTTTGCCCGCGTAGGGCCCGTCGGGAATTTTGACCACGTAGGGCTCGAGCCCCTCAGTTACTCTGACCAGTTTTTCTGCGTTCTGGCCGCGTAAAAGCTTCACAACCCAAGCATCAAGGTTAAACCCGTTGTACAAAATGAACGATGACCGGCTTGCCTTGACCATGTCTAAAGGGGTTGGTTCGTAGGTGTGAGGGCTTGAACCCGGTGGAACAAGACATTCAACCGTCCAGAGGTCGCGGGCGACGTTGCGGGCGAAATCACAGATAATAGAAGTGGTCGCCAAAACCATTTTTTCTGTTTCAACTTCGCCGCCAATGTTCCGGGGGAAAGCCGCGGGAACCAAGGCGATAAACGCGATGGAAATAGCTAGAAGCGGCTTGGATACGCCTTCAATCATCCAATTCTTGAAAAATTTAGCCGTGGCTAAATTTAGCCTTTTACACCCCATGGGAAGACCTTATTAAATCCACCAACATTCGAGAATTGAAGCCGCACTTGAGCACAATTACCAAGTACATTATAGAGGGCCGTATAGAAGTGGACGGTCCGGTGGACAAAAACGACGTCGTGGGCGCAGTTTTCGGCCAGACAGAGGGGATATTCAGCTCAGAGCTTGACCTCCGAGAACTTCAAAAAACAGGCCGCATCGGACGCATCGAGATAACCGTCAACACGCAGGGAAACAGAGCTGTCGGAAAAATAATCGTGCCGACAAGCCTCGACAAATACACGACCTCTCTCATCGCAGCGATGATAGAATCCATAGACCGCGTAGGCCCCTACCAAGCACGGGTGGTGATCGAAAAAATCGAAGACACGCGGTTAGAAAAACGAAAACGCATCGTCGAAAGAGCCAAGGAAATTCTAGCGGCGTGGGAGAAGCAGAAAGTTCCCGACGATGACCTAATTCTCAGAGAGCTGGAAGAAGCCATCGTCAAAACCAAGGTCATCGAATACGGGCCTGAAAAGCTTCCCGCCGGGCCTGAAGTGGACAACGGCGACGAGTTGATAATTGTTGAAGGAAGAGCCGACGTCATCAACCTTCTCAAATATGGCTACAAAAACACCATAGCGGTTGAAGGGGTGAAGATTCCCCGAAGCATAGCAGGTTTGACGAGGAGGAAGAAACGCGTGATTGCTTTTCTCGACGGCGACCGGGGCGGAGACCTTATCCTTCAAGAACTGCTCCAAAGCTGTAAAATCGACGCAGTGGCGAGAGCTCCTTATGGGAAAGAAGTCGAGCAACTGACGGCGCGTGAAATTCACGAAGCTCTTGAACACGCGGTTCATCCAGAGGAAGCTTTGAAGGCAAAGGAATACGCAGCCGCTCCACCCGCCGAGAAAAAGGCATTGCCGGTGGAGATCAAAAACTTCGCGAAAGAAGTTGACGGAACTCTTTCTGCAATCATTCTCGACGCAAACCTCAACGAATTAACTAGGCTGCCTGTAAGTGAACTTGTGATGAAAATCGGCGGAGAAAAGTCGGCGAAATACGTTGTTTTCGACGGCGTCGTTACGCAGAGGCTGGTGGACACGGTTGCTTCGCTTGGAAACGAAGTCTACCTCATCGGCGCCCGTGTAGGAGAGGTTCAGAACAGGCCGAGCACGGTTCACATCTACACGTTGAACGACTTAGGAGCCTTGGCGTAGAACTGACACGTCGACGGGAAAACGCAGCAATGCCGCAACACCGCCCAGGCTGAGAAGCTTCTCAGATGCTTCGCTACCCGACGAAATGACCCGGACAGCCGTGCCATAGGACTCGGCTTTATCGAGAAGCGAAGCAACTTGTTCGTCGTCGATTTTCTGCCAGAGAAGGTCTTCCGCCAACAAAATTTTTTCCGCAGCGTTCATCTGTAGCGCGTTCAGAGATTCACGTACACCTATTGCTGCTTTCATGGGTTCTGTCGCGAGGATTTTCAACAGTTGTTCCACGTCTTCGACATCAGCCACGGTTTTCACCGTTTCACGGAGTTCGCTTAGCCCCCCTGCCCGTAGAAGCTCCGAAAGACCAGCGTAATCGGTCGTGGAAACGTATCCAGTTTTGCGGATTCGCCGATAAACATCTGGTTTTTTGCGTTTTACAGTGTTGAGGAATTCGTCGACCAAAACAGAGGGTCCGTAGACATATATGTCTTCTTCGCCGCCGATTTTATCCAAAGCCTCCGTGTAGAGCTTTTTCAGTAGAGTGCTGCGCTGCTCCGGCTCCCGTTTGCCTTCGACTATTGTTTTCTGGAAAAGCGTCCGCAATCCTTTTCCGCCGGCTGAATAAACGGCGATGCTTTCGTCGTCGACGAGGATGATGTTGACGTTTTTAGCTGTCTGTGTTCCGCGGTAATACTTAGCCATCGCCTCGATTTTCGGGAAGTTTTTCCTTGTTTCGATGGATATTTCATCGCCTACGGAGACATGGATGCTGTGATGTTTTCCAACCAATCCAAGCTCCCGGCTTTCATACTTAATGACGCCGAGAAAGTCAACTCGTTTCATCATGGGGTCAAGCTTCTTGTCAGCCACTTCGACGCCAAGCTCCACCATGACACGCATGCTGTCAACGCTGCCATTCCGCCGCTCCTTCTTCAACTCACGGCTTGTCACACAGTAAACTAAATCACCCACATCAACCACACGATACAGATTTAACAAATCCAGTGTCGTTTCAGGCACAACCGACACAAACCTCTTCAAAGGACTAACCTTAAGAACCCGCAACCCAACACCACACAACCCCGACACAATTTAACCCATGCCGTCTATCCGAGGCTGTAATGGTCGTAGCGTCGCGCCGTCCCTAAAGCCCTCCAGAACTTAAATTTTTATGTTGAAATTAGAAATGAATTAGGGTTTTGAATACATCTTTTGACGTGAAAAACTTTGGCGAGGCTTTCAAAACCACTATTATGTGGATGACGAAGGATAAATATGGTAAGGAGATTGAAGATCACATTAACGGTATCATAATTAATAAAGAAGGTCCTTGAAAAGGATCCCAATTATAGTGGAGCCTTTAAGATTCTGATGGAGGCAATCGCGACAAATTCGTGGTTTCTCAAGAAACCTAAGAATTTTGATGACAGAATAAGCGACTTCCTAAAGAGGTATGGAAATGACTTTTGGTCTCCTCGAGCGAGAAAGGAGATAATTAAAATAGTTGGTAATAGTCAGATAAATCGTAAGAAAATAGAATCACTCCTACAGTACAGTACGATAAGAGAATTTACACAAGATCTTTACAAACTTGCAAAGAAGGGGGAGACTAACGTCCTAGGTGAAAAAGGGAGGGATGATTATCTCAGAAGTGTAGGATATTGGGATAGAATTCCAATCGATAGGCATGAAAAGAGGTTCCTGCTACGGACCGGCATTTATCATGCTTACGCTTCAAAAGATAAGGGTGACCCGTTGGAAACAGACACTTTCCAAGAAGTTCTTACAAGATTCTGCAAAGAATTGTTGAGCGGATTCACTATAAATGTAAATGGGAAGATAATAGATTTGATGAACCCTGGCTTTGTGGATGTGTTCATCTGGAGTTATTGCGCAGAGAAGAGATACAATATATGTGGTGAGAAACCTCGCTGCGAAGAATGCAAACTCAGAGAAACATGTCTATACCCCTCCATAAACCTATCATTAAAATCACCGGGACTGTCAACTTAAGGTCATCCATGACCTTATCCACTTTTCTGATACCTTAGGCCTGTATGTTGGGAAGCATGTGTTGAACTGTTTTATTCTTCTCTTGAGCTTGCTGAACCAAGACTCTATCGTGTTTCTC
>JAWBKB010000016.1:0-34720 GCA_038831915.1 Candidatus Caldarchaeum sp.
ATAGACCTACCTCTGGAAGCGTATACCGCTATTATCTCTCCAGTATCAACGTCTACTGCAGACCATACGTAGACCCACTCTCCCAGCCTCTTCTCAACAGTCTCCGTTAAAGATATGCGAAAATTATTATGAAAGCTAAGAACAACAGGTCAGCCGCAACCAGCGCTGAAATAAACAACCTTTTTTTTATCACCGACAGACCGGCTGTATTCGTCGCGTTAAATTTTTTGCTTTCGAACAAATTCAAAAACATCTTCGGAAAATACCGCAATAATCTGATGATACGCGTAGGAGCGTTTTTATGCGGCTGCTCCGTACTGAGGGTCGTGGACCCGAAGCTTTTTGAAGATGCGTTGAAATATCTGCCCGGCGGTGTTACCTACGGAGTTAGATACCTAGACCCTCTTCCGGTCTATGTCCTCAAAGCCGAAGGACCCTATGTTTGGGATGTTTTGGGAAGACAGTATGTTGACTACTGGATGGGACATGGAGCACTTTTAATGGGGCATAACTACGGCCCAGTCATCGAGGCGGCGATAGAACAGCTTCGCGAAGGAGCTCATTTCGGCTATTCTCATCCATGGGAGGTTAGATGGGCGAAGCAGGTCTGCAGCATGGTTCCATCCGTCAAGAAAGTCAGACCTACGAACAGCGGCACGGAAGCCAACATGTATGCTGTTCGGGTCGCGCGGGCATTCACTGGCCGCAAAATTGTTGGCAAAATCGAAGGCGGCTGGCACGGTGGTTACGACGGTCTTCAAATAGGTGTTACGTATCCAATTGATAAACCGTCGAGCCTGGGCATTCCAGAAGAAACAACCGCAAACACTCTACTTCTTCCATACAACGACCTAGATGGAGTTGAAAAAAGAATTAAAGGGAAGAAGTTAGCTGCGATTGTTGTTGAACCGGTTCTTGGAGCTGGTGGGTTTATACCGGCTGACGTAGAATACTTGAAAGGTCTTCGAGAAATTTGCGACCGCGATGGCATTATGCTGATTTTCGATGAAGTGATTACGGGTTTTCGACTCGCTCCGGGCGGTGCACAACAGCTTTTCGGTGTAATTCCCGACATGACGGTGCTGGGCAAATCGGTTGGTGGCGGTCCTTTCCCAGCCGGAGCTTTCGGCGGCAGAGAAGACATCATGGAAATGCTCGACCAAACCAAGCGAGCGAATTTCTATGAACGAGTTTTCCATGGAGGCACGTACAGCGGAAATCCGTTGACCATGAGAGCTGGATATGTTTTGTTGAAAGAGCTTGAGAAAGGAGAAGTCTATGGTAGGTTGGAGAGACTTGGACAAAAGGCTCGTAAAGGCTTGGAGGAAGCCCTCGCACCTCTCGGCGCTTACATTACGGGAATCGGTTCACTGGTCTGCATTCACTTCACGAAAGAAAAACCTCGCGACATCCACACAGCCAACCGCACAAAAGATGTTAAACTAACGGTAGAATTCAGTAAAACACTCGTAAAAAACGGAATCCTCTTCGTTCCACCGCACAACCCGCATCTCTTCATTTCAGCCGCCCATTCAGAGGAAGACGTCGACAAACTAATCGAAGCCGCGGAACTATTCGTCAAACCACGTCTATAAGCCTGTCGACGAGACGTGCAGTCATCCCCCAAATAACTAGCCCATCGTAGATGTATGCCAAGGTCAGCCTTTGGTAAGGAGCGTGACGAGTCCGAACTTTGACAACTTTCTTACGGAGACCGTGCAACGGTAACCAGAACACGTTTTGAACTTCGGGCCCTGATCTGAGATTGGTTTCTGTCAGCAGTTTGCATAGAACCGGTCTGACCTTGAGAGTCGGCATGTTGGCAGGCGTAATAGACCTCATTTGTCCCAGAACTTCGACAGCTTCTCGGCTCAGCCCCGTTTCTTCTTCTAACTCGCGTAAAGCGGTTTCCACGATGGACCGGTCTTCATGATTCCATCGACCGCCGGGAAAAGCAATTTGACCAGACCAGGGGTCATCTTCCCTTACCACTCGCTTAACGAGCAAAATGAAAGGCCCAGGCTTTATGACAATAGCTACAGCAGCGGTACTTGGACCGGCCACAAATTCGTCGATGTCTTCGGTAAGCAGCTTGAGCCTACTTTCCATACCTATACTTGTAATGTGTACCGAAGAGGCTTGTTATCGTAACTTCCGGCTCTTCGAACAACTCCGTTACAACGCCACCCCATTTGCCTTCGAGAAGACTTCGAAGACCCCATCTCACCTCGTCTAGGTCAATCATCGAAACCACCGGCTCGAAAAACCCGAGAGCGAGCATCTTTCGAGCCTCTTGCTCTGGAATTCCACGTGCCATCAAATAGTAGACCTGTTCTGAGTCGATTTGGCTTACGCTCGCGGAATGCGTAGCCTTAACTTCGTCTGTCATTATTTCGAGTGAAGGAATCGCGTAAGCTCTGGCCTCGGGGCTCATTATCATCGCGTGTTCGGCTAGGTATGCGCTTGTGTTTTTCGCGGCTTTTTCTATTGTGATTATTCCCTTAAAGATGGATTTGGCCTTGTCTTTGACGACTCCTTTCGCAATCACTCTGCCCTGTGTTCCGAATCCGATGTGATGTAGGTTGGCGGTCACGTCAATTCTTTGCTCATCGTCTCCGAATGCGATTTCCAAATCGTTGGTCGTCGCGCCATCGCCATGCATGGAGCTGTCAACACGAACTTTTGAAACCGACCCTCCTAACACGGAGCCGACAACCATGGTCGAAGCGTTTCTTCCCGCGTCTGCTATGCGGTTCGCGAGATAGATTTGAGTATGTGACATGTTTTGAAGAGTGCTGTGCTTCAGCTGGCTGTCATCCATCGCGAATAAATGGCTGTGATGACCGAAAACACATCCATCGGCCTCAGGCAGACCGTGAATTTCTTCGATGACAGAGGCGGAGCTATGCGGTTCCGCTACCATCACGACTTTGCTCAGAACGGTCTCATCCGCCCTGTCTAGAATGTAAACTATTCGAAACGGCTTGGAAACACGCACGTTCTTGGGAATTTTTATGAACATGCCGACGTTGTTGATCGCGTGAATGAGGTTTGAATATTTCTCCGCATAGGGGGAGTGGACTGCGCGTTCATAAAGTACGCGCATGAACCCTTCGTGTTTTTTTGTTGCATCTTCGATGGGAATGAATTCTATCCCTTGGTTCGCCGCCTCTGATGATATGTGGAGATGTGCGAGGTATTTTCCAACATAAACCGCTGTCGGATGTTCCACGTCTGCTGTGAGGTTTCTAAAATCGCTGGGCACCTGTCTTTCAACGGTTTCCTCAAAAGCCGCGAGGACCTGCCCCTCGGTTAAACTTGGTGCTTCGTAGTGTCTGACGTAAAGGTCCGAAACCTCGGGTGGAAGCGAATTGAACATTTCAAAAGATTTCATCCTGAGGTTTTTCAGCCATTCGGGTTCCTTTGAAAACCTTCTGGCGACCTGGTTGAGAAAGCTCAGAGGCATCGATGATCGTGCTGTAAAACTTTGATTTAGCTGTATCTATGCTAAGCTTTTATTTTGTCGGGCTGGAGCTCATCAGGATGCTGGGTCATCAGCCGAAACGCGTCGAAAAAATTGTCTGTAAGGTCTGCGGCGCGGAAACCGATAGACCAGAAGCTTTCTTCCTCGTGACGGGGCTTGGATATGTTTGTCGTACATGCGGCCTGCAGCCAGTTTCTTGCGATGTTTGCGGAGCAAGAATCAGAAGAATGACCGTGACGGTTTTCCGCGGAAAAATCCACTGTCTGGCGTGTTATCGAATTGAAAGGGAGAAAGGAGAGAAGAGGTTGACAAAAGAATACTTGGCCGAATCGATAGAGGAAGCTGTTAGAACGTCCTTAGCCGAGGCCCCTGAGGGATATGTACTCGTAGGTTTGAAGCTTAAGCACAGCTCCAAGAAGACATGGATAGCTGAATACGAGCGCGAAGACATTTTCATTTCACGTTGCTCTTAACCTATTGCACGAGTAGTAACGGCGTATTCACGGAAGAATACCGGAAATTCGCTATGCGATGAAGATTATTAACACGTTCTCTCAAGCTCGTGCGGATGCTCGGTTTTTTGAAGAAAAGAAATGAATGGGTTTCGGATGAAAAGCAGGCGGCTATCGAACCTTTCGAGATAACCGAGGAATTTAGAGCCCGTGTTGAAAAAGCCATCACGACGCTTAACGCGCACATCGAAAGGCTCAATAACAAATACCGTGAAATGCATGCTCGAAGCCGGGAATATTTCGAAAGAACGGTTGAAGCTTTGCAGGCGAAAGACGACGGAAAAGCCAAAATCTATGCTGGAGAGATAGCGGAGATCAGAAAGCTCGCGGGCATCGTCTTACACAGCCAACTTGTCCTACTTCAAGTCAAAATCAGGCTTGAAAGCATACTGGAGCTCGGCGAAGCACTGACCCTAATAAGGCCTTTGGCCGCGATGCTTGGAAACGTCGTAGAGGAAATACGTGATGTGGCTCCAGAAGCTTCCGAAAACCTGCGAAACCTGATGGTTTTGATCGATGATTTCATGTCCTCGGCCGGTGTTTATGTCGAGCCTACACCAGAAAAAAGCGCCGAAGTGTCTGATGAAGTGTCATTCATCTTGGACGAGGCGAGGAAGATGGCGGCGGAAAAAGTGCGTCAAAGCTTCCCCGAGGCTCCGAAGCTAACTAATGTTGAAACACTTGTTTACAGGTTTGTGTTGGACAACAACGTCGACGAACTTGACCTCGAAACATGTGCGTCAAAACTCAACCTTGACGCTGAAACGGTTTCCGAAGCTTTGAAAAGCCTGCATGAAAAAGGGCTTATTCAGCTTGAGCTGGCTGAATCAAGTTAGGTTCCGTGTTTGGCGTTCCAGTCGAGCAATTTCTTCAGGTTCTCGAGTACAACCGATTGTTTTCTTTTCTTGATGATTTCCATGAAGTCGTCCATGTTTAGGCTGCGTGGCTCGCCTTTTTCCCCGTTTGTCGATGCGAAAAACTCGCTAACTACTTTGAGCTGGGCCTCCATGCAGATGTCATGGATGTCGGCTGCTGAGTAGCCGTCGGTGATTTTGGCGAGCTGAGAAAGCTCCACTGGCGCGTCAAGCTTCAGGCCCTTCGTGTATTTTTGGAATAGCACTCTTCGGGCTTCGAGGTCTGGTAAGGGGACGAAAATACGTTTCTGAAACCTTCGGATAAATGGCTCGTCGAGATGCCAAGGCTTGTTAGTCGCCGCCAAAACATAGAGAAAATCTTTCCGTCCTTTGTCCAATATTCCATCCATTTCTTTGATGAGCTGGTTTCGGACACGGGCCTCCCCTCCCACTTCCATGAACCTCTCAGCCGTCAAGGAATCGATTTCGTCGATGAAGATTATGCAGGGACGGCCGCTGCGTGCTTCCTGCCTACATTGGTTGAAGATTTTGGAAACGTTTCGCTCTGATTCACCCAGCCATTTCGACATCACGGATGCGGCGTCGATTACGTAGAAGCTTGCGTCAAGCTCCGCGGCGACCGCGGCCGCCAATAAAGTTTTTCCACATCCAGGCGGACCGAATAGTAGAATTCCCTTCGGCCAACCAAGCGGAAAAAGGTCAGGCCTCTTCGTGGGAAAGATGATGCTCTCCCGTATCGCTTTTTTAGCTTCTTCGATGTTGACAATATCGTCCCAGGTCACGCTGGGTTTCTCTTTCGACATCGCAGCCTGCTTCAACGCGGCCTGTGTTTCGGCTGAAGGCTCGTTTGAAACTGTGACCGTCGGGCCTGAACCGTCTTGAAGTTCTTCGATTCTGGCCTGATACTCTTTAATCTTGTCAGCGTAAATTTTGCGAACGCTTCCGTCTGGTGAAAGTTTGTAAAGCTTCCAAAGAACCTCAATCGCCTCCCTGTAATATTTTATTGCTTTCGCCCTCTGGCCCATTTTATCGTAGTTGACAGCTTCGCGAGCCCTCAGAGCAGCAATTCTTTCAAGCTCCTGCGACATTTTCCACAACCCGCAGAAGAGTCAAGTCTTTATATGTTAACCATAGCCAGCATCGCCATCATTCTGAACGGCATACCGCTTGATGTATCTGAGTATTCGCACGATGTTTTGTTCTTTGTTTCTTGAGGGAATTTATATTATAGCATCGCTATGGCCGGCTGGAAGGCAATTGTCAACACGTTCAGAGACACGTCCGAAGACTTACATCCGAGAAGTCATACTTGAAAATTTCATGTCGCATGAATACAGTCGAATTCCTTTTCGCAAAGGTTTGAACGCCATAGTCGGGCCGAATGGTGCTGGCAAGTCATCCATTCTCCTGGGTATATCAGTCGCCCTTGGTCAAACATACACCGAGCGGGGACAAAGGCTTAGCGACTTGATTAGAAGGGGAACCGATGCGGCGAGGGTCGCGGTTGTGTTTGACAACAGACCCGTGGATGGCGTCAGACCCATCCCATCAATTTCCAGCGACACCGTATCCATAGTTCGATTCCTGAAAAAAACAGGCGAATATTGGCACTACGTCAACAACCGTTTCAAAACAAAAGCCGAAGTCGAGAACCTTCTTTCAAAAATCGGAATCAATCCCGACAATATTCTGATCATAATGCATCAGAATATGATTGAAAGGTTCGTCAGTAGGGATAGTCGCGAAAAGTTGGCCATGATGGAAGAGGCGGTTGGTGCCGCGGGATTACGTGAAAAAATCCGAGAAATAGAAGCGAAGCTTTCAGCTTTGCTCGCGGAAGAAGCTGTCATAAAGAAAACTCTTGAAGACGCCCGTTCGGCAGTGGATTTCTGGAAAGAAGAATATGAGAAACTCACGGTTTTAAAGAAGCTCGAACAATCGAAAGCTTCTCTCGAGCTCGAATATCTTTGGTCGATGGTTAAAGAAGCCGAAAAATCAAGGGACAGAATCGAGGAAAAAATGTCGATTCTCAGACGTGAATCGGAAGAGCTCGACCGAAAGATCCATGAAGCTACGCAGGAAGTCTCGAAGTTTTATCAAAACTTACTGAAAGGGTTTAAGGAGCGAATTTCGGAAACCCTGTTGACTGAATACCTGGATGGGCTGGTCAAGTCGGCTGAAATTCTTGGCAGAGCAGTTGAACGTAAGGAAATTCGGGAAAATGAGCTGCGAGACCTCCGTTACGAATCGGCCGCTGCGGAAAAAGAGCTGATGAGGCGACTAATAGAAGCCCAGTCAAAAGGTCCTCGTGTCGAAACAACGCGCAAACCTATCGAAATTTCTGAAGAGCTTAAAGCGATTAGTCTTCAGATTGCCGCGATTGGCACACCGACTCCACAGGCCGAAGAAATGTATCTCATCGCAGAGTCGAAGTTCAGAGAAGCGGAGCTAAAGGCTCAGCAGCTGAGCGATAATGCACGAAAGACCTACGCGGAGGCGGAATACCGTAAAGAGAAGTGGCGTGAATTTGTGCGAGAGCTCATATCGTCGATAGAACCTGAATATCAGAGAATTCTTTCTTTTGTAGGCGGTGCGGGAAGAATCGAGCTTCGGAATCTCCATGACATCGATAAAGCTTCAGTGGAAATTTACGTTGGCTTCAGAGGTGTGGAGCCGACGCTTCTTGATACCCATACGCAGAGCGGCGGGGAAAGAATCGTCGCTACCATGGCCTTCCTTCTCGCACTACAGAAATACATCAAATCACCTTTCAGAGCCGTGGATGAATTTGATGTTCACCTCGACCCGTTAAACCGTGAACGAATAATTAACATTCTCACGTCGGCTGCAAAAACCGACACCGAAACCCAGTACATCATCATCACGCCGGGTAAAATCCCATTCACCTCAGACATGAACGTCATCATAGTACAGAGCGTCAAAGGCCGTTCAGCAGTTTTCGCAACAGAAGAGACAGAGGTTTTGGCGAGTGAGCAGCGTCAGAGTGGCTAAGGAAGAGCTGGAAAGGCTTATCGGGCTCTGCGAGACAATTGTGAAAACAGGCACAGACCCATACAACATCGACGTTAAAGCATTGCTTTCTAAGCTGAGAAGCATTCTTGAGAAAGCACGGAATACGGAAATCCTTGTTCTCGACGCCGAAACACTTTACCGCGTCGCACTAATCGTTGCGCTGCAGCACCGATGGCTGAAAGACAGGGCCGCGTCTCTTTTTGTCGACAGCCAAATCATCGGGCTTAAAATTCTATCCGCTGACAAGAAGCAGTTGGCCGCCGCTTTGGTAGGCAGCTGGAGGCCAATAGTTTCATCCGAACAGTTAACCGTGTACATGTTTGCAAAAGGGCTCGAACATTTCCACTCACTGCCGACAAAACAAATCCGAACATCGACCGCCGCGGAGCTTCTCGAATTACCCGAGTTCAAAGGACTGCCGAACGAATTCCAGCAAAGAGAAGTGGTTGAGGAAAATATTCGCAACATTCACAGAGAAATGCTCGCGATGAGCCGAGATTCTGGGAAAATCGACTACGTCGCGTTTATTTCAAAGGACGGGCCTGAAAAAATTTTCGAAAGGGCTTACTTGACTGCTTTCGTAGTAAGTGAAGGATATGCCGAAATCAGTAAGAACCCGATAACAGGCGAGATAGTCATGATACCTTATGTGCGGAAGCGAAACAGGAAAGAAGTTTCGTCATTTGCCATAACAGTGCAGGACGGGGGTAAAGTTGTCTGAGCCAAAGCCCGAGCAGTCGACGGCACGGAAAAAGCTTTCCACCCTAATGGCCATGCTTTTGTTCACGAGTCATCGGCTGCCCGGCGTGAGAGGATACGAGCTTCGACGGAAGCTGGGTAAAAACTATCTAAAAATAGTTGAAAGCCTAAACCACCGTCTAGAACCATTAGGGTTACGCGTGAAAATCATCTTCGAAACAGCTGCTGAAAATCAGCCGTCGGAGGAGGACTATGACCGGGCTCGGTATTTTATTACATTGGCTGAGCCCTTGACTCTTTCTGACGTAGTTGCTGCGGGGTGGAGAATTGATGAGCTCGCGGTGCTGTCCGCGGCGCTCGCGTTTCTGTTTTCCCGCGGCGGTAAAGCTTCGAAGAAAGAGGTGGTGGAAATTCTCGAATCGAAGCTTCCAAAATGGCGTGTCGAATCAGCAATTGAAAAATTTGTGAGAAGAGGATACGTAGTCGACTCGGGTGATGGAATGCTCTCGGTCGGATGGAGGGCCGTCGCTGAGGTGGACCAAAAACAACTAATAAAATCACTTACCGAGCTTCAGCAAAGCGAACAACAGTCTAACCAGCAAACATAGCTGAAATTTTCTGTTTTTCCTTTTCGACGATGAGTTCGACCAACCCAACTCCTATAGAGTGCTCTTTTTCGAGAATCTCGGAAGCATCTTCATCATCGATGTATTTGCTCGCCAAGGTGAAAACGGCGGGTTTGCCATATTTTTCAACTAGGTCGGCTGTTTTCGTCGCCTGCCTCTTGATCATTTTTTCACGTTTATTAACGGGTTTGCCCCGTCTCGCCACAAGGCTCATAACTTCCTCTGGTTCTTCGCGGAGAACACCTAATCGAGTTGAGCCGCATGCCGGACATTTTGGTGTTTGCTCAACTTCCTTGACTATGGTCTTCATGCACCAGTTCCAGCAATCTACGCAAACCAGCGTCAAAGGCTCGTTGTTTAACCTTCCACGCACAGCGTTTACCACAAATCTTTGTAGACGGTCCGAAGCTATGACGTCGATGTCACTGGCATACCGGTTAACCGATAGACGTGCAAGCGGGGTCAACTCCAAATCTCTATGTATCGTGAACCCAACTCTGTTTTCAACGATTTCTCTGATGATGTTGTATGCGGTTGAGGGGTCAAAGTCCGCCACCAAACTATGGTTTAGAGCTTCCTCATAGACGACGGTGTCTTTTAGCATTTCGGCGAGCTTCATCGGGTTAATGTCAAGGATGCTGGCCTCTTTTGCAATCATGCCCATTTTACGCGCTATGTGAACCATTCTCCGTCGAAACAGGCTCGAAGATTCAATCGACTTCTTAACGATTTCCAACCATTCCTTTTCGCTGGCTAATTTCTTGATGCTTTCGGCTAAGATGTCTGCGTTTATTTCTTTTGACTTGAACACTATTCTGTAGGCGTCTTGCTGAACGGTTACTGCGGTTCCGATGGCTTCGGACACCGTGTATGCTAACGTTCTGGCTAGGGTTCTGTTGGGTTTGAGTCCGCCGCATACATGGAGGACAAGGTATTCGGGAGTTTCTTCGAGCAAAACATGTGTGTCAGAGGGAACAGGCAGGCCACGCGACAGATGAGCAACCACTTCCCTCAACGCTTTCTCCAATAGAGACTGGTTTGTTCTGTATTCGGTGCAAAGCTTTGAAAGCTCCTCCTCCGCTTTTCCATTAGCATATGCTTCTGCGAACCTTCGCCGAATCGAGCCTACTTCCTGAGCGACTTCATAGGGCACTGGTATTTCTTCGCCTACCCATGATGGAACAGCTCCTTCCAAGCTGTCTAAAGCCGCGACGTAAATTCTTTCGCCACCAGTCTGGATTATTTCCCACGCCTTACCCATCAGGATGAATCGGGTTCCCGGCTCTCCGTATTCGGCCACGAATTCCTCGTCAAGGATGCCGACCGCTTCACCCGTCGATTCGTTGACCACGAGGTATTGTTTTTCTTCAGGGATCATGGTGAGGTTGTTGAAGTAATAGTTGTAGAGGTTGGTTTTCTGCGGTGGCACTTCTAATGTGCCGTCGGTGTTCAAAACGGCGGCGCCAAGTTTCTCAAGGTGTTGAGCTGTCTTTACAAGCTGTTCTTTTGAAAGGTTTCTGAAACAATGGGACCGGCGAAAAACCCTCAGCACATAATCCAGATTCGTCTGCTTCCTTTCTATTAGAAAACCAGCCAACTGGTGAGCCAGAACATCGTAGCTGTTTTCAAATAATTCAACTTGTTCAATCATGTCGTTGTAGGCTCTTCTCGCGATGACAAGTGCTTCCAATGCGTCATCGGAATCGGTCACGATGATTACTCCTTTGGCCGTGCCTGAAACTGTGTGCCCGCTTCGGCCGACTCTTTGGACGAGACGTGTGACTTCTCTCGGCGAGTTGTACTGGATGCAGAGTTCTATACGTCCCACGTCGATGCCCATTTCCAAGGATGACGTGCAGACAACTCCGGAAAGTCCGCCTGTTTTGAGTGCCTGTTCTGCGCCGATGCGAGTCGTCTTAGAAAGGCTTCCGTGATGAATACCGATAGGAGCTGATTCATCCCATGCTCTGAAGCGGTTTGTGAGGATTTCTGCAAGGGGCCTTGTGTTTGTAAAAACGAGAGTCGATTCGTGGCTTTCAACGAGTTTTCTTATGAGATTCATTCTTGCCGCTACTTCTGGATGAACTAACAGCTTTTCGGCTAGCTGAAAATCTTCGTCGACAGGTGTCGGAAATTCAACAAATATTTGGAGAGATTTCACCACGGGCACTCTAACGATGGAGCATGACCTGTCGACTCCGACCAGAAAAGACGCAATTGTCTCTGGGCTTCCTACTGTCGCAGATAAACCGATTCTCTGGAAATCTATGCCGCAAAGCTCCGTCAATCTTTCAAGAGCTATGCTAAGCTGGCTTCCGCGTTTGTCTCCAGCGAGTTCATGAACTTCGTCTATAACAACCGCTTCAACGCGTTTAAGATGCTGGCGCAAAAGCTTGGCGGTGAGGAGGATTTGAAGTGTCTCGGGTGTTGTGATTAGTATGGTTGGCGGCAGCAGCGACTGTGTTCTTCTTTCACGGACGCCTGTGTCACCATGTCTTACACCCACCGTCATGTCAAATCTGCTCGCCCACCATTCAATTCTTTCTAAAAGGTCTCTGTTCAGCGCTCTCAGAGGGGTGATGTAAAGAATCTTGACCCCTTCAAATTCGCCTTTTACCAACAAGCGGTTAATGAGAGGAATTAGAGCGGCCTCAGTTTTTCCCGTGCCTGTGGGGGCCATCAACAACAAGTTTTCTCCGTTCAAGATTCTTGGGATGGTCTTGATTTGCGGCTCGGTGAAGCTTCCGAATTTCTCCAACACAGCGTCTCTGACTGGTCTCGCTAATAACGTCAAGACATCCTTTTCTTCAAATGGAAACCCCGCTGAATTATTCAACTGGTTCAACCAGCTTAGCGCCGCACATCGGACAGAAAATAGATTCAGAAGGGATAACGTTCTGACAGAATTTGCAAACTTTCATGGCTTGCTCCATCTGCACGGGGACTGTGGCAGACGTCTTCTTAGTAGTTTCTTCAACCTCTGCCGGCTGGGCAAATTGCTCGGTAACCTGTAAACTTACTTCTTCTGGTTTAGGCTTTGCGGCGAACATGCGTCCAGAAACGTATCCAAACCCGGCCGTCAGCAACGCTGTTCCGCCGATTATTAGAAGTCTTATCGTCGGAAGGTCGGACGGAATAGGAGACGGGCTCCATAAAAAGAACCCGAGAAAGTAGGCAGAAAAAAATGACGCAACCGCTCCAACTAAAACGGCTAAGGCGGCTGTGGCCGCTGAGCCGACGACAAACCCCGTCGCCAAAGCTGTCGCGGTCACAGACAAAACGACTGGCTGGATAGGGTTTTCAACAAGTTGTTCAACGTATTGAAGCAGGAAATTTAGTCCATATGCTATGACCGCGCCTGCCAGAAACCTCGCCAGGGTTCCCATCTCAACCGTCCTATTTTTTCGACACGATTATAAAAAGGATATGTTGTTGATTTTCGGCTAATCAGTCAACATCCATTCCGAAAGTGGTTTTGAGCATCTGTCGAAGGATGACGAGCTTTTGAATGTCGTTGGCGCCTTCGTAAATTTTGAAAACCTGCGAATCTCGGAGAAACCTTTCAACAAGGCCGTCTGTCGCCACACCTATGCCGCCGTGAACTGTAATCGCTTTCAAAGCAGCCTGCTCCGCAACCTCGGTCGCGAATAATTTGGCCATGGACGCTGCCATAACGGCTTCGGGCTTGTTTCTATTTGCCATGGTTGCTGCCCAGTAAACCATCAGACGGGCAGCTTCGAGCATAGTCAGCATTTCGCTTACATGGAACTGGACGGCTTGGAAATAGATGAGAGGCTTTTCGAACACTCTTCGCTGAAGCGAATACTGGAGCGTTTTCTCCAAGCATGCCTGAGCGACGCCGACAGCTTGGGCCGCAACGCCGATTCTCCCATGGTCGTAAGTGTCCATCGCGATTTTGAAGCCTTTCCCAACTTCTCCAACAACGTTTTCATCTCGGACATATACGTTGTCTAGTATCACTTCGCTCGGCTGGCTGCCGCGTATTCCGATGACTTCGATTTTTTCACCAACCCGGAAGCCTGGAGTATCGCGTTCGACGATGAAAAAGGTCAGCCCAAGGTGACGTTCTTTGCGGCTCGGAGGCGGAGACGTTCTGGCCAATACCACGAAGTAGTCTGCTTTGTCTGCTCCGGAAATGAAATATTTCCGGCCGTTTATCACCCATCCTCCATCGGTTTTTTTAGCGGTTGTTTCGATGCCTGCGACATCGGTTCCTGCTCCGGGCTCAGTGGTGGCATGTGCGGCGTGTTTTTCGCCTCTAGCAATTGGGGGGAGATATTTTTTCCTCTGCTCCTCCGTGCCATAAACAATAACGGGATAGGTGAAGAGAGAATGGACAAGCGTCGACACCGTGAAAGCAGGACAAATTCTTGAAACCTCCTCCACGAACAAAGCACTGTACATCATGTCGATTCCTTGGCCGCCGTATTCTTCGGGGATACCGAGACCAAGATATCCTTGGGCGGCTGCTTTCACCATTAACGAAGTAGGAATAGTGTTCGTCTTCTCGATTTCTTTAACTAATGGCTCGATTTCCCTCTCGGCAAAAGAACGAACTGATTTTCGGAAGATTTCGTATTCCTCCTTCATTTCGATGGAGAAATTAATGACTGATGGAAACGGGAAAACCATGTGAGTAATAGGTATTTCTCAAATTTAAAGAAAATATAGCTGAAAGTTTATTTCGGCATCGACGCTGCTCTTCGGGCCCTCACCGCGATTATGCTGGCGACCACGCCGAGTAGAAACAAGATGTAGGCGGTTCCTCGATGACTTTCGGAAAGAATACGATACGGTATGTCGAATCTTATCCAACCGTACAGACCCATCCCCATGACGGCTTGAGCAACTGTTATGGCTAAAATAGCGGCGGTTATGGCTGCAAGCCTTTTGTTATTACGGTTGACGGCTAAATAGCCTGCCGCGATGACCAATCCGAGCAGACCGATAGTGGCGTGGACGTCTCGCAAAGCGCCTGCGGCTAGACCTGATTCGCCTAGAAAAATTTGGACAATTACCCCTAATCCGACAATCGCACCCAAAACAGCTCTCGTATTCACGTAGCGGGGAAAAGAAAAGGTGGGTAAAAAACTCTATTTCATTTAAAATTCAGGAGTTTCGGTTTCGCCTTCCTTCTTCTTGTCTTTCTCCTCTTTCTTTCGGGACGCTGCAACAACGTCGTCTATCCTTAGAACCATCGAAGCTGCTTCGAAGCTCGACCTCAGGGCATGTATCTTGACCTTGGCAGGCTCGATGACGCCGTTTTTCACCATGTCGGCAACTCCTCCGCCGAAGATGTTGACACCGATTGTTTTTCCGTTGTTTTCATGAGAGTGTCGTAGTTGGGCCATGATTTCGACGGGTTCGAGCCCTGCGTTTTCGGCCAGGGTCCTTGGAATCGCTTCAACGGCGTCTGCAAAAGCTAGGAAAGCCAGTTGTTCTTTTCCTGAAAGTTTTCCGGAAGCAAGACGTATCTGTCGGGCGACTTCTTCTTCGATGGCCCCACCGCCAGGCACGACACGAGCGTCGTCGACCAAGTCTATCATGTTCATGATTGCGTCGTTTAGAGCTCGTTCAGCTTCGTCGAGCTGGCGTTCAAGGCCGGCGCGGAGCAGAACAGCGACCGATTTCGGGTTTTCGCATTTCTCCACGAAAACCATCCTGTCCTCGCCGATTTTTCTTTCTTCAATCAGTCCAGCTTTGCCTAGGTCTTTAGTTGAAAGGTCTTCGAAGTTGGTGACGATTCGTCCGCCGGTCGCCTTTGCCAACTTCTCCATATCGCTTTTCTTGACCCTCCTAACCGCCAAAATTCCCTCTTTTGCGAGGAAGAACTGAGCAGCGTCGTCTATGCCTTTCTGGCAGAAAACAACGTTGGCGCCGACGGCCTTAACTTTGTCCACCATCCCCTTCAGAATGTTGGTTTCCTCATCAAGGAATTCCTTGATCTTTAAGGGGTCGCGGATTCTGATTTCGGCGCTGAACTCAGTTTTTTCAATTTCGAATGGGCTGTCAATCAAAGCTATTCTAGCGTTTTCCACGCGCTTCGGCATCGCGGCGTGGACGACCTCTTTGTCCACGATAACTCCCTTAACAAGCTCTGTCTCGTTCAAGCTTTTGCCGATCTTTTTGACGATTTGAATGTCGTCTTTGTCCGCGCGGAGCTTACCGTTGGTTTCCTTGACGACGTTAAGAACAGCATCGATGGCGATGTCCACGAGCTTGTCGAGGGCGAAGCCAAGGGATTTGCTGCCCAAAGCTGTAGTGATTACCTTGCGTAAGGTTTCACGGTCTTTCAAATCGATTTTTATAGCGTTTTGGTCAATGACAGATAACGCAGTGTCGAGGGCTTTCTTGTACCCCGAAATTATGGTGCTGGCGTGAATCTTCTGCTCGATTAATTCCTCAGCTTTTCTCAGCAACTCCCCGGCCAAAATGACCGCGGTGGTGGTTCCGTCTCCAACGACATGGTCCTGAGATTTCGCCACCTCGATAATCATTTTTGCGGCCGGATGTTCGACGTCGATTTTCTCAAGAATGGTCGCTCCATCATTGGTAACGATGACATCGCCGATGTTGTCGACGAGCAGCTTGTCCATGCCTTTAGGGCCGAGCGTAGTCCTCACCATTTCGGCGATTATTTTCGCGGCTGCGATGTTGTTTCGCTGCGCAGAACGGCCCTGCGTACGCGTCGTGCCCTCCTTCAGAATAATAACTGGTTGGCCTGGAGCCAACGACATATTACATCAACCTCTAACCCGTTGAAACTTGAGCAATAATTTAAAGCTATCCAACTGGCAAGTTTCTCAAAACAGTTTTAGCGGCTCTTTCCACATCTTCTTTCTTGACGGTACGTCGTCCAGCGTATTGAGCAAGTTCAAACGCTTCTTTCGCGATCAAGGCCCCCACCGACTCCAGAATTCGCCTCAGTTCGTCAGCGGCGTCTTCACTGACCCTCGCCGCGCCCGCTTTTTTTATAATTCGGTGAATCGGCGCCGATGGAATTTCAAGCTGCTTCTCCGACATCATCCGTAATGTCAGAAAGCCTACTTAAAACTGTTAAACCCGATTTAAGCTCTGATCGTGGAAATGCCTTACCCTCAGTTTTTCCGCTCTTACGCAGCTATTTATGAGGGTATTTAGCCTCAAATGGTTTTTGTGTAGGGTTTGGCAAGTTTTATTAAGCCGATTTGCGGCATAATTCCGGATTGGCGACAACAAGAATCGAATGTCCGAACTGTCATAGGCTGACGATCAAAGGAAAATTCTGCATCTACTGTGGATACACATTGGAGCAGCCAGCCGAACAGCCTAAGCCGATTGTTGAAGAAGCCGAGTCAATCGCAGCTCCTTCCACGCAGGAAGTTGCCGTCGAAGCGGTTGAGCAACAAGTGACATCCATGCCTTCGCCTGAGGAAGTAGCCGTTGAGGAGAAAAGACTCGTTGACCAGATGTCGACGGTCTACCTTTGGTATTTCCGTTTAATTGATTTGTTTTTGGAGAAGGAGGCCGATCCCGAAGTTTTCCAAGAGCTTTTCGACGAATACCGGTCGCGTCTGAGAACACTTGATGAAAGACGTGAAGCTGAAATCAAGAAGGTCGAGGAAAAGATCAACTCTTTAACTGCTTCGCTTGAGAAGTTGAAGGTCAAACATGAAGTTGGGGAAATTCCGGACCGGCAGTACATTACTCAAAAGCTTGAGATTGAGCGGGAGATTGGAAAGCTTCGGCCCAAGCTGATGTATCTGAGAAACCCGTTCAACATTCGGTTGGGTGACCTGCCTACTTTCAAGGCTCAGCTGGAGGAGAGACTGGCGAAGGTTAAGACGAGCGGCTTAGAGCTTGGTATGAAGCCTGAAGTTATTCAGATGTTTGAACAGGATGTTCAGCAAAGTCTAAAAGTGTTGGAGGTCTTGATGGAGCAGCATCAGAAGATCAAGAAGGAGTTAAATAAACTTGAGCTGCGTTACAAAATCGGTGAGCTTAAGCAGAGCGAATATCTCTCGTTGAAACAGAAGCTGGAAAGACAATTGGAGCTACGCGGTGGGTAGATATTTAACATCGAACAGCATCCATTAGCCGTGATAGCGGTAGTTACGGCTCTACCTGGCTCAGGTAAAACAACGACTTTAAAAAAATTCGTCGAAATCATGCCGGACATGTCTGTGGTTAACTATGGTGACCTGATGTTTGAAGAAGCTAAGAAAAATTACGGCATCGTTCATCGTGACGAAATGAGGGAAAGACTCGGGTTGAGAGATTATCAACGGCTTCAACGCCTTGCCGCTGAAAAAATATCCGCGATGAAAAACGTCGTGGTAGATACTCATTCAGTCATCAAAACCCCGTTTGGCTATTACCCAGGTCTCCCAGGCGAAGCTGTCCGAATCATGTCACCCGAATTGATAGTGTTCATCGAATGTAGGTCCGAAGATATCTTGAATCGACGGCTTAAGGATTTGACGAGCGGTGTCGACAGGAAACGCGAAACATCATCACTCGAGGAGATAGAACGTGACCAACAAGTGGGGAAACAATTTGTCGTTGCTGCCGCGAACGCAGCCTCATGCTATTTGAAAATCGTATCTTTAACATATCCAGAATCTAGGCCTTTCGAACACGCAGAAGTAGCTGCAGAACAAATAGCCACGGCGATAAAAAACATCATGAAAAAGTAGGTTCATTCGGTTATTTTTCTGGCAGTGACGATGTAGGCGGTGTGGCCTCTCATGATGAATTCGGGCCTCGTCATACCCCTTTTCACGCGGATGTTGCGGAGAAGTAGTTCGACACATGACAGGTCTGCGAAGCCGGTTTTTTCAAGCTCTTCAAAAGTCTGAACCACTTGTTCAACTGTTGGACTGAGAGAAACCCAAATGCCGCCGGGCCTCAAGGACTGATGGGCTGTTTTAACAGCGGTCCAAGGCTCTGGAACATCGATAATTGCCGCGTCCAAATTTCTTTCAGGTATCTCGGCTGAGATATCTCCGACCTTTAGTTCCACGTACTCCTCTAGACCGAGGCCTCTGAGCTTTACCGCTGCAGCTTGTATGTTTTCGGGCTTGATGTCGTAGCTGTAGACTTTGCCGGACGGCCTAACGAGGTGGGCGAGAAAAGATGTTAGAACACCTGTGCCTGTGCCTGCTTCGAGGACATGCGAACCAGGGCCCACTCCTGAAACAACGGCGATGTATCCCAAATCTTTCGGGTAAACTATCTGAGTTGTTCTCGGGAAGAACATTAATCGGTCAACTATGGTGGGTTTGAAGACGTACATTCTTGCACCGGTGTTTGTGGTGACCGTGCAACCGCTATTCTTCCCCAGCAAGGCTGATAATTCGACATATCCTTCGCTGGTATGGAACTTTTTTCCCTCGCGCACCTGAACCAAATATCGTTTCTTTTTCTCTGTTATGAGCAGGACTTTTTCGCTGTCAAGAATCGTGTGTTTCTGGGTATGCATTCCTGCAAAAGTTAAGAGCCGCTTGACCATATTTATGTAACGCGGCTGTGATGTCTCAGAGTTATGATGATCTGTGAATGGAGGGCATTTGTCTGAGCCGCTCCACAAGACTTATTTATGGCATACTAGACGCAAATGTAGCTTACGTTGAGAACTGCCGCTTTCCTAATTCTGCTACTATTGATTCCGAGCGCGGCGGCTCCTTCGCCTGTTCACGAATTTTCCATAGCAATCAGTTCAGAGCATAACCAAATTTCGGATACGGACCAAAACGCAGAGTTCACTCAAACGATCCAGGCCAGTATTGAAATCATTGGTACATGGTCCAAAACGCATTTGAAAGTTCGTGTAATTCCCTCGGGTGTTACAGGGCTTGATGAAGCGGCTTTCCGCGGTGTTTCAACATGGTATGATGTCATATCAGAGTTTGTCCGCGTTTATGGCTACGGCCATCTTTCATCGTTAAGTTATGAATTTGTCAACAACGAAGCGGAAGCTGACATAACCATCGAATACGTTTCGTCTCTAGGAGGAAATGTATGTGGACTGGCTTCCTTGAGGCAGAATTTTATTACCCGCGAAATTTTACGCGTCGAAATCAGAATTTCACGTAGCTGCGTTGGCGTAAACTCAGCGACCGCCTACAAAGTGGTCGCCCATGAATACGGCCACGCCCTCGGCCTCGGTCATTCCAGCTATGACCAAGATTTGATGTATGAACGTGTTAACGTGGCTGAGCAGCCTTCAACTTTAAACCTCTACGCTTTGGCCGTCGCGTATTCTTGGATTCGAGACGGAAGATTCCAACGAGTGTCGTTGAGTTCGATAGCTCTTCCGCCCGACATTCCCTACGCATACATCATACCGAGAGCCGAAATTTACACAGTCAGAATTCTCATCGAATCTGAACTCGGTCAGCATCTGCTCCGAGAATACCAGCTTCGTAGAGGCACCTTATTCAGGTATGAATTCGAACGAGAGATTGATTTCGGCAACGCCACGAAAATCGTCTTTAACTCCTGGAACGAAAACGATGGCCGCGTGTTCTATCTTAGAAGCTTGGAATTCGTTGTTTCCAGAGATGTTGACATCGTAGGTCGCTATAGCGTTTTCTACTATGTTGCGGTTACAGGACTTGGTGTAGACACGAAAGGATGGTTCAGAAAAGGGTCGGAACTCTATTTCACGGCGGAAGAAATCGTTGATTTCGGCAATGACACGAGGCTGGTGTTTGATAGGTGGAGCGATGGAAATACAGCTAATTCACGCCGCCTAATCGTCGACAAACCCATCGAAATAAACGCTATGTATGAAAAACAGTACAGAGTTTATGTCGAATCTTTCTTCGACCTTTTGGAAGGTGACGGATGGTTTTTTGAAGGACAGTTGTTGAAGTTGTCCATCAACGATTCAGTAGTTGAGGTCGGCGGCGGTATTCGCTTTCGGCTTACCAAAATAATCTATCAGGATATGGAATTTGATGTTTCCCGCGAGCTTGAAATTGTGGTCGATAAGCCTATTCACCTGCGGACAAACTGGGCCGTCGAATATTTTGTGACCGTTGTTTCAACACATGGAGCGGAAATATTGTTCGAGAGATGGATGGAAAACGGCTCGATGTTGTTAGTCGAAGCACCGGATGAAATCGTTTGGGATAACAACACCAAAGCGGTTTTCAGCAAATGGAGCATCGGGCGTGGCGACTCTTCATATTTGAATTTGCTAGTCACCAAGCCTTTGTACATAATAGCCGAATACAGAATCTACTATTTCGTTGAAATCGATTCACTCTATCCGACTAACATAAAATCGGGATGGGTTGAAAAAGGAACTCGGATTTTCCTCGACACGGGCCCGCGTTTACGCGAAATCGCTGACGGGAGACGTGTGAAGTTCGTCGGCTGGACCGACATGGACGGAGACCTGTGGATGAATGTGACTAAGCCTGTCAAACTATCGGCGCATTGGGTTGAGGAAATCAGAATAATTGTCACTAAACCTAGCGAAATTTCCGTGACATGGGTTCCGATAGGCTCAGTCGTCGAAATCGAGGCTGAGCCGATAATTCAAGTCGACTCTGGTAGAAGGCTTGTGTTTAGCGGTTTCGGGGGAGACGTCGATGATGTGCAGGGAAACAAAGTGACAATATACGTTGACACACCCAAAGTCGTCAGTCTAGAGTATTATGAGGAAATGTTGGTCTCTTTCATCACGCAGGATTCTGACGGCTTCTTTGTTCCCGCGGAGATACGTTTGAAAACTGAAAGTGGTATGTTGTCTCTTCTGCCTTTCACCGAAACTTGGCTCCGCTCAGGCCTCTATCAAATCGATAGGATTGTTTTCAACGATGTTGATGTGAAAAAATCGGACACTCTGACTCTATCTTCTCCGGGCGAATACAGGCTAAAAGTGAATGTTTACGGGGTTAAGGTTAAGGTGGTCGATTTGCTGGGCGTGCCTTTAGTGGGCAGTTCCGTAAAGCTGGAAAGAGAGACGGGCAGACTTGAGGGTTTCGGAAAAGTGAATAGCTGGGGAGAAATCGAATTCACTAACGTCACTCCAGAGGCAACCCTTGGAACAGTTGAATATTTAATGCTCCGACACGCATTCGTATTGGAGCCAGAAAAAGAATTCGTAGAAGTAAGAATGGGGTTGTCTGTTCAAGCAATATCATCTATCCTTTTGGCGATTTTGTTGATTGCGTTGGCGGTAGCAAAACATAAAGAGCGAATGAAAGGCGATGATGTTGGTTGACAGGCAACGTAATCGGCGAGAGGTTCATGGTTGTCAGCTTTGGCGAAAGTCATGGAAGATGCGTAGGAGCATTGGTAGACGGTTGTCCTCCGGGAATTCCACTTTCTGAGCAGGACGTTCAAGTCGAGCTCGACCGACGACGGCCTGGCCAATCACTTGTTTCGACCACGAGAGCCGAAGAAGACCGGGTAGAAATTCTTTCAGGAGTTTTCCAAGGATATACAACTGGTGCCCCAATCCTAATGCTCGTCTGGAACAAAGACGTCGATCCAAGGCCGTATGAAATGTTGAAAAACAAACCGCGGCCAGGTCACGCTGATTATCCCGCATCTGTGAAATACCGTGGATTTAACGACTACCGAGGTGGAGGCCGTTTTTCCGGCCGAATCACAGCGGGATATGTGATGGCCGGAGCCGTCGCTAAAAAAATACTCGCGAAGCTTGGCGTCGAGGTTCTGGCGTATTCCCTTGAAATAGGAGGTGTGAGGACACCGCAAATAACCGTGGACCAAATACGTGAAAACCGTTATGCCAACGAAGTCAGATGTCCTGACCCAATCACAGCCGAAGAAATGAAGAAAGTTATTCTCGCCGCGCGTAAAGAAGGTGACAGCGTGGGAGGCATCGTGGAATGCATCGCGTTAAACCTGCCTCTAGGACTTGGCGAACCCGTTTTCAGCTCCCTTGACTCTGACCTTGCTCGGGCCCTTTTCTCGATACCAGCAGTGAAAGGTGTTGAATTTGGCAGCGGGTTTGCTGCGGCACGTCTCCGTGGAAGCGAAAACAACGACCCGTACACTATAGTTGATGGGAAGATCACAACACTGCGGAACAACTCGGGAGGCATCTTGGGTGGGCTTTCCACAGGTTCACCCCTTGTCCTACGCGTGGCTTTCAAGCCAGCTTCATCCATCGCGAAACCTCAGAAGACTGTTGACCTCGAGTCGAAGACTGAGACGGAAATCATTGTTCCGGGCCGGCATGACCCGACTGTGGTTCCACGGGCGGTGCCGGTTGTCGAAGCCGTCGTAGCTTTTGTGCTGGCCGACCACGTGTTGAGAGCGGGTCTCATCCAATAACAATTGTAGTGCACGAGCACATATAAGCCGAACAACATTTCAATCTTCATGTCGGAATATCGGCTTTTGACTGAACGGGAAATAAAGCAAGCGTTAGCTGCCCTCGGCGAAGAATGGAGCATAAGGGATGCCAAGCTCTACAGAAAAATCGTGTTCCGCGACTTCGTTGAATGCGTCGGGTTTATCGTAAAGCTCGCGATTGAGGCCGAGAAGCTACAGCATCATCCCGAAATGTTCAACGTGTACAACACTTTGGAAATCTGGCTGACCACTCACGACCTCGGCGGAATCAGCACTTACGACGTCAAACTCGCTCAAAAAATTGATGAACTACTGGGCCGGTAGCTTTCTCGACGCCACGTTTATAGCGGCTTCCGAAATGTCTCCGGCGTATTCAGAAACCCTGCGAATGCTGTTCAAAACAATCAGGTTAGTTGTCCTTTCTTCGATTTCCTCGGTTTTTCTTGAAGTTGTGTTGAACGACTCTATGGCCGAGGATACCTTCTCTATGGAGGAAAGGACAGCGTTGGCTTTCGAAATGTTCAAGTCTAAGAGAGCTTGAACAGATGACTTTAGGAGCTCTACGACGTCTTCGCCGAGTTCACTGATTCTTTTACCGACTTTTTTCCGGTGGTCGGCGGACAACGCTCTTTTCGCGATAGTCACCGCGTGGTCCGCTGCTCTTTCGATGCTCTTAGCGGCCAAAACGTAGTTTATGCATTCGCTGGGGTCTGAAAGCTGAAGCGATTTAAGCATGGTGTAGTCTCGGGCGGCCAATGTGAGCTGGCGGGTAACAAAGTGGTAAAAGCGGTCGACTTCATCGTCCCTCCGTATGACGTCATCGGCCAAAGTCCTGTCCAACTCGGTTACACTAGTCATCGCGTCAGAAAGCATGTAAGTTGTTATCGTGCTCATCCGTTCAATCGATGAGGCGAGCGGCAGAGTATCACTTATGGGCAAGACCTGGGCCAGGATTTCAGTGGTCGATTCACCGATTACTTCAACGCCTACAAGCCACCGTCGAACCCTGTCCTTAAGGATTCCGGCTAATAATGGAGAATAAGACGAAAATTTCACCCGAATTCTGTCGTAGCCGTCCAGATATTTGGAAAAAAATATGCGAACGACTTCGTCAGGGTTTTCGTTCCCAGACACATGAACGACGGTCTCTCCTAACCCCCCGCCGCTTTCGCCGACGATAAGTAAGCCAGATGCGTACGGTATTATTTTTACACGGTCGAATTTCTTCAAACCTTCTTTCTCCACCCATTCTTTCGGTAGCGAGATGATGTACGTGGAGCGGCCGGTTTTCTGAATGCGGCGGAAGTAAATGCTTTCCACGGCCACACTATAATATTCCACTATATAGACATTAAAGCCGAAAATATTCATAGCGACCAAGCTATATATCATGGTAAACCGACCAGTCAACCGCCATGGAAAAAAGCAAAGGCGTATCATCCACCTTCGTTGGAGGCGTTGTCGTAGCTCTCGTGGTTGGCCTCGTTCTCGGACTCGTCGCTGGGCCGTCATTATTCGGTGGACCACCTCAAACCATCACGCTAATTCAAACGGTAACCCGTGAAGTCGGCGGAGCAGGAGCCGTAACGATAACGGCCACACCGGGTCCAACCACCGTGCAACTCGCAGGTTCAATCGAAATCGACGGTTCCAGCACAGTCTATCCCATAACCGAAGCTGTTGCTGAAGCCTTCATGAAAATCCACCGCAACGTCGACATTAAAGTCGGTATCTCGGGCACAGGAGGCGGTTTTAAACGATTCGTCATCGGTGAAACAGACATCAACGATGCTTCGAGGCCCATAACCAAGTCGGAGGCCGAAGCTGCTGCGAAAAATGGCATTGAATGGTTCGAAGTTCCGATTGCGATTGACGCCCTTGTGGTCGTAGTCAACAAAGCCGCAACCTGGGTCGATTGCATCGCCATCTCTGAACTCAAACGAATATGGGAACCGGAAAGCAAAGTCCGTCTCTGGAGTGACGTAAGACCTGAATGGCCAGCTCAACCAATCAGACTTTACGGTCCAGGGCCTGACAGCGGAACTTTCGACTACTTCACAGAAAGAGTGGTGGGAAAAGCCAAAGCAAGTAGAACAGACTACATTGCGTCTGAAGACGACAACGTGTTGGTAGCGGGTGTCGAAAGAGAAACGTATGCTCTCGGATACTTTGGCTACGCTTATTACCCCGAAGCTAAGGATAAAATCAAGGCTCTAAAGGTCCAAGACGACGAAGCGGGGGGTGCGTGCATCGAACCTGGAGACGAAACGGCCAAAACATTCGTCTACCCGTTGGCTCGTCCGCTGTTCCTCTACGTTAGCAAGAAAGCATGGGACACCAAACCACATCTCAGAGAATTCATCTACTTCTACCTCGAAAACGGGCCCACCTTCATGAAGAAAGTCCAATACACACCTTTCCCAGACCACTACTACGTAAAAGCGCTGGCACTGATCAAAAGCGGTATATACACCGGCCTCTACGAACTCACAAGACTTAAGAACGAGAACGCAGGCCCACGGTGAAGGGAAGAATTGTCCTCAAACATTTTTTTTGACCCCGTCTTTTTAAAAAACCTACGGAGAAGGCAAATCAAAACAACTCTCGTTAACATCCTGCTTTTGGCGGCGTCATCCATCTCATTCATATCAATTGTCGTTATAGTCGGTTCCCTCGTCCTTGAATCGTCCATCTTTTTCGGCCAAGTTTCAATTACTGAATTCATCACGGGCACTGAATGGACAGTTCTCTTCACGCCGAAGAAATTCGGTGTCCAGCCCTTGCTCGTCGCCACGGCCATAACTTCGCTCATAGCTTTAGCGGTGGCTATACCAGTCGGGTTGGCCGTGGCCATTTATTTGAGCGAATACGCGAGCAACAGGGCAAGAAGACCTATAAAAAGCGTCATCGAAGTTCTTGCGGGAATTCCCACAGTCGTTTATGGATATTTCGCCCTTTACTTCATTTCGCCAAACCTTTTGATGCCGTTGATCGAAGGCATAGGTGTTCATAGCGCGCTAGCCGTTGGTCTGACAATCGGGGTTTTGATCATTCCTATTGTGGCTTCGCTGAGCGAAGATGCCATGTATTCTGTCCCGGAAGACTTTCGACAGGCTGCTTACAGCCTTGGAGCGCGCAAAGTGGACGTCGTCTTCAGAGTCGTCCTGCCAGCCGCTCTATCTGGCATTTTTGCGTCAATAATTCTGGCTTTTACAAGGGCTATGGGAGAAACGATGATTGCTGCCATAGCTGGAGGGTTCCGTGTTTATTATTCATGGGACCCACGCGAGGCGATGCAGACCATGACGGCTTTCATCGCTCAAGTTGCGACGGGAGACGCGCCTCACGGAACCATCGAGTATCAATCAATCTTCGCTGTCGGACTTCTTCTATTCTTAGTCACCATGGCCTTTAACATCGTCGCACTGTATATCGTAAAGAGGTGGCAGGTACGGTACTAGAAGTGAAAGTTTTGTCGAGAAGAGACAGACTCAAAAAGATATTGGATATTGCGACCCCTGTAATCTTGGCCATAGCCGTGTTTATCGCGATTTCGGCTGTCGCGGCTCTATTGATAACAGTAGTGTATCAGGGAGCAGGAAGACTATCGCTGAACCTGATTTTAGAATATCCATCCGCCAATCCTGCAGAAGCTGGTATGAGGTCGGCTTTTCTTGGAAGTTTTTGGACGCTGGGGCTTTCCGCACTTGTCAGCGTGCCGCTGGGAATCGCTACGGGCCTCTACCTTTCAGAATGGTCGAGTTGGAGACGGTTTAGACGCTTTGTCGAATTTAACATCGCAAACCTCGCAGGTGTTCCGTCCATTATTTTCGGACTTGTCGGGCTAAGCCTTCTTACTTACGGACTTGGATGGGGAAGGTCAATCATCGCTGGTGCATTCACGCTTGGAATAATGACGCTTCCTCTCGTGACCGTCTCAGCCGCAGAAGCAGTCAAAACCGTCCCCGAAGCCCTTAAACATGGCGCATATGCATTAGGTGCGACAAAGCTGCAGGTAACCCGTTACATCATCCTACCACGGTCGCTGCCCATGATGATGACGGGGGCGATTTTGGCCATTTCGCGGGCGATAGGCGAAGCCGCACCAATTCTCATAATCAGCGGGCTTTTGTTCATCAGGCGAGACCCTGTGAGCATTTTCGACCGTTTCACGGTGATGCCGCTTCAGATTTTCAACTGGGTCAGCAGGCCGCAGGTGGCGTTTCAAGAACTTGCGTCCGCCGCGATTATTGTCTTGCTGATGCTTTTGCTTGCGTTGAATGCATCGGCCATAGCTATAAGGTACCGTTTCCAAAAAAGGTTGGTGCTGTAGTGGATGTTGACCAAGAGGCTGGCGGTTCAACCAGAAATTTTGCGTCCAAGCGATGGAGGAGCAGTTATAGAAGTTAAGAACCTCGTGGTCAAGTACGGGAACAAATACGCCATTAAAGACATTAACCTGAAATTCGAGCGGAGCCAGATTACAGCGATAATCGGGCCTTCGGGCTGCGGAAAATCAACCTTTCTCAGATGTTTGAACAGAATGAACGACCTCATTCCCGAGGCAAAAGTCGAAGGTAAAGTATTCTACCGGGGAATAGACATTTACAGCGACTCAGTTGACCCAGTGGCTGTCCGAACCGTTGTTGGCATGGTTTTCCAAAGGCCCAACCCATTCCCCATGTCGATTTTCAACAACGTCTCCTTTGGGCTAAAGGTAAACGGCGTTAAATTCACGAAACAGGAAATGTATGAAAAAGTCAAAGATGCTTTGATTAAGGCGGCTCTCTGGGATGAGGTGAAAGACAGGTTGGACGCGCCTGCTTACTCTCTTTCAGGAGGGCAGCAGCAGAGGCTTTGCATCGCCCGGGCTCTCGCAGTCGACCCAGATGTGATTCTTCTCGACGAACCCACGGTCTCGCTTGACCCGATTTCAACGGCTAAAATTGAACAACTCCTGCGACAAATCTGCAACGAATACACGATCATCATCGTAACCCACAACATGCAGCAGGCCGCCAGAGTATCGGACTACACAGCAGTCATGATGCCCGATGAGCAAATGATAGGTAGGCTGATAGAATTCGGGCCCACAAAAGAAATCTTCACAAACCCGCGAGACAAACGAACTGAGGACTACATTTCGGGAAGAATAGGGTGAGCCGGAAACGACCCGTCTCATGGACATCGGGTTGGAAAGGCTCGTAAACATGCTTAACGACATGGCTAATCTTAGCAAGAAAGCCGTCGAACTCGCGGTTGAAAGCTACATTAAAGGAATCGATAAACAGGATGAAGTTTTCCAGCTTTCCGAGAAGCTTCGATGGCTTCAGGACGAAGTCTCCGACCTCGCTGTGGAAATTATCGCGAGATATCAACCAGTCGCAAGGGACCTTCGTTTTCTCAAGTCATCTATGGAAGTGGCATACGGATTCAGCCGGTTCGGCAGATATGCATATGACATCTGCCAAGTAATCACCACATTCGGAAACCTAAACGACTGCGATAAGAAAGAAATCGTCGAAGTCAGCGAAATTGTAAAACTCATGATAGAAACAAGTATCAAGTCTTTCACCGAAGGCAACAAAGCTTCGGCCGAGGAGCTTGAAAAACTCGATTCGATCGTGGACAGGGCTTACAGAAATCATCTTGAGCGTAGCTTGCTGAACTCAACTTCGAAGAAATGCAGCATGGCTTCAATGCTTATTCTCAGGTATTTGGAGAGGATTGCTGACCACGCCACGTATATAGGGGATTCGGTTGTTTTCATCGTTGAAGGCGTTCGGTCTCCCCGCAAGTGAAGCACCATGGTTGTTCGCAAAGTCTTCATCAGCAAGGAAATCGCTGGTCTACTACTCGAAGTGGCAAGAAATGTTCATCCAAACGAAATGATTGTGCTGCTCCACGGCCGTGTTAATGGCGACACCGCCGTCGTTGAAGAACTTTCATTCCCTCCCCAGTCAGTTTATGGCGAAAATTTCTCATCTTTCAACCCCTACCTTCTACCCATTGACCATTCAATTCTCGGCATAGCACATTCCCATCCATCCGGAGTCGCAAAACCATCTCTCGAAGACCTTGACAATTTCATGGGCAAAATAATGGTAATAGTGACACCACCTTACAGAGACGAAACAGACATTCACGTCATAGATTCTCAAGGAAGGGCGATTGCATGCAGTGTTCGCTAAACGAGAGAGTATTCACACATTTTTCGCAGCAGTATTTCAGGGTCGCGGCTTTTGACGTAGGCGCTCGACAGCAATACACCCTCTGTTCCGAGCTGAATCGCCTTCTTCACATCGTCTGGAGTTGAAACTCCCGCTCCACAGAGAATGTGCACCTCCTTGTTGAGTTTTCTCACGCTGGCAACGGTCTCCGTCACGACTTCAGGACGTGCCGTCGAAACTGAAACACCGGTTCCAATCAGTTCAGGCGGCTCAATTGCCAACGCGTCTGGGTTGAGAGCCGACGCCGCCGCGGCGGAAGGTACATCGTCAGCACAGACCAGTGAAAAAAGACCAACGCGTTTAAGACGCGCCACAGCCGCCGCTATGGCCGAAAGTTTGAGACGTTTTTCAGAATGGTTTAGCAAAGATCCTGAAACTTTGGCTTCACGAAGGTTTTCAGCGACAACAGAGCCGGTGAAAGCACCGGGTTCATATGGGTCGCAGTGCTGAGCTAACACAGGGATGGCGACAGACCGAGCGATTTTCTCCAAATCGACGAAATTAGGACAGACAGCAACCGTAACACCCGTGTCGAGGGAAACTTTTTCAGCGATTTTGGCAAGCTCCAGACAGCGACTTCCAATAGCTTCCCCGTAATTTTTGAAATTCAAAACAACCAGAGGGTAAGATATTTTCACGGTGGAAATGATTCAAACTATTTTTTAAACGCTATCGGTATAAGTAGCGGTGGTGAAAAAACTAGTGGGAATGAACATTCGAGCGAAAGATTTCGTTCCATATTTAGGCCATCATACAAAACAAGACGTTAACGATATGCTAAAAACAATTGGAGTAGAAGATGTTCTGCAACTTTTTTCAGATATTCCTGCGAAATTCATTTTGCCCAACCCACCTAACATAGGTCCGCCCAAGACAGAACAGGAAGTTTACGAAGCTTTCAAAAAGATTTTGGAGAAGAACCGCCGAGGCTTGAAGCTGTTTATCGGGGGCGGAATCTGGCCACACTACATTCCAGCCGCTGTGAAAGAAATTGCTTCACGAAGTGAATTTCTTACGAGCTACACGCCGTATCAGCCCGAAGCTTCGCAGGGGGTTTTGACGGCTTTATTCGAGTTTCAAAGCCTCGTGGCAGACCTCTACGCCATCGACGTCGTCAATTCATCGATGTATGATTGGGCGACGGCTTTGGGCGAATCATTCAGGATGGCTTACCGCTACAACGGTAGAACAAAAATAGTTGTAGCGGGGCATTCTGGGCCAGACAGGCTTCGAATCGCGGAAACATACGTTAGACCACTTCAAATGAAAATTGAGATTGTTCCCTTTAGACGAGACGGGGCAGTTGATGAGGAATTTTTGAAACAATCAATAGACAGTGAGACGGCTGCTGTCTACGTGGAAAATCCGACGTATCTTGGATGTTTGGTGTCAAACGTCAAAGAAGTTGGCGAACTGGCACATGAAAAGAACGCTTTGTTTATCGTGGGAGCGGAGCCGATTTCCCTCGGATTATTCACACCACCTGGAGAATACGGAGCAGACATTGTCGTCGGCGAAGGTCAGCCACTCGGAATGCCAATGAATTTCGGAGGCCCGCTCCTTGGAATTCTCGGATGTAGGTCAGACAGGAAGCTAATCCATTCCATGCCAGGCCGCATAGTTGGTTTGAGCGAAACCATCACCGATAAACGAAGGGCGTTCTCCATGATTCTACGCGCAAGGGAGCAGGACATAAAGCGGGAAAAAGCAACATCAAACATCTGCACAAACCAAGCGCACTGCGCAATCATAGCGGCGGCTTACCTATCGATTCTGGGTAAAAGGGGCGTTCAGGACCTAGCCCGACACATTTTCGACAAGACAGCCTACTTTATCGATAGTTTGTCGCGACTCGATGGGGTAATCGCTCCTGTGTTAGACGCCGTTCACTACATGGAATTTACATTCCGGGTTGAACAGCTGGATTCTAAAACGTTGTTGGAAAAGCTTTTGGAGAAAGGTTTTGTGGGTGGTCTTCGAGTCGGAAAAGATTTTCCCAGCCTGGGCGATTCGGTGCTCACCTGCGTCACCGAAGTTCACAGTATTGATGACATCGACGCATACGTCCGAGCGGTGAAAGAGGTGGTCTGATGTTCAGACAGGCACGTTGGGATGAAAAACTGGTTTACGAGCTTTCACGGCCAAATGTTCAAGCCTTCAAACCGCCTGAACTGCCGCACGAAATCAAGGAAGCGGGTGAGAGAAAGCTCAAACTCGTTCCCAAGCAACTATTGAGAAACAGCATAGACCTTCCAGAATTATCAGAGCTTGACGTCGTCCGTCATTTTACGCGGCTAAGCCAGATGAACTACAGCATTTCAACAGGTTTCTACCCGCTGGGCAGCTGCACGATGAAATACAACCCAGTCATAAACAATATAATCGCATCATTCGAAGAAATAGCCGGTTCGCATCCTCTACAACCAGCTGAAACCGTGCAGGGCTGCCTAGAAATTCTCTACAACCTTGAGCAAGCTTTAAAAGAAATCACAGGAATGGATGCTTTCTCACTTGTTCCCGCAGCAGGCGCCCACGGCGAGCTCGTCGGGGTGCTAATAATCAAGGCCTATCACACCGAGAGGGAGGGAAAACCGCGTTCGAAGATAATCGTTCCCGACTCGGCTCATGGAACTAACCCAGCCAGCGCTTCGATGGCTGGCTTCGAAGTCATGGTTGTCGACACAAGAAGCGATGGATGCGTTGACCTCGAACAGCTTGAGAAAATGGTTGACAGCGACACCGCTGGAATAATGCTGACAAACCCCAACACAGTTGGAGTCTTCGAAAAAGACATCGAAGAAATTGTCAAAATCATGCATCGCAACGACTCGCTCCTCTACTATGACGGGGCGAACCTCAACGCGATAGTCGGCGTGGTAAGGCCCGGCGACATGGGCTTTGACATCGTACATCTAAACCTTCACAAAACATTTTCAACTCCTCACGGCGGTGGTGGGCCTGGAGCGGGACCAGTGGGTGTCGTTGAAAAACTCGCAAAATATTTGCCTCCACCGCGGGTAAGAAAAACACCTGACGGCAAATATGTTCTCGACGAAGGGGATAAATCAAGCATCGGCCCGGTGAAGCTTTTCATGGGAAATTTCGCCGTCCTCATCAGAGCATACTCGTACATTCTATCCATGGGCGGCGAAGGGCTTCGAAGAGCCGCGTTTAATGCAGTAACGGCGTCGAACTACCTTTTGGCAAAAATGCGAAACCTAAGAGGTGTATCGCTTCCCTACGACCAGAAAAGACCGCGAAAACACGAGTTCGTTCTAAGCCTAGCGCGGCTTCGAAAAGAAACTGGCTTGGGGGCTCTAGAGGTTGGGAAACGATTGCTTGATTATGGATTTCACGCGCCGACGGTTTACTTCCCGCTCATCGTGGAAGAGGCCTTTATGGTGGAGCCCACTGAAACAGAGTCAAAGGAAACTCTTGACAGCTATTACGAGGCTTTCGCCCACGTCATTTCCGAATGCTATGAGAAGCCCGAGCTGGTTCGCTCAGCCCCTGTAAACACATCTGTGGGAAGAATCAACGAAGCAAAGGCTTCTCATCCCATTTATATGGCTCCCACTTGGAGGAGTTATTTGAGGCGACGGAATGAAACAGATTCCGCTTCTAAGTCTTCATGAAAAAAACGCCGTTGAAATCGGGGAATTCGCTGGATGGAAAACCGTGATAACTTTCTCTTCGGTCCGTGAAGAACATTCAGCGGTCAGGAATTCGGCCGCAATTTTCGACATCAGCCACATGACGAGAACCAAGATAACGGGCCCTCGTGCGTCAAAATTTCTTCAAGAACTTTTGACTATTGACGTTGAGAAGCTGAAACAAAGAAGGATGAAGTATGGGCTGATGCTCAACGAATCGGGGAAAATAATCGACGACGTAACGGTCTACAAAGTCGACGAAAACACATTCCTCATGGTTTCGAACGCGGTGACACGTCAACGGGTCGTCAAGTGGTTGAGTCAACATGCATCTACACATGTTGCTGTCGAAGACATTACTGATTTTTCCGCTTTTTTCGCCGTCCAAGGCCCTGAAGCCGCTAAACATCTGTCAATGCTTTTCGGTGACGTGTCGGGTTTTCGCTGGTTTGAAGGAGATTTTCGAGTCTTCGACGGGTGCCAGCTTTTGGTTACGAGAAGCGGTTACACAGGGGGAGACGGGTTCGAAATAATGGTTCCATGTGGCGGAGTTGAACTCTTTGAAAAAATTTTCAGCAAGTTTGTGGGGGAAGGCGTAAAACCTGCCGGGCTGGCATGCAGAGATGTTTGCAGAATCGAGGCGGGATATCCATTATCAGGGCAGGACTTCGACGAGTCAAACAGTCCTGCCGAAGCAGGTCTTGAATTGGCTGTTAAGATGGATAAAGCTTGTTTCATTGGGAAGGAAGCCTTAACGGGTGAACCGCCGAAGAAAAAGCTTAGCTTAATAGAAATGATCGACGTTGGCGTTCCCAGGCACGGTTACAAAATCTTTTCGAACAATTCCGAAGTGGGTGTGGTAACTAGCGGTTGTTTTTCCCCGCTCATAAAAAGAGGGATTGCCCTCGGGTATCTCTCATCCGACCTTGCTGAAGCAGGTCGAGAAGTCTATGTTGAAATCCGAGGAAACCTACGTAGGTCAGTTGTCAAAGCTGAACCCTGGGTAAAGATGCCGCGGAGCTGAGCGACGAAAATTGGACAGGTTTTTCGTCAAGGGCAAAACCGATGAAGACATCCACGCCTGCTTTCGCCAGCAAGTCCATCTTTGCGGCGAAATTCTCGTGTCCTCCCATTAATATGTAGGCCTCGTGACTGTTTAGTGTTTTGGTTTTTGCGTTTCGCCTTTCCACGTAAGCCTGAATTGCTTCAGCTATTGTATGGTTTGGCTCGGTTCCGAAGTAAAAAGGTGCGTAAACTGCTTTCGATAACCCGTTGTTGCCATAGAAGCTAAGTTCATGGTTCATCTGCGGGGTGAGCAGCATCACAGGCATCGCTTTAAATTTCTCAGCGAGGTATGCAGCGGTTTTGACGACGTTTTCAGTACCAACCATCAAAAGGTTGAACCGGCATATGCTTCGATAATATTCCCCGGCCTCCCGCATGAGTTTGGAGGAATTGTTTCGAATCTCATCCTGCGAAAGATACGCGGGGTTACCTGCGACAAGGCAGATTCCTCCAAATCTGTGTGCGTTAACTAGTTCAGTAATTTCTTTCACCCTGACCCACCCATCGCTTCTCCGCATCGGTATAGTCATCACAGGCTCAGGATAACCAAGCATTTTACAGGTTTCCAAAATTCTTTCGAATTCCCCTGTGGTTAAGTCTGTGTTCTCTTTTTCCGAATCCATGACAAGATACCGATATCCCAAACGTGACAACAGTTTCGAATAGAATTCGAGCTTCTTTGTTCTCTCAGCGCCTAATTTACTCGGCTTAAACGCTGCACCGAGCTGGAAGGCAACCACCTTGCTGGAAGGCGTCCACCTCTGGTCATCATCGCACCTCGGCTGACCAATAATCGGTCGATATATAAACCTTCTACAAGTGCAAATGGGCACTGTCAACTTTTACTTAAGCCTTTCTCGGAATGGTTATGGCCTGGGCTGTTCTCCGCTCGGCCATGCATGTCTTCGACTGCTTGGTTGAGCGCTTCTCCAGCCTCTTCAGGTTCCATAACTATAGTCCTTCTGAGAAGGCTTATGCTGCCCTGTTGTTCTTGGCTGGGCTTAGCCTTAGGGATGTGTCTGAGAGGTATGCCTCTAGGGAGAGTGTTGGGGAGTGGGTTCATAGGCTGGGGAGGGTCTTCAACCCCATGCGTAAGCCCAGGAGGCTTGTAGCCGTCGATGAGACTGTTGAGAAGAGGCTGGGCGAGTGGGTCTACGTATGGTCTGCAGTAGACGTCGATGCAGGCGAGATAATAGCTGTATACGCTT
>JAWBKB010000017.1:0-34364 GCA_038831915.1 Candidatus Caldarchaeum sp.
CGATTTGATTCAGGACATGAATGTAAAAATCTTCCTTTGCGTCGGGTCCGAAAACCTGCACGCTATCGTTGCCGACATTTTTTTCGAAGCTGAAAATCGCTAATATCGGCCCGTCCAAGTGATTGAGGATGTCCAACTCGGAGACGTGTTTCACAGTTACGATTTTGCTTATGTCTTTGTTTTTGCCAAGTTGGTCGCGGAACCCCTCGTAAAGCACGACATCGATTTTCTCGCGGTCGAAAATCTCCCAAAGCATTTGAATCGCTGAGCTATGTCGTCCGTAGAACAATACAGCAGTTTCTTTAGGCGAAACGCTGGCAACTATCTGAGCCCCGCTCTGAGACATCCTGTAGGTATCCTTCCCTTCAGTGTCGATAGTGACTTCATGATGTATATGTTTGACGGCTGCGACCTTAAACCCATCCCTTGACAACCTCTCAATCAGATACGATACGACAGCGGTTTTACCTGATTTTTTCGCACCGATCACCGCGATATGTTTCATACACAATTTTATCGAATATGGCGGGTATTAATCATAGAAGTTTGCCTCAGCCCGGCTCCAAACCTTTAAAACAACGATGAAAAGGATTTCTACAGGTTGCTGGAAGACCTGCTCATATTACTAATTGCTTTCACTGCGACAACGTTAGCCGGCCTAATGTATGCTTTTTTCGGAAACCCAGCCCGACAGAAAAACGAAACCATAATCCACATAGATTGGAAAAATCTTCCACCTCTTGTCGACACCAGGTTTTCGCCTCTGCTTCTTCAAACAGAGGAAAGGGTGAAATCACTTGAAAGAAGGGCCGCCGAGGTTCTAGGTGAGTTCAAGGATGAATCCGAAAAGGATGGCGGCTAAGCTTGCGGTGGAACACATCGCGGACGGAATGGTCGTCGCAATCGGTAGCGGGTCAACGGTTTCGATGATCATCGAAGAGATCGAATCAGCGGGAAAACAGGTAAAAATAGTCCCGGCCTCGTGGCAGTCTTTTCACGAGTCAGTCGAAGCGGGGTTTGAAATAGTTTCTCTCGACCGTTTTCCTTTTCCAGATATTTATCTTGACAGCTTTGACCAAGCCACGAGAAAGGGCGAAATGGTCAAAGGCGGAGGTGGTGCGATGCTACGTGAAAAAATTTTGGCAGCCGCTTCTCGTCGCCGAATATTCGTTGGTGAAGGACACAAAATCGTTGAAAAGCTCAACAGGCCCGTTCCCGTAGAAATAACACCTTTCGCAACGGGCTTTGTGGCTGAAAAACTGAAAACTCTAGGAGCCCGGCTATCGCTTCGCGTCTCAAATGAAAAAAACGGACCCATTATATCAGAAAACGGCAACTTTCTCGGGGACGCTGATTTTGGCGAAATAGATGAGCCGGAGAAAGTGGAGAAAATTCTCCGCCAAATACCGGGAATTCTGGAAAACGGTCTCTTCATCGGATACGCCGACATGTTAGCAATTGTTAACCTCGACGGTAGAGTCGAAAAAATTGTTTTCCGCTAAGCATAATAAGACCCTTAACGCAGTCACAGCGTGACAGATTTAAGTAGTGCAAGAATGATTGGCGGCATCGGCTCGATCTTACTCATGCTTGTAATTGTGCCAAGCGTCGGGCCCATTTTAAGCATCGTCGGATTTGTCCTCGTGCTGCTTGCGTTGAAATATGTTTCGACCGCTGTCCAGCAGCCGGCAATTTTCCAGAACGCATTATACGCGGTCATCATCGGAATAATCGGAGCGGTCGCTGCGCTAGTTCTGGGAGGTGCTGCGCTGCTCACCGCATTAACTGGAGGGTTTGGCGAACTTGGTCCAGGACAGCCCGAGCCAGACTTTTTCACTTTTCTAACCGGTATACTAATCGCTGTCCTAGTAGCGTGGGTTTTCTCCGTCGCCTCATCAATCTTCCTCCGTAAATCGCTGAACCTGACAGGAGATGCATTAGGCATCAAACTCTTTAAAACCGCGGGACTGCTTGTGCTACTCGGCGCGGCGCTGACAATCATACTGGTGGGATTCATTATATCGATTATCGCGTACGTCTTGATGGCTGTCGCGTTCTTCCAAATTCCACAAGTAGGAGGTCAACCACCTCCACCGCCTCCACCGCCACCCTAAACCTCAACCAGAGATATCAAAGACTTTCTTAGGGATTCACAAAAACCCTCATCTTTTATCCAAACCGCCACTGGTTCATCATCGAACGGCAAACCAATCAAAGCTTCGCCCTTATCTGTCACGAGTATGTCGAGCAAAACCGTTGAGTTGACGAAAACCTTCGCATGCATTTTCGCGAAAAACATCTTGTCATGTTCGTCGGGCTCAACAGATGGATGCAGAATAAACACGTAATTCTTCCCTGCGAATCGGCTGACTAATTCCTTAAAGGTTTCCTTCAGCTTTGCGGCTTTACGTACGGCAAACACAAATTCGTCAGCATGTTCCACCATTTCTAAAAGCTTGACAACCAAGGGCGAAAGACCGCGGATTATAGCAGTATCGCTTTCATGGCCCGACTCCTTTTTGAACTTCCTAACCAAGGCAAGCAAACTCTCTAAATTTTTCGTCTTCGCGGCGAATTCACCTTCAATTCTTTCACGTTCAGCCATCAACCAATTGGCGAAGGCGAGAGAGGGGTTTGACGCGAAATATCCACGAGTTGTTTTCTGAATAAAGCCCATTTGACACAAAGTAGCGAGTACGTCGTAAACTCGTGTTTGAGGAATTCGCGTTCTACGGGCTATCTCCATGGGTTTGGAATAACCTGAAACCACCGCCACGTATGCCTTCGCCATGTAATGATTGAAGTTGAAAGATTCTTGAAGGATTTTCACTACCCTGTTTTCAGGAGATTCCATAAATTATGATGATTTGCGGCATCGTTTAAATTTCCGCGTCAACTTTTCGAATTCGTTGATGGTTCGTCGAAGCTACGGGTTGGCCGAAGACTGGGGAAGAGTAGTCAGTTCTCTGGAAAAACTGGCACCGTTTTACAATAGGTTCAACGAGACTATTTCGTTTAGAACGGACCGGACCCTTCGCAGGAAATGTGTTGAGAATAAATCTGTCCAAGGTGTTGTTTTGGACGCTGGGTCTGGGAACGGAATTTTCAGCAAAATTCTTCTCGAAAACGGAAGAGACGACGTCGAAGTAGTTCTGCTCGACGTTTTGCCAACTATGCACAAGGAGTCGTTGAAAACTCTGCCTGCTGGAAAAATCAACGCGGTTCTAGCCGCTTTCGAAAACATGCCATTCCGCGAAGATTCCTTCGACACGGTGTTGATGGGGTTTTCATTAAGGGATGCCCGAAACACCGAAAGCGCTTTGAAAGAAGTTAGCCGCGTCGCTAAAACTCAAGGAAAACTGCTAGTGTTGGACCTCGGCAAACCAGACGATAAAATCAAATCAGCATTTGTAGGTCTTTACTGGAGAATTATCGCCCCGCTGATCGCGTTTATCCGTTTTGGGAAAAAAGGGCTGATAGCTTCAGCCATCCACGTGACGTATAAACGGCTACCGCCAAATTCCATCCTTAGGAATTTGACGGAAAAGTATTTCCGCACAGTCAGCTTAACGGAGAAAATTTGGGGCGGAGTTATTATCATTGAAGCATTCCGATAAAGCTCTGACTCAAAACATTTTTAAAGAGTAGAACACCGATATGGCCGTTAATGGAAGCCGTAGACCGTGGAAAATCAGTCTTTTTAACTGGTCATACGGTGTTCGACCACATCTTTCATGTCAGAAAAGGAATGACCGTTCTAATTTCAGACGAAACGTTTAGTGAAGCACGTTCCTTCCTCAACGTACTTCTGAAAAGACATCGTAACTGGATAATATATTTAGTAACCTCGCGGCATCCTGCCATGGATGCACAGTATTTTGCTGTTCCACTCGAATCGCTGCAGGATCTTTCCATCCATGTGAATCAGAAGAGAAGAAGCGACCGTGGGAAAATTTTCATTCATATGTATCTGCCGGAGCTTTTGATACGTCACAACTCTGAAGAAGTGCTCAAGGTTCTCGAACTTTGGCAGAAAGACGTTGTCAATTCAGAGACCATCGAGTTCTACCTACTCCCCCGCAATACATTCGAAGAGTTCGAAAGAAAGGCCCGGGCAATCGCCGACGCGGTCATAGACATCCAAGTCGTGAAGCAGAACGGCAGATTCGTTTATTTCTTCACACCCATAAGGTCCTGCGCGCCGAGCTACCATCTCAAAAACATTCAGTTCGACATAATGGATTCCAGGCTGCTGATTGAATGGGAAGGAGTTCTGTTAGAAGATTTGCCTTCCAAAATTGTTACGGCAGACGAGGTGAGAGAGTTGATCGAGATGAATGGAGACGAAGTTGTGCTGAGAAGAAACGACGTTTCCATGGAAAACCTCGGAGTGAATGATTATGTTTTGTTGACTACTGTGGATGGGATGAAGGTGTCCGACTTGAAACTCATTTATCCTGATAAATGGGAAGAGGTCGCTGCGAAAGTCGTACAGTTGGTGGTCGGCGGTGTACTGAGCATAGAAAGGAAGAAACCCGATGTTACTTTTCCGAAAAGAAATCGTCTGAAATTCAAAAGTAGACTTTTGTTGAGTGTTCCGACTGATGTTGCGCTAATCTTGGTTTCTCTTTTCAAGAGTTTTTTGGGGGTAAGGATTCGAACCGTTCCTTTCGAGGCACACATCGCCGTGCTCGACTCCATGAGAAGCATACTAAACCTTGTATTTATGAAAAATCCGGAACTAAGAAAAGAAGCGGAGCGGGCTACAAGGTATGTCGGGGAACTATCTGCTCGAAAAACCGCGCTCGAATACATTACCAGGCTCGAAGGAACACCTTACACGAAGTTTCGCGTGGATGATGTGCCTAAACTTATCACTATAGCGTTGAAAGCAGGCTGGGGTTTGGACATAAAGTTTTTGTCCACAGGCATGGATGCATGGGCGTTCGAGCTGAATAAATGTCATCTATGCGAAGGTGTAAAGAGCGACGAACCTTTCTGCGACAAATTTGTTTCCAGCGTAGTGGTTGGCGTCATAGGTGTATGTCTCAAAAAACGCGTTGAATGCTATGAAATTACATGCAAGGCAACAGGGGCGGACAAATGTAGTTTCAGAGTCGCATTGCTCTAGCTCTCGGTAAATTTTTTCCCAAACTTTGTTTAGCGGCTATTTCCTTGTATCACCTCCACTTCGCATCGGTAAATTTGCTTCTACATTCCACAAAGCGAAAAAAGTCTCAGCAAAATTAATGCGATAGGTCTTCTAAACTTTTTTCAAGAATTTGATATACTCCGGGTCGGATGGTGTAACCGAAAATGGCTTTTCTATTGCTGCAGGATAGTTTTCTAAGCATGAAGAAATTTTTCAGCATCCAAATTATGATGTTAGATTACTTTCTCCGTTGGAAAGACCTCTATTCCACCTCTTGTGAATCTATAGGGATGGGGCTCGACATCGTGATTGACGGCTCTCATTTTCTCGATGTGCAAAGACCTGACGACCGATGAATTTTTGGCCTGCTTACGGAGAATTATCACACCGTCAGCCAAATATTCTTCAAACTGGTACGGCCTATCAACTCCGCTCATACGTAGCTCGGTAATTAGCAGAGTCGTGCATCTTAAAGGTGTGATGCCCTCTAGTAATTCCATGAACGCGGCTCTTCTTTCAGCCGCCCTCGGATACTGTATGAAAAACGACGTCAGTGAATCTATCACCAATCTTTTTGCACCGATGTTCTTTACATGGTTGTTGATGGCCGCGATTAAAGCCGCCAATGAAAAGTCTTTCTTTCCTATCGATATTCCGCCTAACTTCACTTCACCAGGGATAGACCTTATAGGCGACGCGTCGACTATCGACAAGCTTCCTTTCGCGAGGAATTCAGTTATGTCAAGTCCTAGGTGTAACACGTTTCGGAGAATGCTTTCAGGCCTTTCATCTAAAGAGACGTAGACACCTGGTTCGCCGTTCCTGCATCCATAACGGAGAAACTGGATACCGAACGTGGTTTTACCCGAGCCTGGCGACCCCATTACCACTATGTTAAAGCCTTGAGGATATCCTTTGTTCTCGAGCAGCGCATCCAGCCCGGGAATACCAGTAGGTACATACTGAAGTTCCGCCCCCGTAATCACGTTTGTAACATATATAACGCGAATATAAATTTGGTAAACCTTTATTCTCCGGCAACTGCCTGAAAATTGAGTTGCTGAAAAGCCTTAAGTTGGTTTACCCCGTTTTGGCCACACTTTCGTTGGCGGTTGTCTTTCAAGCCGTCGTTATGGAAAATTTTGCCATTCCACCGCCTCCCGTAGTTCCTTTAGAGGAAACCAGCGGAGAGGTCGCGGAGTTGGTTTCTCCCGCACCTTATCTCAACACGTTGCTCATACTGGTCATTATTTTTGCGGGAAGCCTTTTGATGATTCATCTTCTAAGGTATCGTCATCTATTGAAATTGTTTGTGACGACAATCTTGTTTGTGACGACTTGGTCTGTGACGTTCGTCTATCTGGTGTTTTCTTTTGAGATTGATTGGATTTTTGTTTCTCTGTTTTCGGCTGTTGTGGCCGGTGCCGTAGTGTTTGGAGTTTTCTCCACGAAGGAACATATCAACGTGTTGGCGTCTTCCTATGTGGCTTCAGCGTGTGGAGTTGTTTTCAGCAGTTCCCTGCCGTTTTACACATCCGTTGTGCTGCTGATAGCCGTCTCGGTATACGACCTTGTAGCGGTGTTCAAAGGCCATCTACGTATTTTGGGAGAGACAGACCTCTCCATCGTCAAGGGGCTTGTTGTCAACTTCCATGGGCTGTCGATAGGTTTGGGAGACCTCTTCTTCTACAGTGTTTTGTTCAGCTTCGCCGCGAGCAACTTGGGATGGATTCCGGGAACTGCCTCCTTGGTTGGAATCTTGATGGGATACCTGCTCACCATAAAGTTGGCGGAGAAAAGGCCCATCGTTCCAGGACTGCCTTTAACGTTGGCCATCGGTCTGACTGCATCGGGGGTCACGTACTTTATCGTGCCTTAACCATGTATACTGCTGAATACGTAGCAAATTGTTGTACTTCGGCTTTGCTGTTAGAGCTTGCGACAACACCCAAGCCTGGATTAGTGGATAGAAGCTCCGACCCACAAATTTACGCAGAATTCGTCTTGTCGGCCATCTCGCTTCACCAACAATTTCTGAAAGCGTCGTCTCATCCGGTTGGGAAACTCGCGTTGAAAGCCTGCTCTGACATGCTGCGATGGCAGAGGGGTGGAAACACTCATCTCGGAAGCCTGCTTCTTCTCCTACCATTAAGCAAGGCAGCATGCCACACAGGGAAATTCAACCAACTCCGAAGAAACCTTAGAAACATGCTACGCCGCATGGACCACCGCGATTTAGCAAACATCTTAAACTCTATCAAAATAGTTAACCCTGGAGCTCTCGGCCGTGTTGCATATCTCGATGCTCATTCAACGCGGACAAGTGAGGTAATTCGTCTGAGGAGAATTCCCGTTGTCGAGGGGTTGAAGCCATATGTGAAAAGGGAGGTTGTCGCGCATGAATATGTGACGGGCTATGATGCGAGCTTCGTTCATGGATACAGCTTCATGAAACAGAGGTTGGAACTCGAGGATTGGAATTCGGCTGGGATAAACACGTTTCTCAATATTCTCAAGCATCTACCCGACAGCCATATTTCTCGCCGACGAGGATATCAAACGTCGGTAATGTTTTCTAAGCTGGCAGGCAGAATTCTCGATGCAGGCGGATTTTCAACCCATGAAGGCAGGCAAAGATTCAGACGTTTCTGTGAATTAGTGCGACGAACAGGGGTGAAGCCTGCTGCAACCGCTGATCTGTTGGCTGTCTCCTATTGTCTCGTTTTGTTGGAGGGCTGGAGGCCTTAACGGGGGTTATGCCCTAGAAAGGTAGATGAAAATGGTGAATCCCGCAAACCCTATAACGTTGAGGACGAGAAGTGGTGTCGCGATATGCGTGTTTTCCGAAAATGACAGAGACATCATGTAGAAAATGTATGCAGCGTAGAGATGCTGGACTAAGAAAACCGCTGTAAGGGCGACAAGGGCGTTCGTGAATTTAGTCCGCGCATACTTTCTCGTGAGAAGATAGTTTCTCAAAGAATATAAAAGGCCTGCGACTATCATCAGTGAAAGCAATATGTTTGTCAGCCAGAATGGGCCCATGCGACACGCGCCCTTGATGAAAAAGCTTCCTCAATTATCGAATCCAAGACATCCATATTTTCCAACACTATCGGAGTTAGTCGATATTTGACGTCGTATTTCCCGTGCTCGGCTTCGACGAATTTGTGTTCCGTCAATATTTCAAGGTGGTGCTGTATGGTTTTGTAGTTTAGCTTGAGGGAGGTAGCGATTTTGTTTGCGTTCGCGGGGCCATCACGTAGTTTTAACAGTATCAGGAGCCGTGTGGGGCCTCCCCTTGTGCCGCAGAGTAGCCACCAGAACAGTCTTCTTATCGGCCTGTCCGCCAATTCATTGATAAGAAAAGTTCTTCTCTCTTAAGTTTTTCCCTGACTAACGAGAGCTACCGGCCTGACCAGCGAGCCTGTTCCGCCGATGATTTTCAACGGCGAGACGAAGAGGACAGACACGTAGGCCCTGTCTCTGGAAAGCTCTTCGAGGTTCAAGCTTTTCATCACGTGTATTCCAGAGTCGACGAGGAACATCAGATGAACATTGAACGGTTTCGGCACAGCCATAGCTAGGTTATCTATGCCAAGAAGCGAAATCTTCCTGTCGATGAGCCATTTGGCACTTTCCTCGTTTATTCCCGCAAAGTCGTGAAGGTACTTCTCTTTGTCCGTGACAAAGTATCTTGAATAACCGGTTCGAATAAGTGCCGCGTCTCCTTCGTTTAGAGTAACTTTCTGATTTTGGAGGCATTTTTCAAGGTCGGCTGCTGTTATCTCGTATCTCGGCGGCAGTATGTCAAGTCCTTTCGAAGCGGGAACATCGAACAAAACCGCTCTCTTCACGTATATCGGAATTTCCTCTGTTCCGTATTTGGTGTAGCCGGTGTGCTTTACGATTTCTGAAGCTTTGACTCCGTTGTGTAATGTGCCGTTTCGGGCCATGTGACATTTAGCGTCTATGTGTGTTCCTGAATGCATGCTCGTGATGACTAGCTCCATCGAATCCGAAAACCCGGGAGCCACTTTTTCAAAAATCTGCTTCGTGTATTCGTGATACCTGTAGATGACCATTGAATACGGGGGGTCTTCAGGGTGGACGGGCATGCCGTTGAAGTAGGGCTGGCCAAGGTCGTAAATCTTAGCTTGAGAAACCAGTTTTACAAAATTTTCATCAGCCGACATGGTGCATGAATGTTTCTGATACTTATATACTGTTGTTAGTTTTGACGATTCTTCGTTTCACATAATCTTCAACACGTTTTTGTGTCAAGCCGAGCGACCTGAGAATTTGTTCGGTGTGCTGCCCATGGGTTGGAGAGGCTCGAATGTCTGCTTTTCTGTTGTTGAAGTTTGGAGTCGTTTGAATTGTGTAAATTTCACCGAGTCGGGGGTGATAGATTTTCCGAAAGATGCTCTCCGATGTGAAGTATTCATCTGACGTAATCTCTGAAAGGCTTCGAACAGGGCCAGCTGGCACACCTACTCGCTGGAGAAGCTCCACAAGTTCGTTGCACGTATAATTGCTGAAAGTTTTCACCAACTCTTCGTGAAGTTTTTCCCGATTCTCTGAAGCGGTTCTGCCCTGGTTAGACGCAAACCTTGAGTCGTTCATCAAATCGAGGCGGCTTATGGCGGTGCAGAGCTTTCGCCATTGCTCGTCGTTGCCGACCGCTACCACGACCCAACTGTCTTTCGTTTTGAATGGCTCGTAGGGTGCGAGTGCAGGATATCGGTTGCCGAACGGCTCAAGGTCTTGACCCGTGTTCAGAATTTGTACGAGCCATTGACCCATGGCGGCTACTCCTGCATGCAAAAGCGAGACATCTATCTTAACGAAGCAGCGTCTTTTTCTTACAAAATACAGGGCCGCGCAAACGGCTGAAGCCGCCGTCCAAGCCGCCAAAATATCGGTGATCGGGATGGGAAGCCTCAAAGGTTCGTCACCCGGTCTTCGGTTCATCCACATCAATCCTGACATCGCTTGGATCACTAAATCATATCCTCGGAAGTTGCTGTACTTTCCGACATCGCCGAACCCGCTGATCGAACAGTACACTAACTTCGGGTTGAGTTTCTTGACCGTCCGCAGCGACAGACCGAGCTTATTCATAACCCCGGGGCTGAAATTCTGAATCAACACATCGACTTTTCTTATGATTTTTTTGATTATTTCACGGCCTTCCTTGGTTTTCAGGTCGATGGCTATGCTTTTCTTGTTCTTGTTGTAGTAGCTGAAATAGATGCTTTCGCCGTTTATGATTTTTCCCATGAACCGCGCGTCATCTCCCTTCTCCGTGTTTTCAACTTTGATGACCTCGGCTCCCATTTCGCCGAGAATCATCCCACACATTGGCCCGGAAATAGCAGACCCCATTTCAAGGACTTTCACGCCCTTCAACGGGAGCAAACCTTTCATCTACTCCATGGGGAAATATTTTGGAAATAAAGGCATCGTTCAAAGTTATTAGTTTCCTGAGCCTCGGAAAAACACCATGACAGAGTACAAGCACATAATATACAACAAAATTCCCGAGGACAAGGTTGTTGTCATCACCTTCAACAGGCCTGAAACGAGGAATGCGATGAGCGTCGCGATGCTGACCGAGTTCAACGACGCTTTACACAGAGCAGTGGAAGACCCAGAAGTGTGGTCGATTATTGTCACGGGCGCGGGTGACAAGGCTTTCTGCTCCGGCGGAGATGCGAAAGAATTTCTCGCAAACGTTGAAGCAGGCAAAATCAGCGAGATCGAGAAATTCAACAGGTTCAACCTCGACGTTTGGAGATATATGGAAAAGATGAGGAAGCCCATAATAGCAGCTGTCAACGGTTTTTGCAACATCGAAGTGATTCAAGCCGTCGACATCGTGGTTGCAAGCCAGAATGCCAAATTCGGCTTACCCGAAGTAACTATTGGAGTAAGTCCAGGCGCTGGAATAACCGTAAGACTTCCGCGTTTCCTGAGCAAATACTGGGCAAAATACCTTCTTTTCACTGGAGAATGGATTTCAGCGGAGGAAGGTTATCGGCTTGGGTTTGTAAACAAGGTAGTGCCTCACGAAAAATTGATAGATGAAGCTCTGGAGATTGCTCGAAAGATAAACAAGAACGCCCCTCTCGCAGTGGGTGCGACGAAGGCTTGCGTTAACCTGGGCGGTGAAATGCCCATCGATGAGGGCATGGAATACCAGCTCAAAGAATCCATACTCATGTTCTACACTGAAGACCTAAAGGAAGGAATCAAGGCCAGATTCTATGAAAAACGTGAGCCAGTCTTCCGAGGAAAATAAACCATCACTCCTTGGCAGAGGGCTCGCGGACAAACAACCGATACTTTTCCTCTCTATTTTTTAACTCTGTGACGATTCGTTTGACGATGGCTTCAACAGGATTCGGCAGCCCTGTCCTGTTTTTGACGTCTTCGAAGCTCGTGAATTTCGCTATCTCTCTTTCCGCCAAAAATTTAGCAAGCATTTTTTTCCCGATTCCTGGAACCAATTCGAGCGCATGCATGCGGGGAGTTAACAGGGTGGAATTGTTGATGAAGTCGAGGAACCGCTGTGGGTTTTCCTCAACAATTTTATAGATGGCCGGCTCTAAATTAGCAACCGCTGTTTCAGTCAAGTCGTTGAAGTTGATTCGGCGTACTATGCGTAAAATTTCGCGTGGAACGTCTCGGCCAATGTAGAGGCGTGTACCATGTTTGGGTTTAAACCGCTCGTTGACAGCGACTTCCAGAAGTGTGAAGAAATCTTCACCGAGAAGCTGGACAATGTACTCGTTTCTATCGGGCAAAACCCGCTGCCCTTGTAATCGCTGCTGCGATGCGGGGAAAACGTCTAAAACATATCCATAATCTTCGTAGCGTTTTTGACGCTGCATGTCGTTCACGAATTTTACGATAAACGGCCGGCGACTGCGTCTTCGACGAGCTTGACGACCGCACGCATTTTTTCATCCGAGAAAAGTAAGAAAGAAACTAACCGTTTATAGCCGCTGAGAACCGCTCGAAGCTCTTCAACATTTCTTGGACAAACGTCAGCCACTTGAACGGCTTCTTCCCTCGTCAAACCTATTTCCTTCACAAGCTTATCGACTAATAGCTCAGACTGCTCAGGGGAAAGTTTCGCATATTTTTTTACGTAGGAAAGAACACGGGACTGCATCACGTTTGGGGAATCGGTTCCCTCAGTAATCAGCTTGCCAACAACCGCCATTGGTATCTCTGTTTTAGAAATGATTTTTCTCACCATGGCTTACTATGCAACCTCGCGAAGATGGTCAGGTAAAACAGAAAGTAATGTTCCTGTGTCGCCAACCCTCACGACGTATCCTCGACCCCTTTTTTCAACGATTTCGCCGATTTTTCCATGATAACGGCGGTGAGGCGAACCTTTCTGAACAGACGGCTCGATGTATATGAGTACACGATCTCCAGGCTTGTATTCCGTGAGGTAGATGTCTGGACGAGGGCCGCTTCTCGAACCTTTCGGTTTTCTCAGGTATCCTCTTGATTTTCTGCGGAAACCCTTGGATTGCGGCATTTTCGACGTCGAATCATGATGATGAACGGTATGATAAAAGCGTTTACATCTCGACCCTTACCACGGTCAATTCCATCGAAACAGGCGCAACGCCGAGAACATCAACGAAAGAGGGCTTCGTCCGCCCACCGTCGCCAGTCGCAAGCTCTTTGACATAGAGACCTCCTTGGCAGCGGATACGATACTCAACTGTGCGAGCATCGACAAGCCTCGCTTCGACCTCGTAAACCGTTTTTCTTCGCAGTTTTTCGGTTCTCCTCCTCAAAACCCGTGTTGGAGTAAGCTGGTCAATCACCGTCTTACGAAACTTTTCCTCCAACTTTTTGAGCAGCGATTCATCGATGTCGACATCATAGACGGCTTTCAGCAAATAGGTTTTCGCGGTGGTGGGGGAAGTTGCCTTAATCAGCCTAACCTGTTTCCGGTTTGTGTATTCTTCAAGAAAGACCGTGACAAGGCCTTTCGCACTTTGGTTGATTTCCTTTTCAACCATGACGAGCGGCAGCCGTCTTTTCATAGGTTTTTTCAATTCGAGGATGAAAGGTCTTCCTTCGCCGGCTACGAGGGCGTCGACATCCTCCCTACCAGCGGCGTGAAACTTGTAATCCTCTGCTTGAAACAGTCTTTGAGCCGGCTCGCCGACTAGTTCGGCGACGCTTGTAGGGTATTTACGGCCTGTGAAACCGCATTTCTGACAGCCTTTTCCCCAACAGTATGGACAATGCCAGAGCGATTGTGGAATATCTCGACTATGTTTCAAATATCGGCCTTTCACGAAAACAGGGTTTGGAAAAACTTGAACAATTTCACGGAAGACATCCACTGTGATGACGATGTCAGGAGCAGCGTAGTCGATTCTTCTACCTGTGAGGTCGGTCAAATTTTTCGCAACTTCTCTTTTCACGTCGTTGCGGATGTCTTCTCCGTTGATGACGCCGACCAAAGACCTTAAGGTGTCTTCGCGTTCGATGCATTCCGCCGAAGCTTTAGCACCGACTAGGAAAGTCTCGAATTCATAGCCATCTATCAGCTCAACCGCTTTTTCCGCAAATCTCCTGAAATTTTCCTCGGTGAACACGCCGCCGCATAGGCCGCATTCTTCCAACCCGCATGAAACGTTAATGGTTTTCAGATATTCCAAAGCTTCAGGCAGAGCTCCGCGTTTGGCGAGTATTTCAACAGTATTGACATCCCTGTTTCTTATGGATGATAGGAACAGGGTCAGCTTGATTGCGCGTCCTTTTTCTTTGTTGCTTAGTTGAGGCCATAGACGGGCGAATTGCCGCCCGAGACAATAGTCGCAAAGCGGCATGTTTTTCAGCAGCGCCAGGGCTTGCTCGAGTATCGTGTCCAACTACTCGAATCCCCGCGTGGTCTTGAATAGATGTCGGAGCTTCCGGTCTTTGAACATTTTTCGAGAAGCTTGATAGCTTTTCAGAAGTTCGCGTACATCTCGTTCAAGAACGCCGGCTCCTCTCGCGATTCTCCTTGTCCGCGAGCCGTCGATGATTGACGGGTCGGTTCTTTCTTCCCTTGTCATTGATTTGATGATGGCGTTCCATTTCTTTATTCGTTCTTCGGCTTTTTCCAACTGTTCATCTGTCAGGCCTTCAACACCGGGGAGCGGTAGCTTTGAAAGAATTTTTCTCAACGGCCCGAGTTTGGATAAACTGCTCAATTGCTCCACCATGTCTTCCAAAGTAAAACGACCTGAAAGCATAGCCTTCATTTTCTCCTCGTCTGTTGAAAGCTCGGCGAGTCTAACTCTTTCCACGAGGCTTTCTATATCGGGCATGCCGAGCAGTGAAGCGATGTAAGCGGAGGGGTTGAAAGGTTGGAAATCTTCGACGGCTTCACCGACTCCGGTGAATTTTATTTTCGCCCCTGTCTCCGCTACTGCGGTCAAAGCTCCTCCGCCTTTAGCGGATGTGTCGAGCTTCGTGACGATGATTGAGCCAACGGGTGTGGCTTTGTGAAATGCTGCAGCGTGAACGCCTGCTTGCTGTCCAATAGTGCCGTCTATGACTAAAATGTTCTCGTCTGGATGAATGGCGGCTTCGAGGGTTTTCATCTCCTCCATCAATGATTCTTGCTGTTTGTGACGGCCTGCGGTGTCAACTATTACGATGTCAACGTTTTGCTGCCTGAAATATTCCAGCCCTTTGACGACGATGGATACCGGGTCGATGTTGTTCGGCTCGCCGTATACCGGGATTTGACGGGGCTCGAGCAGCTGTTTCAACTGCTGATACGCCGCAGGCCTGTAAGTGTCTGCGCAGACAACTCCTATTTTGTAGCCGTTAGCTTTGAGATAATTGGCGAGTTTCGCGGCTGTAGTGGTTTTACCTGAGCCCTGTATTCCGAGAAGCATGACCACGTAAGGCTTCTTCCCACGTGGCGAAAATTTCTCCGCCTTCTCACCGAGCAAAGCTGTCAACTCCTCGTAAACGATTTTAGCGATGCTGTCCTTCCGACTGACACCAGGCGGAAGCTTTTCCGAGAAAGCTCTTTCGCGAATTCGTTCAGAAAGCTTCATCACCAACTCAACCTTAACGTCAGCCATCAAAAGAGAACGCTGAATACCCCTAACCAGTTCTTCGACCGTGGCTTTATCAGCTGAAGGAGAAGAAAGAAATTTGCTAAATACCTCTTTTAGCGATTTCGCAAGCGAAGAAACACTCGACATTATTCCTTCTCAATTCCAACCCTTGGCATTATATTAATCCTCGTTTAAACCAGATAGACTCGGAGCTGAGTAGGCGGGTTCTCAAGCCAGCGCGTGTGATTTATAATGGATTTGGGTTAGTGGAATTGTATGTGGTTGAATAGATGGGTGCCACCAGTCATAGCGGCGGCCCTTTCTTTGACTGTCATCACTTCACTGGCCGCTTCCACAGGGTTCGACGAGAACCGTGCTGAACCATACGATGTAAAGGTTCTGACGGGTAGGCCAGTCCTCATTTAAATAGAGCGGGCCGAGCTCCTCGTTGTGAAAATTCTGGTCACTGGTTCACGTGGTTTCGTCGGCAGGCATCTGGTAGAATACTTAGTCAAACGAGGTTACGACGTGGTCGGGGCGGACGTTGTCTACGGAGGTGATGTTAAACTTGATGTCACTATTTTCAGCAATGTGCTCGACGTCTTCGAGAAAACGGGTGTGGATTCTGTAGTTCATCTCGCAGCTGTCGCCGACATACCGGAAAGCATGAAAGACCCCTACAGATGCTTCAACGTAAACGTCTGCGGAACAATCAATATTCTCGAAGCCGCGCGACGAAGAGAAATCGAAAGAGCAGTAATCTTTTCCTCAGCGAACTACTACGGAGCGCCGTTCAAAGTTCCCGTAGAGGAAACAGACCCACCCAATCCGCGAACCCCATATGATTTCTCCAAGGTTGCTTTAGAAAATGTCGTGTGGAGCTATCATCGAAACCACGGTGTCCCCGTAACGGTATTAAGGCCTTGGAAAACTTTCGGCGAATATGAGCCGGAAAACAAAATGGTTCCAAGGTTCGTGAGGCTTTGTCTCACCGGCGCCCCCATACCGCTCTACAACGGCGGCGCAGACGTCACAGACCCATACCATGTCGAAAACCTCTGCTACGTGGTGGAACTTTGCTTGAAAAAACAGGAGGCGATTGGTGAAGCATTCAACGTCGGTACAGGAAACCCATTATCAGTTCGCCAGCTCGCCGAAATCATCAAAAAAATGACAAACTCATCTTCCGAACTTAAGAGCCTACCTCCGAGAACACCGGCAGAAGCCGTTCCCATGAAAAGCATCCCGTCAATCGAAAAACTACGGAAAAAACTCGACTATTCACCCATCGTGTCGCTCGAAGATGGGCTGCGTAGAATGATAAACTTTTATCAAACTAAGTAATCACATCGGTCGGAGGGCCGGTAGATCAGTCTGGAAGGTCGTCCGCCTAATCATAGTATATGATGGTTGGTTTGTATCTCTTTCTTCTTTGTTTTTCCCTAATATTCAGTTACAGTTAGGGTAATTATCCCTTTTTTAAAATGTTTGACAGCATTTACTTCAATACCATTCCCCCCATGATAGTTCGGCTGACTGCCTGAAGGAACAAACATAGACCCCTCATCTTCCTTTTAACTGAAACATGGAATTCCGTCTTCAACCCATAGGGCTATTCTAACCTCTCTCCCGTCGTTAGCCTCAAAATGAAACAACGTTTTAAACATGTTGGGAATTCTCAATCTCCATCCAGCCGTAACGTCATATCTTCCCCTAAACTCCATACCTTTGACACAGCCGATATAGTCTCCTTTATCAGGTATGTTTAGAGACCGCCAGACAGTTATAGGCATTATAAGCCTCATAGAGCCATTATCGTCACATACTATCCTAGCCAGATGGTACTCGGTTTTTGGAAGGAAAACATCTAACGTAGGCTGGTGAGACACAGTAACCTGCCAGCGGAAACACTACCACACCTCGGCGTATAAGCTTTAGAAAATACAGTTTAGCCTCTTCATGTTTTGAAAACTGAAAATTTCAGGTTTTCATGGGTTTTGGCCAGAAAACCCGAAACACTGTCTCTACAAGCCCTAAACACTGAAAATTTTTGAAAGCATATGCTGGGTATAAGCGTTTATGGTTTGAAATTGCAGCTGGCGATAGGAAAGCTGGTAAATTGGAAGGAGCTTAATTTAAGTTTTGCCTAAACTCAATGAATGTATTGTAAATGTGTTGCGGGGAAGTGCTGGTGTAAGTCGCAGAGTTTATACATGTAAACCCCTGCCAAACGGCCCGCAAAAGGCTTTAGACTTGCAAAACTCCTTTCTTCGTGTAATAGCTGTGCGAAACGTTCATGACCTGCATAATCGGCGAAGTGTTCAAATTTTCTCAACCGCAGTTTTTTCCACTCAATTTTAAGTTTAGAAGTCGTAAAGACGTTTCCAAAACAAACGATTCATCAACCCGATGATTCTAGACATAGTGACCATAACGGCGGTGCTTCCGACTAGTTTTCCGGCGTAAGTGAGTTTCGACAGAAGCTTTCCAAGTCCCGGGAGTTGGTTTTCGGCGACATTGTCTCCGAGGACAAGACGTTCCGCGACTACCAAACCGTTCCAAGCTCCGCCAGCCGCTGTGATGCAGCCTGTAATAAATGCGGGCATCGCACGCGGCAAATAAACAGTTTTCACCTTCTCCCATGTTTTGAGCTGAAGAAGGTCAACCAGCTCCAATTCCATCTGTGGAACGTTCTTTAAACTGACTAGCACCTGGAAAAACACATACCATTGTGTGCCAGCGACGATCATGATGAAAGCCCGCAACTCCGGCTCTTCAGCCAATGATTCAGCCGCAAAAGGATACACACCACTGTCACAGGTATTTATGCCCTCACTTGAAGGACGGTTGAAACCCTGGCCTATAGTTCGGCTTTTCTCGCTATCGCCGTAGCCGCGGGAACGCTCCAAGCGACCGAGAAACCGACGGCCGCCATAACACGGAGAAATGAATAGAACGATGAAGTCGCAAGGGTTTCTACCCCGATAGCGTTGTAAGCACCGATGATTTTTTCAAATAATTCGTCTGCACCCGTTACAAGAAAAACGAGAACAAGGCCGATCAACGCGAAGAAAACCAAGTTTCTTAACAGCGAACCATGCACTGTTAGCCTGCTCGCAAGGCCTGAAACGGCTTTGTGATATTCAAAAAAAGTCACGGACGGAAGATGAGGCAGATGCGGCAAAGCCATTTTCCGGATTAACGTAAATCTTTGGATTCGTTTTCCGGGTCTTCTGAACGGCGCTTCAAAGAGATTGTTCAACGGTATGAAGACGTAGAGGTTTATGAGGGCGGTCGTGAAAATCAGCGGCAGAAGCGTTGCCGCTTATTCCCAACAAGTTATTCGCGGCGGTCAAATCCGAAACAAGCGTACCCAGACCGAAAAGCTGAAGTTCCGTTTAGCCGAAAGTCAGAATTTCGCTGCCCACGAGAAAAAAATTCCGTTAGCCTACGAAGGCTGAAAATTCCGCACTACTTTTGGCAAACAAGCCGGAATGTAGAGATATCTAAGACGGTCCAAAAGTCCGATTTGCAATGCTTTCGCTGTGTCGAGAAGTTCTGCTTGAAGAAACCTTGTAGATTCGTAGACGGCGAAAGTAATGTTCCAGACTTGGCTGGTGAAGATCAAAAAGACCGCCGCAAGCTCCGCCCCCAGTATCGGAATGGCTGCGTAGAAAAGCTGTATCGTGACGGGGAAGAAACCAAGAATCGGAATCGACTGGAAAATGTCAAGAACGGGTGTGACGATTTTTTCGACTGTCCGGTTTGTGGCCGCCGCTATATAGACGGCGAGCGAAAAAACAACAGAGAAAACCAAAGCTATCGACATCCTGAGGTAGGATGCGCCGATAGCCAGTATGCTGACAAGAATAAATTCGGCAAAATCCATAGCGAGGAAGTGTGTTTTTCGCTTTCGTTTAAACTCTACGGCGTGCTTCCATCATCAACTGGTCGAGGAATAATTTTGGCAAAATGTTCAAAGCTTGTTTCAAAGGAGAGTCGGGTATCAGCGGGTCTTTTGCAAGTGCGGCACACAACCTAAGCCGTTCGACAATTTGTTTTTTCAGAAATTCTTCATCGGGTAACGCGGGTGTGACGGCCAGAATCAGTCCGCGCAGCCGCTTGGTCTTTGCCGAAACCAGCAGATGAACCATTCTTTCCCTCATTTCGTGAACTAGGAAGTAAAGCCTGCCGCGTTTTTCTGCATATATAGGTCGGTCAAGTCGTCGACTAGCTGGTAGACAGTGCCTACTTCTGAGCCATATCTTCTGATTAGCTCTACTTGTTCCGGCGAAGCTTTCGCGAGAACAGCTCCGGCGTGAGCCGCCGCCTCGAACAACAAAGCGGTTTTCTCGCGTATCATGACCAAGTAGAGACGTTCGGTCAAAGCCGCCTTGTTTACTACGTCTAATATGTCCTGCGAAGCTCGGTCTCATGCCCGGACGAAAATTCGGGTCGTTTCTTCCCCAATGTCCAAAACAATTTGGAAGGCAAACATGATGATGCGGTGGCCTTGAAGTATAGCCTTTCCTGCCCCAACCTGAGCCCACAGGCTGGCGTCTCCTCTTCTATACCTATCCCGGTCGACGATGTCGTCATGGACCAAACTCGCGCTGTGAGCTAGCTCCAAAGCAACCGCAACATCGAGAGCTTTCTGATATTCGATTCCGCCCAAAGCTTTGAAAACGGTCAAAAGAAGCAAAGGCCGTATTCTTTTCCCACTTTAACAGCGCGTTCGATAAGAAAGCTGTCTGGGCCTCCCTTTGATTTTTTGGTACAGGTTTGTTCGAGGTCTTCCTTCCTGGCTTCGAATAACGGCGGCACGTCGATGTCTGTGACGGCTGCATTCATCACAATCAATTATGCTCCCTGGGTTTTTAATTTATGGTAGTTAAAGATATTGTGCGATGCGAGCTTCAAGTGTGCGTCTGGGAACAGCTCCTACGACCATGTCAACGACTTTGAAGAAAAGGAGCGTTGGTATTCCCATGATTCCGAACCGGCTCGCCGTCCTGGGGTTTTCGTCAAAGTTGAGCTTGCCAAAAACAACTTTGCCCGCGTATTGTTTAGCCAGCTCTTTCACGACTGGCGCGATGGCTCTGCACGGAGCACACCAATCGGCCCAGAAATCGACCACAACAAACTTATGCCTTGAAACAAATCCGTCAAAATCCATGTCTGTAACTTCTACAGGCTCTGAAATGGTTGGAGGAGGAGGCTGTCGGTCTTCCGCCAACATTTCAGCCAGTTCACGGGCTTTAATTCTTTCTAATTCATCTTCTAAACCCGTCTTGATTGTTTTCGCTTTGTTCGGTTAATAAATCTTGAGCATTAACCATAATTAACCGCCTCAACAGGCCAAATACCGTTGAGCGAAGAAGAAATTCCCGCTGTGGTTGTAGCGTTTGAAGGCGACGACCACATCGTTTCCACGACTACGCCTCTTGACACAACAGAGCTGGAAAAGCTCGTAGGATGCGAAGTGCTTTATGAGGATTTTAAAGGCATACTGTGGAAAGGCCTAGTTACAGGTTTATTTGAAAATGAATCGCTCGTTGTAAGGTTTTCAGAGGAAGCCATTTCCCAGGGCGGCCCTTCAGGACTTGGACAGGGCAGCCTCGTCAAAATCATACCTCGCACCGGCTAAACAATTGTTCCTATATCGTTTATCTGACGGCGCCTGAAGTCTTCGAATACAAACGTCTAAGCTGAATTACGATGACGTAAACGGACGCAAAACGCTCACTATCCAGATTCGCCTGAAATCTATTATTCGCCCTCTTCGGCCAAAACGTAGGTCCATGTCAGAAATGGGTCTCTTGATATTTCCACTAATTCCTTGCACGAGTCGACTATTTCCTCCGGCGATTTGGCCAAAATTTTATCGATATTTTTGTACAGAGTTCTTTCGAATTTAACCCGCAACAAATCCAATTCATATTCCCGCTGGGATAATTGTCCTAATTTCCATCTGGCGATCGAAAGGGCCTCCCACGAATCAAGTATTACCTTTCCCACCGTGTCGCGATCAAAAAACAAGGTTTCATAGTTTATCCAAAATTTCCAATGAGGAATTTTCAGGTTTTCGTAAAAATCTATGAAATTCTTGAAGAGAATTTTGTATCCGTACCGTTTTTCATCAAAATAGGCGGGCGACCCAGGGTCCAGCAATATCATCGGTCCGAAATCCACGAATGTTTTGGCAGGTCTTTTTTTCTCCACATTCAGTTTCAGAATTTTTTCCCATAATGACCACGTCTCGTACAATGTTTGAGGGGATTCATGCCCAAGAGATATGAGGAAAAAAACGCCAATCGGTATTCCGAGATCTACACTGTTTTCCACTGTTTGCATCAAGGCTGAGGTTGTGTAAATTCGGCCGTGTGCTTTTCTTACTTCATCGTTTCCTGACTCTGGAGAGATAGAGAGGCCAACGTGTTCGGCTATGTTGCTTCCTTTAAGCTTCTCCAAGTATGTGAAAGAGGCTGGCCAAAAAAGCTCAAGGCCGATGTTCTTGATGTTCTTCCAGTTGGCGTTTCCCAAGACTTTAAATAATTCGTCAATATATTTTTGACCACCGAGCCGTGGGTCTTGGAAAAGGAAAACTGAGTGAACTCCCAGCTCGTCCAACTTTGCGAGGTCTTCGTAAATTTTTGACGGGCTTCGGAATGCTGGCATTGTTCTTCCCAGCATGACATTATAACTCGTTCTTGACCCGCCACACGCGGCGCAATTCATAAGACAGCCGCGTGAAATGGGAATGTTCCACATCATAGTATTAGTGAAGGGGGAAGTTAGCGTTCTGATGTACGGCTCCACCAAATCAAAACGTGTGAATTCAAGCTCATCTAGAGAACGCGGCGGAACATGGATACTAGTCGAAACGACTTCACCCATCTGGTTCCTGAAAGTACAGTTCGGAGTGTTCTGTAAAGCCTTGAATTTATCAGTCGATTTTATATTTCTCATGAAGTTACAGATGGGAATTTCCCCTTCACCTCGTATGACGCAGTCGACAAACGAAAAATTCCGCACAATTTCCTCTGCGAAAAACGTGCTGGTCAGCCCACCCATCGCCACGGTCGAATCAGGATGAAGGTATTTGCAAAGTTTTGCGACTTCAATTGCTCCGACCGAATGAACGCACCAGTGGAGGCCTACTGTGTAAAGGTCGGCTTCGAGTTTTTTAAGAAAATCAACAAAGTCGAAATTTCTATCTTTCAAAAGCAGTTCTGCGGTGTTGAAAACTTTGACTTTGAATCCCGCCCTATCTAAGTAATCGGCTATGCTCATCATGCCGACTGGAAACATAATAAAGAGATAGGTGTAATTTGGCACTGTGCGGTCTATCGGGCCGGGTAAAATAGGTTCTTCGCGAAAATTTGGAAAAGCGGGAGGATGAATTATAACGACGTCATAGGTTTCAACCATTTACAAACGTTAAGTGTATACAAGATATATATAGTTTTTCCCGATTAGCGGACGTGTAATTTTCATCGGCAAATCGGCGACTTTTTCTGATGATGCTTATTCAGACAAACCCATGCTGCCAGAAAATACTTATTAAATCTGCCGCAAAATAGACGACGTGAAAGCCGCCGTTCTTTATGAGCCTTTGAAGCTTGAGGTTCGCGAAGACATCGAAATTCCCAAATTGCGGAAAAAAGAAGTTTTAATCAAAGTTAGAAGCGTCGGTGTTTGTCCGAATGACGTTAGGTATTACGTGGGCGAAGGTCATCACTGGCATATTCCCTACGGAGAAAACAGTTATGGTTTGCAGGGACATGAATACAGCGGCGAGGTCGTTGAAATCGGGGACGAAGTCGAAGGCATTTCTCCGGGAGACTATGTTAGCATAAATCCAATCGTACCCTGCGGCGAATGTCGCTACTGCAGGATGGGTTTCACGAATGTCTGCGTGAAGAAAACGCTCTATCTTAGAGCCTACGCCGAATACGCTGTCGGCTATGCCCCAAATGCATACAAGTTTCCCAAGAACATCGATTTCGAGGAAGCATCTTTCGCCGAACCTTTAGCGTGTGTACTGAACGCCGCCAAAATAGCTTCAATTCAGCCGGGCGATGTGGTGCTGGTCGTCGGCGCCGGGCCCATGGGCCTGCTACATACGATGCTGGCAAAAATGGTTGGAGCAACTGTCGTGGTTTCAGAAATAATCCCTGAAAGATTGCAGAATGCACAAAACTTTGGAGCTGACTACGCACATACGCCTGCGACGGATGAATTGAGCAAAACCGTATCACAATTGACTGACGGCGTCGGGGCAGATGTCGTGATGGTAAGCATCGGTAACCCAGCAGCGATTGAACAGCATATCAAGTACGTGCGCAAAAGGGGTACAGTGATCATCTTCGGCGGAATTGTTCCAGCAAAGAATATCAGCGTAGACCCCAATCAAATTCACTACTATGAATATCGTTTGACCGGTTCATCGGACTATACGGCCGAAGAATTCCGACGAGCGGTGAACATCATCTCACGAAGGAAGCTTGACGTCAGGAAGTTGATTTCTCACAGATTTCAGCTCGACCAAGTTGCATTGGCCTTCGAGACGTCGTTGTCGAAGAAGGGATTGAAAGTCGTAGTAAAGCCTTGAATTCCGCCACCTTAAGTTATAAATTAGGGCCCGTCCAATCTGAGGACATGCCGGACAAAGAGTATTTGATAGGGGTGGATATAGGGACATTAGGCTCGAAAGGAGTAATCATAGATAATGACGGGAATATTCTCAATTCATGCTTCATCGAACACGGCATAAACGTAATCAGGCCGGGGTGGGTTGAGCAGGACCCGGAACAAACATACTACGGTGATTTCAAAACAATCGTGCGATATTTGATTTCGAAGACAGGTGTTTCATCAAGCCGCATCGTGGGTGTTGGTGTCAGCAGTCTTTCTCCTGACGCCTGCCCCATAGACATTGACGGAAACTTTGTGAGACCCGCAATCATCTACATGGACAGGAGAGCTACCGAAGAATGCAAAATGGTAGAGCAAACTATCGGTAAGCGCGAGGTCGTGCAGCGAACCGGGAACGCGGTCGACCCCTATTTCGCGGGGTACAAGATGCTTTGGATGATGAATAATGAGCCTGAAAATTATAAAAGGACATGGAAGTTTCTGAATGCGTGTAAATATGTCGTCAACAAAATCACCGGTGTCCCTTCAGTCGACATATCGAACGCTGCATTGACGGCTCCTTTCTATGATATTCACAAACGCGAATGGTCGGAAGAAATTTGTTCGAAGCTGGGTTTTGACAGAGAAAAACTTCCCGAAGTTTACGATTTGGGAGAAGTAATTGCTCACACGTCCCGCAGAACCTCGTCCGACACGATGTTGCCCGAAGGAATTCCTGTTGTCTCATGTTCGGTTGATGGATTAATGTCGTTTTATAGCGTCGGATGTCTCGAACCCGGTGATGCCGTTCTTATGTATGGAACCACTGGGGTCATGGGAATCGTATCAGAAAAGCCTACGTGGGACCCGAGGCTGCTGAACACATTTTACTTTGGAGGAAAGACGATTCACGCCGCAGCGATGATTGCCTCGGGTGCGCTCGTCCGCTGGTTCAGAGACCAGTTTGGGTTTCTGGAAAAAGAGGTAGAAAGACAGTCGGATGTAAGCGCCTACAGCTTGTTAGACAAAATGGCTGAAAAAATACCACCGGGCAGCGATGGATTAGTGATTCTACCGTATTTCATGGGTGAAAGAACTCCTATATGGGACCCTGCTGCCCGAGGAGTGGTCGTGGGTTTAACCCTTTATCACACTCGAAATCACGTCTTTCGCGCGCTTCTAGAATCTGTGGGATACGGGTTGAAACAACATATCGATGTGGCTAAAGAACTAGGAATTTCCATAAAGAGAATAGTGGCTGTCAACGGCGGAGCCAGAAGCCGGGTTTGGAGGCAGATAATTTCGGATATAACCGGAATGCCTCAGTTTTACAGCTCAAAAGCCGGTGGAGCACCGTTCGGTGATGCCTTTTTGGCTGGCGTAGCTGTGAAGGTCTTCGACAGATTAGAGGCGGTCAGAAATTACGTGGTCATGGACGAGGAAACGTATCCTATCGCGGAAAACACCAAAAGATACCAAGAGCTATACAATGTGTACAAAAGCCTTTATCCAAAGCTTAAGACCGAAATGCACGCGCTATCGGTTTTATGAGGAATTTCAGATGAACGGGAAACAACCGGAGAGGAAAAATCAAAAACAAATTCTCTGGCGTTTCGTGAAATATTATAGGTCTTTCGGCTACGTTGCCAGTGTGGACGAAGACCGCAAAGAGATCGTCGTTTTTCTGCCGGGAAGCAACATCACTTTCATAGCAGATGTCTCATCATATCTCAACGTAGAGAAAATCAAACCCGGTAGGGGCTACGATCTTACCTTCGCGATTTACGATGCAAAGGTCAGCAGCCAATTAACGAAAATGTTGGCCGAAGAGCTCGAAAGGCCGTTTGAGGCCATTCCGAGCATTTATACGCGTGAATATTTGTCCCATGGATTAAAATACGTTAAGGAGACGTTGGCCCGAACAGACACCATCTATCGCTTCGAGCTCCTGAACGCTGTCGACATGTCCTATGCCAGTAACATGCAATTGCAACTAAATCAAAGGTTTAGAGACGCTGTTGAATTATCGTACAAAGTACCGACTAAATACAGATGGCGACATTTGCTTGGTTTTTAAAGTCTCTGCTGCATTTTCCAAAGCTCATATAAGACCGTATCAGGGATTTCGACAGAATCCAAATTAATCGGTTGGTCTTTTTCGACGCTTCTTTTCACCTTCACGTGGCTGGCGAGCCCTATTGGTAGCAAACCGGACTCAGAAGCCGCTTGTCTTTTTTCAATCAGGCCGTAGACGGTATACCCACCTATTCCGTCAAGTTGTTCACCCGGCTTCAGGTCGCGTTTTGCAAATGCAACTACATCGCTGAAATAGCCTCTTGCTTTGATGGCTGGCTTTCTTTCAGTCACTGCCTTCTTTACCGTGAGCAGCGTTTCAGACCCGGGTAGATGATACGGTCTGTAGTAGACGAAGTTCGGGCCTTCTCCTACTTTGAGGTAGCGCATGTTTTCCAGAATCACTTCGTCGTCAGAAGTAGCTATCGCGAATACGCCCGGGGCTATTCCAATTACGTAGTCAACTACATGAAAATCGTTTAAAATTCCTCCATCCTGCTTCAACCTAAAGATTTTCGCTAAATCTTCGAGTTTCGCCACAGGACCGTGCATTCCTCTGATGTCTGGAAGCATTCCCGTGGCGTTGGATAGTAGTGTCATTTCGACCATGGTTTTCGTTCCGTCGACGAATGATGTCAGAACCTTTGGGTTGAGCTTAGCACGTAAGCTCGACTCGTATACGGTGGTTGGATTCGCGTGAATTTCGAGCGGATTGTTTTTTCCTTTTCCCGCTACTATGACTTCCATCCCGATGTACGTTAAAGGCTCGAACAGGTAATGCATGATGGCTCCCGGCTCGTCGCCGATGTCCCCGGTGAAAATAACTCCTGCGAGGTCGGCTAAACGCGACAAAATCGGTCCAACCGTTGCGTCGAGTTCCGCGTTCAACATGATGACATCTTTCTTTCTGTCGATTGATTTCATAGCGATTTCCGCTCCGGCCATGACATTTCCGGTCGCGTCGACTACCGCGTTAACTTCCGGTAAATCCGAAACTATGCTGAACGAATCCGTCAGCACGACGCATCCCGAGTCGAAGATGCGCTGTGCCTGTTCTTCTGTGCGCGCGACTTTATATCTAAAGCCGGCTTTTTGTAAAGTCAGTTTGCCTTTTTCTATGTCCTGTTCAACCGCAATGGCGAGCTTAGCTTTCGCTTTCGCAACATGATGAATGAAAACTTCCCCCATTTTACCTAGGCCGACGACCGCTAGCACCGGCTCACGCATCTACGTTATCCTCCACCCTTTTTCGTCGAATACATTAAGAAATTCCGGGGGCAGGTAAACCCAAACGGTCGAGCCGGCGGCAAATTCCGACTCGCTAAGCGCCTTGATTAATACATCATCATGTTTGAGATGCAAAATGAATTTATTTCTCCCGAGGTTTTCAAGATATACGACTTTAAAGGGAAAAGCTCCTTCGAAATGACTATCATAAATTTTCACGTGTTCGGGCCTGATCCCGATTCTGATCTCTGCGGGGCCGTCTGAGGGCAGTCTAATTTTTTCATTGCGAATCGTGAGAGAGCCAATGATAAGTCGCGGCGGTTCGTACTGTGCCTTGATTATGTTCATACCGGGAAAACCGATGAAAAAGCCGACGAATTCGTTGGCCGGCTTATGATATACTTCGTCGAATGTGCCGAACTGTAGTAGCTCACCATCGGGTGACATGATCGCGATTTTTTCCCCGAATGTCAACGCCTCCGTCTGGTCGTGAGTGACGAAGATCATGGTTTTCTTTCCGCGCCTGCCCACGTTGAGTAGCAGTTTTTTGATTTCGTATTTTTTCTCTGGTTCTATCGAGCTCATCGGCTCATCTAAAAGAATTATGTCCGAGTTCTTTATCAAAGCGCGACCGATAGCCACCTTCTGTCTGTCCGCAGGCCCAAGTTTTGTGGCCGATTCATGTAAGATGTTTTCGATTCCGAGGAGTGCCGCGACTTCGACGGCCTTCTCTTTCTTTTCTTCCTTGGACATTTTCACGTTCATCAAGGGAAACATGAGATTTTCGAGCACGGACATTCGGTAGACGACGGGAAACTGGAAAACGATGGAAACGTTTCTTTTCTCCGGCGGGAAATTGGTCACGTCGGAATCGTTGATTAGAACTTTGCCGATGGTCGGGCGAATTAGGCCTGTGATGATTTTGAGAAGAGTGGTTTTCCCGCAACCTGACGGACCGAGTAAAGCATATTGTTTTCCGGATTCAAATAAAAGATTGACATTTTTTACCGCCCACCTTTTACCTGAATCGTAAGAATGACTTATATTTTCTAACTGAAGTTTACTCATCCACAATGCGTTTTAAACGTTTCTCACATATAAACCTTCTTCAGAGAAAATCATTACCCGCGAAAGCGGTATGTAAACTCGATTTATCGCAGCAAGTTGATGAATATTGTCCACTGCAGAAGCTAGTATCGTGAAAAAACGGTCACCACATTTGGTAACTACGACCTGCTCTGAACCCATGTTTTCAATTAACTCAACGCTGACAGGTATGGAAAGCATCCGCTCAGTCGCGACTGGAAACAACGCTACGTCGTGTGGATAAAATGCCACTTTGTAATTTTTCCCTTCGTCCAGCTCTGCAAGGTCTGTAACATCGATTTGAAAACATTCATTGATAGCCATGATTTTTCTGTCATCGTGACGTACGCATTTTGAGTCGAAGACGTTAACTCCAACAATTGAATAAGCATTAGCCGCGTTTAGGTCGACGGGTTTAGCAAAGCATTCTTTCACGGACCCCTGCTGAACAACCCGGCCCTTTCTCAAATAAACTAATGTTTTACCGAGAGCGGCCGCTTCCTCCGGATTCGGAGTACAATACAGCACCGTTGTATTCAATTCTGCGAAAACTCTTTGAAGCTCGAAACGAAGCGATTCTCTTACTTTGTAGTCAAGATTGGTTAGAGGTTGGTCAAATAAATAGACTTTGGCCCGCTTCACCAAAGCCCTTGCTATGGCCGCTCTCTGTGCTTCTCCTCCACTGCATTCATGCGGTTTTTTGTTGACTATCGTTCCTATGTTAAGAAAAGAGACGATTTCGTTTACCCTGCTTTGGATTTCTCGCTCGGAGATCTTTTTCACTCTTAACGGAGAAGCGATGTTATCGTATATCGTCATGTTTGGGTAAAGAGCGAAATTTTGAAATACCATTCCAACATCTCTTTTCTGTGGTGGAAGGTCTGTAACGTCCTTTCCGTCGAAATAGACGCGGCCTTTGTCAGGCTTTTCCGTTCCGGCAATGATTTTAAGCAGCATTGTTTTGCCCGAACCCGCCGGGCCTAGGATAACAGCCACGTCGCCTGATTTGATTTTAAGGTCAATATCTTGTAAAACGAGTTGGCCGCCAATTCTTTTCGATACATTTTCGATGACGATTTCTGTCATGACTATCCCTTCAACAGTACAATAATGACTAAAGGAGTGCCGATAATTAGCGTCGTAAACCATGGGAGATTGAGTGCGGCAGTTATTAGCATTACTGCTACCAGAAGCGCGACTGCCAAGAAAATCCTATCTCCCAAAGTCGTCTTTAGCCCGAAAATGCCTCTTCTTGGCTCGGATGACATCCGGAGAGAAACGACTGCGAGAAACAGAAGAAAGAAGAAGAACGCAACGAGAAAGACCGCCACTTCACCTTTCCAGTACATCCAAGGCATAAATTCGTTCAGGATAGATTCTAAAGTTTGCAACCACTTGTTTGCCAACTTTAAAGCCTCCCTATCACGAATCCTCTTATAGCGAATTTTCTAACCCAATAAAGCAAAGCTAGTCCAGGTATCAGCGTAATGAAACCAGCCGCAGCAGCGGGGCCGTATTCGACACCCCATCCCACTTTTCCGAGGGCGGTTAAAAGCTGCGCGGGGAGAGTCTTCGACATGGTCGAAGCTAAAACGCTGGCAAAGAACATTTCTGTCCACGCGAAAAGCCATGCGAAGAACATGGCTACACCTATTGCTGGCCTGAGCAGAGGTAGAATAATTTTACGAAACAGCATGAAAGGAGAGTATCCATCGATGTACGCGGCCTCATCGATCTCCCTTGGAATTGTCGCAAGGAAGCTCGAAATGATCCAAATTGTTATAGGAATTTCAAAAACCATGTAAGCTAGCACCAGGCCGTAATGGGTGTCCCATATGTTTAAGCCTCTCCAGATCATCAAGTAAGGTATTGAGAAGACAACCGGTGGAGCCATTCGATTTGTTAGAAGCCAAAAGAACAGATGCTTTTTGGCCAAAAATCTGTACCGGCTAAACACGTAGGCTGCCGGAATGCCGACGGCTAACGCTAAAGCCATCGCAGACAGCGAAATCAAAATAGAATTTACTATGCCTGTTCTCCAATATGCCACTTCAAAAATCTCTATCCAGTGTCCAAAAAATAGGTCCGGCATAGATGCGCCTTCGTTGATGCGTTGCTTTGAAGATATAGAGACTGAAAAGGTGAAGTAAACGGGTATTACCATTAAAGCCGTTATCACCGCGAGAATCAACAGTTTTACAATTACTGATACTGACCTCATTCGATCAACCCTTTTCCTTTCGTAAGTCCAATAACCATGATCCAACTTAGGATGATCACTATGTAGAGGTAAACTAGAGAAATTGCCGACGCATAGCCCACGTTCCATTGTTCGATTCCCAAGGTTCTAACATATTGAGTGACAAACTCGGTTGATAATCCGGGGCCGCCGCCAGTAAGTATGAAGACTTCGTCGAAAATTTTCAATGTGTCGATAAGTCGTAGCAGAGCGACGAATGTTAGGGGGAATACAAGCTGCGGAAACTCGGCGTATCTGAATATCTGCCACCTTGTAGCCCCATCCACTCTTGCAGACAAAATGTAAGTTTCATTCATGCTGGAAAGAGCCGCGAGTGAAACAAGGAAAACTAAACCTGTCCAGTGCCAGACATCCATCAGTATGACAGTTAGTATCGCATGCACTTCGTTTCTAAAAGGGTCGTATGCTCCCGATCCGAAAATCGATAAAATCCCGTTGAAAAGAATTCCAAAAGGACCATTGCTTCTCACCATGAGAAGCCACATCATACCAATGGTCACGGGTGGAAAAAGTGTTGGAAGAATTATCAAAGACCCGATTAAAGCATTAAGTTTTCCGTATCCTTTTAACATGTATCCCAACGCAAGACCAAGTGGGATTTCTATCGCTAAGCAGATTCCTGCAAAGGCTAAACTTCTCAACAGGGCATTGGTAAATCGATAATCTTCAAACATTCTGTAAAAATGGTCAAAGCCTACGAAGATGTTTCGGGTTGTGAAAGGCGTCTGAACAGCGTAGTTCAACAATGCGAATAGCGGAAAAATTCCAACAAAACCCGTAATTATTAATGCAGGTAAGAGGAGCCTCTTCATGGCCCGAAACCCTAAATGGCACAATGCATATAAATATTTTTCCCAACATCGGTTTCACCGGATTCTCTATCTTCGACAATTTTTTGGTCTTGGGAAAGGCTGTGTCAAAAGTTGACTATCGCAGGTAGCCCGGTCATCCGGTTACTTTTTTTAACGCTTCATCCACTTCTTTGTCTTCATGGATTATTGCGACCAAAGCTTTGACGACTTTCTCTGGGTTTGGATGCTGCCAAATATTTCTTCCGATTGTTCCACCACAAGCACCCGACTCCATCGCTTCCTTCAACATCGTCAAAACGTCTTTCACGCTTCCCATCTTTGCTCCCCCCATCACCATTATCGGTATCAACGTAGACGTAACAACTTTTCTATATTCTGACGGAGGTCCCACGTACGCCGTTTTGCAAATGTCGCCCCCCAGTTCGGCTCCGATGCGCGCTGCCTGCTTCACTTTTTCCAAATCATACAACACTGTACCTTCTTGGTCGGTGGGGACGATCTCGACCATGTAAGGCATTCCCCATTCTTCGCATGCCAAGGAAATCTCCGAAATATTGTTTATAGTGCTCCAGTCTAGCGGTACCTGTCCAAAATACGTCGTTTTGACGGCGTCTGCGTCCAATTTGACTGAATACTTCACATACGACTTCTCAAAGGGAATGGAAAGTATAAAAGGTATCTTTATTTTTCCGTGGCTGACCAAATGCTTTGCGATCGCAGGTGTCACCAATATCGCGTCAGCTCCTCCTTCTGTCACCTTAGAGACGACCGAGAAAATGTCTTCAAGACTTCGAAATTCCCCCATCATACCGTGGTCCATCGCCACGACAAGTGACCTGTTTCTTGCGGAAAAGAAATTTCTCATTCTTCTTGCTTTTCCCGCAAAAGACACGTGACTGAAGCTCATAATCTAGGTTTGTAATAGCCGTATATAAGTATTGGCTGACTTAGTGCGCGAATTGAAAAAAAGATAGAGTGCTACAGAGGACCTACTTTCTGTCCGAGCAGGCCGCTGCTTCTCAAATAGTCGTCGATAGCCTGTGCAACGCTGACGGCTATCTCTGCTCCGGGTAGTTTCCGACCCAACCCTTCCATACCTTTGTCTCTCGCTAGAGGCAGTACTTCGGGATAGATCACGCCTATCGCGTTATCAGTTCCGAAGAATGACTTGCTCGCGACTTCGACCATTGATATCATTCCTCCCCAATCCTTGTCTTTGGCCTTGAAGGCCGGAGCTTGAAATGTTGACCATCTGACCGGAAGTCCGACTTCAAGGTTTTTCTTGAGTTCGACGGCCTTTGAAGTCATAAACGCCGCGAAGAGGAAAGCAGCGTCGGCCCGAGGTGAATAGGCTGAGATAACCCATCCTGATGGGTCGATGTATCCTCTCGGCTTTCTCGGATGGTAGTTGGGAGCATAGACTGGATATGGTGCGAATTCGAACTTTCCTTTAACGTTCGAGTCTGCAGCTGATAAGCTCGTTGCCCAGTGGAAGTAGAAGGGCCACATCGTTGCGTAATTCGCATCGTATTTGAACGCGTCATGAGCCTCGACTATCCCGATTTCGAAGGCTTTAGGCGGTGCGAATTTCAAAGAATCTTCTAACCACCATTTGTACATGGCTTTGCCGGCTTCGCTGTCAAGCCGTCCGCCCCTTGCGCTGGAGGCGCCTCCGATGGTCCAGTCTTTAACGTTGATACCCCATGGAGTAGAGACTCCGTCGATGTGAGTCAGTTCCAGAGGCATTTTGCCCTCCGGCGCTGGGTCGCTCAACTGGAAGCAGTCGTCTAAGCCATCCGCAATGTACCAGCCAAGCCAGTCTCCGGGTTTGACTCCGGTGACATAACCATACAGGTTTTTGTCTGGGTCGGTGAAGAATTCAGCGACATCTCGTGCTTTGTCAGTAGTCCAGTCATCGCTTACATTGCCGCTTTTTCGTGCATCCATATAATATTGCATCGGAGTTTTGAGTTCATATCCATATCGTCGTTTGAATTCCTGTTTGTTTGCCTGGTCTTCGAAAAGGTCTTTACGATACACCGTTCCAGCGAAGGCGTTATATGCGTGAAGGGCGTAAAGATTTCCTTGGCTGTCGCTGTAGCTGGCTCTTAGGAAGAAGTCTGCGACATCAAAATGGGGCGGCCGTAGTTGAGGTTTCTTGCTCAACAGGTCCGTTATGTTTACCGCGCTTTTGTTATATATATAGAATCCGTTCATGTCTTGGTCTGTTCCAATCAGGTCATATAATCCGGCCCTTAGCCTGGCGTCTTGAACACTACGAACAATGGTATCATAGTTTGACATGGCTTCGAACGTCAAATTTATTCCAGTGATCTCTTTGAAACGCGGTGCGAGGTTTTTCTCCTCCCAAACCGCCCCCGGGACTGCTTCATACATCACTAGCAATGTTTGGCCGCGATATGGTTTCGAAGCTCGGACAAAATGAATGATCTCTTCTTCGAGTTGAGGCCGTGAAAGAACTGTGTCACCGCCGATATAATCGATTAACCGGTATGCGGCTCGAAGGTAGGGTTCATCTTCTGCCGAAAGTCCAGGCGGATAGGCAGGAGTTGTGGGTGGAGTGGCACCCGTCACCGTTACGGTTTGCGTCAACACCCTAGTCAATGTCTGGGTTACGATTTCAGGAGGACGGGCGAAGAATCCTGCCGCAGCCCCTATGACTAGACCGGCAACGGTTCCCGTGGCAATCTTTAAGGCTGTCCTCCTATCAACGTTTCCTTTTTCACTCACATTTATACTTAAAACCATAGCGATATTTAACTTTTACCATCCATAAAACGGGACTGTCAACTTGAGTCTTTTGGAAAGGGGAAAGGCCTATGGCCTGAGGTGTAGCTCTCCCATTCATGCATGTCTTCGATTATATCGTTGGTTGTATGTCTAGGCTCTTCAGGTTCCATAACTATAGTTCTTCTGAGAAGGCTTAGCTTTAGGGATGTGTCTGAGAGGTATGCCTCTAGGGAGAGTGTTGGGGAGTGGGTTCATAGGCTGGGGAGGGT
>JAWBKB010000018.1:0-32514 GCA_038831915.1 Candidatus Caldarchaeum sp.
GACGTCAACGTAGGCGTTGCAGACATCGCAGACGACAGCATCTTTAGGAATGACGGCTGCTCTATCCCCTGAACCAACGACGACAGGCTGATGCACCAAGTACCATATCCAATGGTCTGTCGCTATCTTCACCAGGAAAAGCCTGTCTCCACTCATAGCACCACCACTCATGCATCTCACCTCCCCAGCCCCCTTTCTTCCGACACTCCGTCCCAGACATTTGAGGAAGCATGGCCTACTAACCATACCCCGCACCGCATCTCCAAAACGACACGGTTCTAGGGACATGGTGTTCAGCCACACAAACCTCAAACCCTTGGAACAGAAGTCCGAGGGAGCGGGGCTGGAGAACCCCCCGGCCTCCGCATGGATTACCCGGCCAGGCCCTCATCCCTTCAGCTCCTACACGCTCACACGTCTCGGAGCCTCATACAGGGCGTTAGACGCCGGAACCCATACCCCCGGACATGGAGCCGCACGGCCCCACATCCGGGGAAACAACCCGGGACATGGGACCATGCGGCTTGAAAGAAAAGGGTTGGGGGTTAGGTGTTTTTGATGCTGTCTATAGTCATCTGGATTTCGTTTATGTATTGTTTTCGTTCGTCGTCTTTGAGTCTTAATGCTTCCACGGTCGCTGAGAAGGTTTCCATCAGTATTCCAAGAAACTTGTCTCTCATGTATTGGTTGTCTTCCGGCGAGGTGCTGGCGCCGTTGGCAATCATTTTCTTCGTGCCGTAGGCGTTTTTCAACAGATACACCCCTAGGTAGCTTGTTCTAAGGCATGCCGGCATCGATTGGTACGCTTTGACGAGGTTTTGGAATAGGCCGTTCAGGTCTCCTTTACCCGCACACCGAGAGGCTTTCAGCATATGCCATACGTATCGTAGCAACCCGTGTCCTTCATCGTCCTTGATAGATTTAACTATTTCAGGCCTTGACAGTTGCTCCAAGACCCAGCTCCTGAAGTCAACGTTCTTCCAGACGCGGAAGTTCTCCGGAGGCTGACCCTGTCTAAGAAGCTTCTGGAAACGCTTTCTACCTATTTTCGTGTAAGCGAAGGGAGTCAGCGACCTTCTAAGCACTCCAAGCCTGTCGGCGGCGAACGCATGACCAATCCTTGAAACGTAGACGACTGCTCTCCGTCCGAGTAAAACCGGTTTGTCGTACCTCAGCTTGTTGTGAGGCCTGTGGAAAACCATCTTCGGCATGCCGCGGCAGTAAGCTAGAGCTAACGGCTCGTACTCAGGCTCTCTTGAAACAGGCAGGTCGTGGGACCAGTGAAACCAGAAGAACACCACCGTGAAGTCGCCGAACTCAACAACCTCGTAGACGACCTCGATTAAGCTCTTAAGCTCGTTCCACGGAAACCTTGGAACATAGACCACAGGCAGAGTCCATTTCTCCTTACGAGTCATCTCTTAACCTCCGGAGCGGCCTCTGGGAGAGGCTCCCGGCTGGGAGACACGTCCCGCCGGGATACTTCTCCCGACGAGACGCGCTCCATGGAAAAAATGCCGGGAGCGCCACGGTTATGAGCCGTGGACGCCGCCCGGAGGTTGGGGTGTTTGGCCGTGGTCTATGTATTACCCTTCCCCGAGCATGTGCTCTGTAGGGGGTTGGTGTCGGTGAGTTGAAGTTTATGAAGCATTGGTCGCAGAGGTTGATGGGGAAGCGGAGGGAGTTGTTTTCACAGACGAGCTTTACAACTTCGTCAGAAGACTCGACGACTCGACACCAGTAAGTTACACGTTCAGGCTGTTGAAAAATGAATGCGAGGTCTCAATCCATGCCAAGGGACAGGGTGTTGAAACCTTCTGGAGAGAATATCCCATGGTATCAAAACCCTTCAGCATCGAATACGATTGTTCAGCCGAGTGTTCAACAAACGTTAAAACACTTAAACAGCTCTTCAGCCTCTTCAACGACACAGCAACCATTAAAATAGTTATTGACTGGGGCAGGCTAACGGTCTGGAGCAAACAGGATGGGGAGGAGACCAAGCTATCGCTACCCGTAAAAGCCACAGGCTCGGACAAATACTTCTACACAGGCTATCTCGTCGCAAAAATAGTGAAACACCTGCCTAACACGGCTACGGCGAATATTCGTCTCCTCAAGCCTAAGTCAAGGTCGTCCGACCGCATATTGGGTATCACAGCATACTACAACAAACACGAACTTATGTTTCTCATAGCACCCAGAATCCTTGAAGAAGACCAGAAGTGGTAGGAGACGACCTTATCAAGTGCTTACGGGTCTCCAATGTTCATTCCCCTCGAATGGCTTATTCCATGTATGAAGTGAGCAGGGAGAACACTACCTTGAGAAACACCTCTTTTTCCAAATGTTTGACGACCGCCGCACCTTCAAACCATAAACGCTTATATCTATCGCATGTTTTTTAAAATTTTCAGGATTTACGGCTTATAGAGGCTGAGTTTCAGGTTTTTCTGGCCAAAACCCGTGAAAATGCAAAATTTCCCGTCTCCAAGCCATGAAGAGGCGAAACTACATTCTCTAAAGCTTATATCATTTGGAGAGGTAGGGTTTACGCTGGTGGGTGGTTTGGCTCACCAGCCTACGTTAGATGTTTTCCTTCCCAAATATCACGCCGCCAACGTAGTCGCCAAGATTGTAGTCGAGAACAGAGGCAACATGAGGCTTAAACTATCTAAGACTGTGTGGCAGTCCTTAAACATACCTGATAAAGGAGACTACGTAGCCTATGTTAGAGGTGAGGTGTTTAAAGGCAGATACGATGTTACAGCAGGCTTTAGGCTTAGAATACCCAGCATGTTTAAAAACCTATTCCACTACGAGGCCAACGACGGAAAAGAAATCAGAATAGACCTATGGGTTGAGGATGGAACACCACGATTCACTTATAAAGACTATGAAGAGCCTCTATGTATTCCTTCAGGCAGTCAGCCAAAGTATGATAGGGGACAATCGTTTTGTAGCGTATGCCGTCAAACATTCGAGAACAGAGATAGATGCCCCCACTGCAACAGAGTACTAAGAAAGAAGAAATATAAATCAATAATTTGTGGTTAATAATCGCTTTTATAACTCAAATCAGTTTCAACAATGTAGCCATGTGTTCCGTGGTCTTTTATCCAAGACCATGCAATCTCTAACGCTTTCTCATATGATACTATTGACCTGCCACCATGAACAGCGTGGTAATCCGTAAACATGAATTCGTAATTGCCGTTGCTTTCTTCACAAAAAACGTTTAAAGGCTCTTCCAGCTTTTAAATACCATTACAAGGCAGAGGTCGGCGGTTCAAGTCCGCCCCGGCCCATCTCGCTATATTTATTACGGGGCGGCTGAACCTTCGAGTGGACGACATGACCGTTGAGCAATTTGTCGATTTGTTGTTCGGTTCTTCCTACTGGTTTATCGTCGCCGGCTTTATCATCGTCGCTTTCTACGCAGTTAACAGCAGGCGACGCACAACTCGTTCAGCTGTTCTTCCATTAGTTGTTGTCGCGGTCGTCGCGGTCGTCGCAGTGTTGTTTGTGACGAATGTTCCGGGCCCATCCACGGTTACGACAGTCGCCACAACACCGACAGCCGTGACAACGCCGCAGCAGACAGCCACTCCAACGCGGAACATCGTCTTCCTGACGCTGTATCTCAACGACTATGGCTATAACGCGTCGCGTGGAGGCCCGACAATCCGAGCGTATGTAGGTGACTTGGTGAGGATTAACTTGGTTGGAAATAGTTCGGGCCCTATCGTGCATGACTTTGTTATCGATGAGAAAAGTCCGTCGCCTTACAACGTTCGCTCCAACAGGCTGAGCCGCGGCCAAACACAGACCATCGAATTCATAGCCAACTTTCCCGGCACCTTCAAGTACTATTGCAGCGTCGCTCCACCGGCGGGCCCCAGCCACCGTGACAGAGGACAGGAAGGAATAATCGAAATTTTGACGAGATGACCGGCACCGTTTTCATCGTCGGACCTGTGTTACTGTCGATGTTTTTTGGCGGTGTTCTTCTTCTCACCGACGCGGAGCTTTGGACAGTCGCGCCTTCACATGCCTATGTTTTGATTGTTTTCACGGTTTTAGACGGTGTTTTTGCGGCAGTTGTATGGAAGGGTTGGAGCAAAGCCGCGGACGTGGGAATAGTGTGGGGAGCTGGAAAGTTCGCGTTGTTTCTCGGCGATATTTTGACCGCGCCGGAATTCGGCCTGACCTACGCGGAATTCGCTTCCTATTTGTTCAGCTTATGGGGCTACAACGGCCTTCTCGCTTCACAGGCTCTAATCGCGTTCGGCTCATATTACGCGAAGAAGCGTCAAGCGACCACGAGGTCGTAAACCTTCAAAACCATTTTCGGAGAAATCTCTTTCACGACACGTTCAAACACAGGCTTCAAATTCCCAGCGACTTCACTGATTTTCTGTAGGGTTTCTTCGCGGCCGTTCCTGTTTTCCGCGACGTAGAGATGGATGACCGCGCCGGGCCCTGCTTTGGACAACGCCGTGCCGAGATAGTCGATTGACCTGTGTGGAAGGTTCATGACTACGCGGTTGAAAGACTGTTCAAAAGCGGGCACAACCACGGCTGCGTCTCCGTACACAGGTTTGACGCGGTCGGTTACCTTGTTGAGGGCGATGTTTTCGACGAGGTATCTGTATGCTTCAGGGTTTTTCTCGACGGCGTACACGGTGGCGGATGGTTGTTTGCGGGCGATGATTATGGAGAAGGGCCCGACGCCGGCGAACATGTCCAGCACCACTTCGTTTTCACGGACTTGGGAAGCAACTCTCAGCCTTTCCGTCGAAAGCCTCGGGCTGAAAAACACTTTGGCGACGTCGAGCTTGAAAACACATCCCGACTCCCTAAGAGTTGTCTCCGTGATAGACGGCCCGTAAACAACTCTGTACGAAGCGGTTCTCTCCTCTCCTGAAACTTCGCCGATTTTCTGCAAAACCGTTTTCACACGTCTGTGATGTGAAGCGATTTGCCGAGCGAGTGTTTCGGCTTTTTCAACAGGCAAATCCATGTCGTTGATGATCGCCAGCTCGCCCACGATGTCGAATGAACCGCTCAAACCATGTTCTGGGGCTTTCTCGGACGTTGGAAGAGTTTTTTCAACGAATTCGAATTCAGAGTCAAAAATCTTCAGCACAGGTATGTAGACGTATTTTTCGTCTCGGATGATTTTGCGGCTGGAATCCAGTAGACCTCGGTTAATCAGTTCTCGACGTGTTTGCTCGGCTTTGTTTTTCGGAACTTTGAGCACAGGCTGTGAATTCTGCATCGGTGATGTTTCCGAGTGTTTGAAATCGTCGGTTGTTAAAATGTTTGTGACGCGTTTGTTGACACGCCGGTGGGAAAACAAAAAATAGCGGTTGCGGTGGTTGTTTTTGGATTTCATGGCTCGTGGCGCTAAGGACCCTGTATGCGGGATGTATGTTGAGGAATCTCCTGATGCGTTGTCAGCTGAAGTGCGGGGCCGACGCTACTATTTCTGTTCTGAAGCGTGTCTTCATGCGTTTGTCGCTCCGGAAGAGGAGTTTCGAAAACTGAAGCGGTTGACCGTGATGAGTTTCGCGCTCGGCCTTCCCATCATGCTGTTCATGATGTTTCCCATCATTCCACACACCATTCCACATGACATCATCTCCTTCGCTTTGGCGACACCTGTCCAGTTCATCGCAGGCTCCCAATTTTACCGCGGCATGATGCACGCGTTAAAGGCTCGCGCCGCCAACATGGACACGTTAATCGCCGTCGGAACATCAGCGGCATGGGGATACAGCACCATCGTCACATTCTTCCCTCAATACTTTCCACCCGGCACATACTTCGAAGTCTCCGCCCTCATCATCGCCTTCATCTTGCTTGGAAAAGTTCTTGAACACCGGGTCAGGCTTAGAGCATCCGACGCAGTCCGCAAACTTCTCGAACAAAAACCAACAACAGCCCGCGTCATTCGAAACGGCGAGGAAGTCGAAATTCCAGTCGAATTGGTTGAAGTCGGTGATTTGATGGTTGTGAGGCCCGGTGAAAAAATCCCCACCGACGGAATAATAGAGGAAGGAACCGCGGCAATTGACGAAAAAATGATAACCGGTGAAAGCGTTCCAGTCGATAAATCGGTCGGAGACCCAGTGGTCGGTGGAACAATAAACGTCAACGGGTTCATCAAGGTGAGAGCAACAAAGGTCGGCGCGGACACCGTTCTCGCTCAGATTATTGATTTGGTTGAGCAGGCTCAAGCCGGTAGAGCGCCTGTCGAAAAGATAGCGGATAGGGTTGCGTCGGTTTTCGTGCCGTTGGTTGTATTGGTGGCTTTCGCCGCGCTCGTTGGGTGGACCGTTGTTGAAGGCTCTGTTTTCCCCCGTGGATTCGTCGCGTTCATCGCCGTGCTGATCATCGCGTGTCCATGTGCGCTGGGCCTCGCCACTCCCGCGGCCCTCGTCGTCGGCGTTGGAAGAGGCGCTGAAAACGGCGTCCTGATAAAAGGTGGAGAACCCATGCAAAAAGCCAGCAAAGTCGACACAGTTGTTTTCGACAAAACAGGCACTTTGACCGTTGGAAAACCACATGTGACAGACGTGGTGGTTCTAAACGGGTTTAATAAAGAAACCGTGGTAAGGCTCGCCGCGTCGGCTGAAAAAGGCTCACAACACCCCATCGCCGAAGCAATCATCAACTACGCAGAAAACAAACACATCCAAACAAGCGAAGTAACCAAGTTTACCTACTTCGCGGGAGCAGGCGTAGAAGCACAAGTTGACGACCATCATATTCTTCTGGGGACGCCCGCCATGGTCGAGGCCCGTGGCGATGATTTGTCAAATGCCCGTGTTTTTCTGGAAAAGTTTCAGAATGAGGGGAAAACCGTCATGGTGATGACTGTCGACGACGTTGTAGCGGCTGTGATAGCTGTGTCTGACCCGGTCAAGCCGTCGGCCAGAGAAGCCGTGCAGAAGCTCAAACAGATGGGGGTGAGGGTTGTGATGCTGACAGGTGATAACCTGCGGACAGCGAAAGCAGTCGCATCGAAAATCGGCATCGACGAAGTCTACGCCGAAGTGTTGCCGGACCAGAAAGCCGCGGCCGTGACAGATGAAAGAAGCAAGGGACGTGTTGTTGCGATGGTTGGGGATGGTGTGAATGACGCGCCTGCCCTGGCGGCGGCCGACGTCGGAATCGCAGTCAGCTCGGGAACCGACATAGCGGTGGAGTCCGCCGACATCGTGCTGCTCAGCGAAGACCTCCGAAAAATTCCAACAGCACTATCTCTCGCACGCAAAACCATGCAGAAAATAAAGCAAAACCTTTTCTGGGCCTTCATCTACAACACCGTGCTCATACCTGTCGCGGCCACGGGATTCCTCAACCCCATCCTCGCAGCCATAGCCATGGCCCTCAGCTCCGTAAGCGTCGTAACCAATTCTCTAACCCTGAAGACGACGAAGCTGGTGTAGAAAAAAAGTGTTAGGGCCGTCGAGCGTCTGCCGGCGGTAGGAAACTGTCGGTGAACAAATCGCTAACAGAGATTTTTCGTGGAAGCTGCATGCCTTCTGTAACGATGTCGATGTGTTTTGCAAGCCTCTGCGGAGAAGCATAGCAAGGCCCGTTCTGCCTAACCTCTGGAGTTAACACGAGTTTTTCGATGGCGAGTAGAAGTCTTTCTTTTTCGATGGTGGCGTTAACCGTTGGGTCTTTCATTCGCAGAAAGTTTATGGTTTGGTCAGGGTTTTTGATCGATTCTTGCCAGCCATAGATAACTCCTTCCACGATGACACGCACGGTGACCGGGTCTTTCTCGACAACATCTTTCCGCGTAACCAGCGCCAAACCATAAATGTCTAATCCGTATTCAGGGTAATGGAAGACAACTATATCCTCCTGCCGTATGCCGAGCTGCTTGAGTGTTAAAATGGCGTCGATGAAAGGTGCTGTCGCGTCGACTTCCCCTCTGACCAGCAGAGTTTCTCTCAAAGCCGGTGAAACCGAAACCCATTCAACGGATTGCGGGTTTATTCCTACGTTGCGTGCGAAAAGTGGGAAAAGACGCCTCGCTGCCGCTCCTTCGGGAGCAGCTATTTTCTTACCCTGCAAATCCTTCGGCGTCGCAATTCCCGTTTTCTTCAAAGTCATGATGCTGAGAGGCGAATAGTTGTACACCACGCAAAGAGCCAGAAGCTCGTTGCCAGGATTCTTACTGTTGAATTCAGTCAACACAGCCAAGTCAACGATGCCGAAATCATAGGCTCCTGACGCGATTTTCGAAGCGGCATCAGCCGAGCCATATCCTCTGTCGACGATGACCGCGTAGCCTCTGCTGGAGTAAAACCCTTTTTCGACCGGGACGAGGTACGGTGCGTAGACTCCCTGCCATGTCCAGTCCGTCGTGAATTTAACTTGCTTGACCTGCGCTGGTGTGAGTAAGACTGTTGGGATGAAAAGCCCGATGACAAACCCGACGGCGAGGAAAACAACCGCGACCAATAAACTGCTTTTCACAAAGTCTACGCGAAGGGCCCGTATTTAACTGGTAGCAAAACTTCGGCTGGAAAAGGTAAAAAGCAGATATTGATGGGTTTTCGGCATGAAAAAGTACAGCGTTGCGATTCTCGGCGCGACCGGCATGGTTGGTCAGCACTACATCAAACTACTTCACAATCATCCATGGTTTCGCATAACTGCTTTGACGGGGAAGGAATCGGTTGGGAAAAAGTATGTGGAGGCGGTGAGAGGAGAGGCTCCGGCTCCGCCGAAGGAAATCGCTGAAATGGAGGTTCTGCCGACGGACCCGAAAAAAATTGACGCGGATTTTGTGTTTTCTTGTTTGCCGACTGAGGCGGCTCGGGAGTCGGAGCCGAAGTTCGCCGAGGCAGGGTTTCCGGTGTTTAGTGACGCCGCGGCCTTTCGCATGGAGGAGGATGTGCCGTTAATCGTGCCGGAAATCAACTACGAGCATTTGAACCTTGTTAAAAAGCAGCGTAAAAGCCGCGGCTGGGATGGCTACATCGTGACCACACCCAACTGCACAACCGTTGGACTCGTTCTACCACTTCATCCTCTTCAACTGAACTTTGGAATACGGAGGGTTATCGTCACAACTATGCAGGCTGTTTCCGGAGCCGGGTTCCCCGGTGTCTCGTCGCTCTCCATCATAGGCAACATCATCCCATACATATCCGGCGAAGAACGGAAGGTCGAAACCGAGACCGGGAAAATTCTGGGCCGATTAGTAGATGACCACGTGAAGTTCGACGATGTGGTTGTTCATGCTACATGCACCCGCGTCCCAACCCTCGACGGCCACATGGAATCCATCTACGTCGAAACCGAAAAATCAGTCACCGCGGAAACCGTTAGAGAGGCGTTCGAAAACTATGTTTCTCTTCCGCAAGAACTGAACCTTCCAACCGCTCCGCAGCGGCCGATAATTGTTCGGAAAGAACCTGACAGGCCTCAGACACGTATCGACGTGGACGTAGGCTCTGTTCCCGGCATGAGCGTTTCGGTTGGAAGAATTCGCGCCGAAAACAGCGTCGTGAAGTTCATTTCGCTCAGCCACAACTTGATACGTGGGGCCGCTGGCGGAACCATCCTAACCGCTGAAGTCGCGAAACATTTGGGTTTATTGGAGGGGTTGTGAATTGGTTTTCGGAAAACAGGTGAGGCTCGGCAGGATTTTGGAAAATGGCCGAATGGTATGTGTCCCGCTTGACCACGGCACCTCCATAGGACCCGTTCAGGGATTAGAGCAAATAGAAAAGCTCATCTATGTTCTCGAAGAAGCCGGTGTCACGGCTGTTTTAGCCCATAAGGGTGTTTTCAGGTCGCTCCAAAGACCCGTGAAAACCGGGACGATCATGCACATGTCGGGCAGCACGCAGCTCAGCAGCCGCTACAACCGCAAAGTCGCCGTCGCATCCGTGGAGGAAGCCATCCGCCTCGGCGTCGACGCTGTCTCGGTTCACATCAACATCGGCGGCTCTGACGACGACGTGATGCTGCAGCACCTCGGCGAAACAGCTGACCTGTGTGATGAATGGCAGATTCCACTCATAGCCATGATGTATCCACGTGGAGAAAACATTAAAGACGCCAGCGACCCCTGGGTGATCAGCCACGTCGCCCGCGTCGGAGCCGAGCTTGGCGCAGACATAGTCAAAACACCCATGCCCTCTACAAACGTCAAAGATATCGAGAAAGTTGTGAAAAGCTGTCCCGTTCCGATTGTTGCGGCGGGAGGCCCGAAGATGGACAGGGATGAGGACGTGCTACGCCTTGCACAGGCAGCGGTGGCCGGGGGATGTATTGGAATCACGTTTGGGCGGAACGTTTTTCAGCATCGGTCGCCCGCCGCGATGGTGAAGGCCCTACGTAAAATCGTTCTCGAAAACCGTTCCGTCGAAGAAGCGCTCAACGTATTGACGCCATGAAGAAAATAGTCGTAAACGTTTCAGGTAGCGACGACCTGTTCCGCAAAGCCGTCAAGCTCGGCGTTAATTCTTTCGTCGCGGACAAGCCTTTACACGACTTTGAAACATACGTTCCTTCCGGTGATGGTTATCAAAAATTTGGCGAAAAACATGGCGTCGTTCCGCGGATAATGCTCAGGTCTCCTCGGGATTTGGAGCTTGTCGTCGAGCAGGCCCGTAAAGGCGTCGACGAAGTCGTGATAGCGACTGGCGACTGGAAAATAATTCCCATCGAGAACCTGCTCGCGATGCTTCAGGGTTTTCAGACACGGGTTTTAGCCGAGGTGGGAAGCGTTTCCGAAGCAGAGCTTTTCATCAACATTCTCGAAAAAGGTGTTGACGGCGTCGTCGCGAAACCCTCTTCCGAAAACGAGCTCAAAATTCTTCTCGAGCTTTTCATGAAGCCAGCCGAGGTCAAGTTGGTTGAAGCCGTCGTCGAGGAAGTTCGTGATGTCGGCGTCGGTGACCGTGCATGCGTCGACACAGTCACGATGATGGAGCTGGGTGAAGGAATGCTTGTAGGGAGCAAGGCTTACATGTTTTTCCTCGTTCACAACGAAGCGGTGGGGTCGAGCTTCACTTCGCCGAGGCCTTTCAGGGTGAACGCGGGCGCTGTTCACAGCTACGTGTTGATGCCGAACGGCACAACCCGATATATATCCGAGCTTGAATCAGGCGACCGAGTTTTGATAGTCTCTAGGACGGGCCGCAGCCGAATCGCGTCAATTGGCCGTGTGAAAATCGAGCGAAGGCCTCTCCGCCTCGTCAAAGCAAAGGTCGATGACGTTGTCGGAACCATAACCGTTCAGAACGCCGAAACGATTCGATTCGTCAAACCCGACGGACAGCTCATCTCCGTCACCGAGCTTAAAAAAGACGACAAAATCCTCTGCTATGTCTCGGAGGCCCGTGGCCGTCATTTCGGCATGGCCGTCGAAGAAACAGTCATCGAGAAATGAAGACCGTGGTTTGACGTACATCTGTGTCCCGGTTTATGGGGAGAATGAGAGGGAGCTGATCCGCCGTGTCGAAACTGTTCTCAGCCGTGGAGCCGACTTGGTGGAGATACGGCTGGACCTTTCCCAAATAGACGATGTCGAAAACCTATCTGATGTTCTGAAGCCTTTCGCCGAAAAACTCGTTCTAACATGTAGGCCCGTCGGAGAAGGCGGCAAATCAACCCTCCCCGCCCATGAAAGAATTTCGATGTTGGCGAAACTCGGCCGCATCAACCCCGCATACGTAGATGTCGAACTTCAGACAATCAAGCAAACATCGGTTCAGAATTTGAAAAGCATGGGACGCAGGTTTATTGTTTCATGGCATGACTTCACAACAACACCCGAGTCACAGATACTTGTTTCAACCGCGGAAGAATGTCTCAAACACGGCGACATCGCGAAAATAGTTACCTTCTCTTCCGGCGATGAAGATAACTACCGCGTGGTCAGCCTTTACACGGTTTTGCCGAGGAAAAGATTGGTTGCGTTCTGCATGGGTAAGAAGGGATGTGTTACGAGGATTTTGTCGATGGCCGCCGGCTCTCCCATCGCTTACGCGGCGTTTGAAGAGCTTCAAACAGCTCTAGGCCAGCTGAGTCTCGACGAAATGATTAGGGCCCGGGAGCTTATCGTAAAAGGTGTTTCAGGCGATTGAAGAGCGGATTGCTCGGAGTCGTGGGCTATCCCATCGGTCATTCGGTTTCACCGGTGATGATGAACGCCGCGCTCAACGCCTCAGGCAGGGAGAACATTCTCTATATAGCGGTCGAGGCGAAGCCGCGTGACTTGGAACGATTTGTCTCATCAGCCCGCTACATGAACTTCATCGGGTTCAACGTCACGATTCCACACAAGGTTTCGGTAATCAAGTTTCTTGACAGGCTTCACCGGGAGGCGAAGCTTGTTGAAGCTGTCAACGTTGTCAAATTCGTTGGAGAGAAGAAAGTCGGCTACAACACGGACGTGATAGGTGTTGAAGCATGCTTGACAGAACCTGTTAATGGGAAAGCTGTGGTGCTGGGGGTTGGAGGAGGTGCGAGAGCCGCTGCCATAGCTTTATGGCGTAAAGGGTTTGACGACTTGTTTTTCGCGGGCCGAAGACTTTCCACCATGAACGAATTCCGCAAATTCATCATGCGTAGAAACATTTCAGCCCGAATCGTTAAGTTCGGGTCGGCGGAACTCGCCCAAGCAATTAAAAAGGCCGAGCTTCTCGTCAACGCCACACCCGTCGGCATGTATCCAAACACAGATTCATCGCCGATTCCATCCAACCTCATCCACCGAAAACTAACCATATTCGACATGGTCTACAACCCTGTTGAGACCAAGCTGCTGAAAGTAGGCAAGGCCCGGGGAGCTAAAACCATCAACGGAATTAAAATGCTCGTCGCTCAAGGTGCTGAAGCGTTCAGGATTTGGCTCGGCGAAGACCCTGATGAAAAAGTGATGGCGAAAGCGGCTTTGACGGCGTTGAGGCGGAGAAGATGAAGGGCCGCGGCGAAGCAGGTGGAGCGGTTTCCATCGTCAACGCAATATCGATAGGCCGTGGAGCATCTCTCGGAATCCAGCTCAAGACAACCGCTGAAATAGAGCTCATAGACGACCCTGTCTACACTTTGTCTATCAACGGAGAACCCGGAGACCCCACGCTCGTCAAAGCCGTGGTTGAAGTATTTTCACGCATCCTCGACATCAAGGTCAGCGGCGCTCGAGTAGCTACTTTTTCAAACATCCCGATGGCGGTTGGTTTGAAAAGCTCCAGCTCGGCCGCGGTAGCCATCGCGAAAGCATTTCTCAACGCAACGGGCCAAACCATGTACACGGAAGAATTTCTCAAACTCGTCGCCGAAGCTTCAATTCTTTCGCGAACATCCATCACAGGTGCGATGGATGACGCAGCCGCGTGTCTTCTCGGAGGAATCGCCGTGACAGATAACCTGAAAAGATTAATCATCAGCCACAGAACCGTGGAACAGGAATTGATGACCGTTATTCTCGTGCCGCCCGGCCAAATATACACAGGGTCTTTCCGTCCCGAGCTCCTTGCACCCGTGAAGCAAATGGTTGAGACGGCGTTTGGACTTGCACTCATGGGTGACTACTGGACGGCGATGACCATCAACGGAATGGCCCATTCAGCGGCTCTCGGCCTACCGGTGCAACCAGCGGTCGAAGCGCTTAGGTCGGGTGCGTTGGCCGCGGGGCTTTCTGGAACAGGGCCCGCCATAGCCGCGGTGGCGACCGAGGAATCCGTCGATAAAGTGGCTGAAGCCTTCGCCAGATTTGAGGGGAAAGTTATCACTTGCCGTGTAAACAAAGGTGCATTAGGTTGAAGACGATTTACGTGGCTCGTTCACGGGTCGAAGGCGAAGTCGAAGCACCGCCCAGCAAAAGCTATACACACCGCGCTTTTGCACTCGCATCACTCATCACCGAAAAAACAACAATCCACAACCCGCTGCTTTCACGCGACACACATGCAACGATAAACGCATCCCGCATGCTCGGCGTCAAAATAGAGCAGAAACAGAAATCCTTCGAAATCATGGGCCTTCGCAGGTTTCAGACACCCGACAACGTCATCGATGTGATGAATTCGGGAACCACTTTGAGAATCTACACAGGCCTCGCGGCGTTGGTTGAAAAAGGCTACACAGTTTTCACAGGAGACGAAAGCATCCGAAGGAGACCCATGGCGCCGCTTCTACAATCCCTCAAACAAATCGGAGCCGAATGCTGGTCGACGAGAGAAAACGGCAGAGCACCCATCGTCGTTAAAGGCGGCAACAAAATCGGAGGCCATACATTAATCAAAGGCACCGAATCATCACAGTTTGTTTCATCGCTGCTCATCACGGGCCTCGCCGCAGACGACGAAATAACCGTCACAATAGAGGATGAGCTGGTGTCCAGGCCCTACGTCGAAGCCACTGTTGAGATGATACGGTTCTTCGACGGCGAAATTTCACGTGAAGATTTTCGAGAATTTCGTGTATGGCCTCAGAATCTTGCTGGAAAGGATTTCGTCGTTCCCGGCGATTTTAGCTCCGCGGCTTTCATGGCTGCGGCGGCACATGTAACAGAAGGCCGCATAGTGGTGAAGAATCTCTCGACACGGTTTCCACAAGCTGACGCGAAGATCGTGGAAATTCTCAGGTTGTTCGGCTCTGATGTCCAGTTCACTTCCGAAGGCCTCGTCGTCGAGGGGCGGAGAAACCCAGCTAATGTTGAAGTGGTCTTAACTGATTGTCCTGACCTTCTCCCTGTAACCGCTGCGGTCGCAGCCATAAACGACGGAATCACAATCATCAAGGGAGTAGCCCATGCAAGGCTAAAAGAAAGCGACAGGATATCCACGGTAGCTTCGAACATTAGAAAGCTCGGTGTTAAAGTCGAGGAACGCGTCGACGGCCTTACAATTGAAGGTCCGTCGAAAACACAGGGCAGAGTAACCGTCGATAGCTACGGCGACCACAGGCTTTTCATGGCTTTCACCGTGCTCGGTCTAGGGCTGGAGAAGGGCCTTTCCATAGTAGACCCAGGCTCGGCCGATGTTTCATATCCAAGTTTTCTGTCAGACCTGAAAAAAATCGGTGCAAAAATTTCGGAACCAGTTTGACAACTTTTTTTACCTGCTACGACAACGGTTAGCCCAGAATGGGTTTCAAGCATCGCCGCCAGAGCAGGTTCATGATTGAATCGACCGTTCTCGCGATAATTTACACAGCTGTTCCCGTTCTGCTGTTGTTCGTTCTACAGACGACGAGGCAGACCACTCCGCTGAACATGATACTCTGGCTGCTCGTAGCGCTTGGTTGGATGGCGTTGATAACATACTTGTACGTGAAGAAGTTTTCGAAGCGCGGTGGGTTGACGTTACGGGAATAACTTTTTCAACAACCATGAACGCATGATTTTTAGCATGGCGGTTCCGTTCGCGGTTAGCTTTGAAACTCGAATCCGCCGAGACAGGCTTTCCTTCATCATCAAGCTGGAATTTCTCATCATCTTCATATCGGTGCTAGTGTTTCTATTCATCACCAACCAGCATCTCCTGCTGAAAGCAGCGTTCTCGTTGCTTGCTTCCGTTTCGCTGCTAATTGTTTTGAAGGACCGTTTGGAGAAGGCCGGTAGAAGGCTGAAGAGAGCAGTTGTTCTTGCCGTCCGTTCACGAGGTCCTGAATGGTTTTTCATGTTTCCCACCAGTCACCCTTTCTCATTTAACGCCGTGGGTTACGTGGTTGAAGCTATTTCCGAAGACATGCATCTTATACGGTTTGCTGACTGGAAACCTTGGAAAGTCGGTCAAAAACTTCTGGTGCTATCTGACATGAGTGGAAAAGTTCTCGCCATCCGCGACATACGGCATCCCGTCCGGCTTGAATTGTTGAAGCGGCTGGCTTAACAGCGATTACATAGACTATATAGGTAAAAGCTTTGAATAAGATATCTATGGAGATGAGCATGCAACGGTCCAGCACCTTCGAAATAGTCCTGATGGCTGTGAACGCAGCCCTATACGCGGGTGTCGGATATTTGACTTTTCTCGGCATTTTTGCCCCCGTGGTCGGAACAGTTAGGTTCTGGCCTGCAGTCGTCGTTCCAGCTCTTTTCTCCGTCGTCTATTCGCCGCGGATTGGAGCTCTTGGAGCAGGTCTCGGTATTTTCATCAGCGACATGATCATCCATGGAGACCCGATTCTCAGCATATCGGTCGGCGTCACCTCCAACGTCGCGGGATTCTACGTTCTCGGAGTCGTTGCACGGCGTCTCGCAGACCAGCCACGCATAACATCCCTATCCGTTGTTTTACAGGCCGTGCCTCTCGCCATCGCCTTAGCCGCTTCATGGGCCAACATTTTCGGCGATATGACAACTTCGCTGATATTCATCGGTGCAGGGATTCTTTCTTTCGCGCTCAGCATAACCTACAGCCTTTACAGGCCGCAATATTCGGCGCTGGTGGCTGCTTCGTCGCTTGGTCTGTTGGTCGGAGCATCTATGATCGGTTTCGGAGTTTGGGCTTACAGCCAGTTCTTCTCCCTTCCAGCTGTAGCCGATGGACAGACAGCCTTGCCGCTTTTCGCAGCCGCCATCTGGTTCCTCTGGACATACCTCACCGAGATTCCATTTCTGATGATTTTACTTCCTCCACTCGTAGCCGCTGTCAGGAAAGCCCTCCCCACAACAGTGCGTGCGTGAAAAATGCGTCAAGCGGTATTCCGAGGCCCCGCACCACTTTCCAGCATTTTTTCACCTAAAGTTCTCAACGGCCGTGAATTCCGCAACGACCCCGACTTAGCCGGAGCTCTGGGCGGAGGGTTTTCGTTTTTCCCCGGCGTCGACACAACTGTCTCAGTCGGCGAAGGTCGTGGACTTGAAATCACCGTGAACGATGAAAAGGCTTCGTTCCCACCGTCTGAAAAAGCCGTTGAAGTTGTCCGAGAACTAACAGGGTTCCAAGGGTTCATTTCGATTAGCCATGTGATGCATGTCCCGATAGCTACAGGGTTTGGAACAAGCGCCGCCGCCGCCTTCGCGGTAATCATGTCGGTTTCACATCTTCTTGGAAAACCCATAACAGTCCGCGAAGCCCTCAAACACACTCACAGAGTCGAAATCGCGTGCAAAACAGGGTTAAACAGTGAAGCTGGCTTCGGCAAGTCGGGCCTTGTTTTGGTAGTTAGGGAAGGAGGCCCTGAACACGCTGTAGTTGACCAGATTCCGCTTCCATCTGGCACAAAGCTCGTCGCGGTCGTCGCCGACCGAATCAAAACATCCGACGCAATCGCATCGGTCGAACGCCTCCAATTACTGGAAAGAATTGGAGACCAGTACATGGAGAAAATCCTCAAAAATCCTACTCCGGAAAACTTCTTCGCACAGTCAAGAGAATTCGCAGAGAAAACAGGATTCGCGGACGAAAAAGTTCACCAAATATTCAAGATTTTTGAGAAGCTGCCCACGATAGGTTACGCACAGAACATGGTCGGCAAAGCCGTTCACGCACTTATCCACGAAGAAAATACCGAACAAGTCGTCCAGAAACTCAAACAATCGTTTCCCCAATACCGCGTTTTCGTCGGCAGCACAAGCTCGTCAACAACGCTCACCATCACGTAAACCCTTTTTTAACCGGCGACAAAACAAAATGCCGGGCGTTGATCACTTACCGCAGGGCCTTCGACATCGAGGAAAGACTGAAACAAATCGTTGCGGAAACAGGGCTGTTTCACGTTGATTTGGACCGGATAAGATGTGTGAGGAGCTACGGCTCGTCGACACGGACCACCGCGGCCCGCATTCATGGAATTTCAAAAGCTTTCCTCACAGGATTCAGCATGAAGCCAGCCTATGTCATCGAATTCATCGCAGAAATTTTCGACAAATTGCCGTCGCATGAGCAGGATGAGGTCATCATCCACGAGCTACTTCACATTCCAAAATCTTTCGGCGGCGGGCTTGTCCCACATGGACGCATAAACTTCGACAAAGAAACCAAAGTTTTGAAAAGAATGCTGCGGAAATAGTTGAAAGCTTTTAAACCGATGTTCTGAATGAGTCGTGTAATGGGTTCTGAAGATGACTACATTCGACGGATGTCTGACGCTCTGCGGTCAGGTGCAAAAATGCTTTCCGAAGTCTGCCCCATCTGCAACAGCCCCTTATTCGAGGTGAGAGGAGAGCTGCGATGCATACGATGCGACAAGCCCGTGGTAATAGTACGGGAAGAAAGTGAAGTAATGGCGGCTTCGACTCCACTGGTCTTAACGCACCTCGAAAACGCTTTAGCGGCTAAAATCGACGCATTAACCGCTCTGCTCCAAAAAGCAACCGAACCAGAGCAAATTCGCGAACTGTCCGAAACGTTAACGAGCCTTCTCAAGCTGTTTCACGAAAGCCGCCGCCTAAGTGAAATTCTACGGAAAACCCAGTAAGTCTCGAAATACCTATGTAATCCCTTGCTACATCTCACTAATTATCTGGCGTGATACCTAGGTAATCCTGTGAACAGAAACAAAAGACCTTTGGCCTTTTGTGTTACTCATTTTTTGATGATGCGGCGTTTTGTGGAAAATGGGCAGCTCGATCTCTGACTCATCACGTATGATTAGACCCGGTCTTCATATGATCTTGCAACCATCAGGGTTATTCACAACTGCTTCACACTGGGTTAACCACCGCCGGTGCCATGTGGCTTACTTTTGCGGTTTCCACAGGAAACAAAGGGGTTAAGCCGCTGCTCAACATGTAAAATTAATGTGAGGAGTCGTTTCGCCATGATCCAGCAGTAACAGACAGGGTTTTCCGCGCATGAGAGTCTGGAGTTTCGCATCCGTGAAGCTGAGTCCGATGGTTGTTAACCATGGTTTTGGCGGGACACCCCTTGATTTCCGATGGAACGTGTCATTCGCCCTTGTTTAGTGCACATAGGGGATTTCCGTAAGTTGTTTGTATCTTTAGGAACAGAACACTGTAGTTATTGTTCTAACTAGGATATCCGCCAATAAGTCAAGGGGAATAATGAACTCCAAAACAACATCAACAACTCACGAAATAAATGAATTCGAGTCGAAACAAACGGGTGGAGACGACCCGCTTGACCAGATAATACTCAGGTATTCCCGTCAAAACAGCAGTATTATAGCTCGTCACGACCTTCTCCGCTCAGATTATGTGCCTTCTTCGCTGCCCCACCGCACTGAGCACATCAAGGCGGTGGCAAACGTGCTGGCCACGGTTCTCCGCAACATAAAACCATCCAACCTGTTTCTTTATGGGAAAACTGGAACAGGGAAAACCGCTGTGGTCAAACATGTGTTCAACAGACTTTCCGAAGCGGTTTCCGAAAAAGGCCTGAACGTAAAATTCGTTTACATTAACTGCCGGCTGGCCGGGACAGAGTATAGAGTTTTGGCCGACCTTTGTGAAAGCGCTGCCGTCAAAGTGCCTTTCACAGGAGTTTCGAAGAACGAGCTTTTCCGCCGTTTCCAGTCAAACGCCTCATCGCTTAACATGTCTTTCGTTGTGTGTTTAGATGAAGTCGACGCCTTGGTGAAAGATTTCGGCGACGACCTTCTTTACGAGTTTACCCGATGCACGATTGGTTCGGGCTGGGTCTCGCTGGTAGGCATTTCGAACGACCTCATGTTCAAAGAAATGCTTGACCCACGGGTTCTAAGCAGTTTAAGCGAGGAGGAAGTGGTTTTCCAGCCATACACCGCTCAGGAGCTCGCCGACATATTGTGGAAGCGGGCTGAAGCCGCTCTGAACCCGGGTACGGTGGAAGAAGACGTGATAAGGCTCTGTGCAGCCCTCGCTGCCGCTGAACATGGCGACGCCAGGAGAGCTATTGATTTGCTCCGTGTTTCGGCGGAGGTTGCGGAGAGAGAAGGAGCTGAGAAAATCCGGGAAGAGCATGTTCGAACCGCTCTAAGGCTCATCGAACGGGGTCGTGTAAAGGAGGTTGTTTCTTCGCTGCCTCTCCACAGCAGGTTGGTTTTGCTCGCGGTTTATGTTTCGGCGCAGAAGGGCAACGACACAACGTCAGGCGTGCTTTACAGCGTTTACCGGGATTTCTGCAACTCGCTCGGAGTGGAGCCGCTGACTGAGAGACGGGTGAGCACGTTGGTTTCGGAGCTGGACATGCTCGGCATCATCGCATGCGACCTCGTAAGCTACGGCAGACACGGAAGAACCCGCAAAATAAAACCAACCATCCCATTCGATGAAATCGCTGGAATCATGTCCAAAGACGAGGCGTTATCAACACTAATAAGTTAAACCCGCTACGGTTTTTCACGGTTCCGGAAACGCCGAATGCTCAGCAAAGCGTAGAAGACAAACATCAATCCCGTGATCAGAAGAGTAAGGTAATAGGTTAGTACTCTCCACAGCACCACGGCCTCTATTGAGGTAATTCTGAGAACGCGGCTGGAGAATAGAAAGGTGCCTGCTTCGGTGAGTCCGGCGCCGCCTACAGTGACCGGCAAGGCTCCGAGAACGTTGCCCGCGTGAAACGCGAGAAGGGCTTCGACAAACCCGACGTCAACAGTCATCGAATACACCAAGTATAGTGTTACAGCGGGAAGGGTCATGACCACCGTTGTCAACGCAGTTAATACGACGGTGTCGACCCTTCCTCTGCTTGAAACGAAGTTTTTGAGAAAGTTGTTCGATTCGCCGCTGAACCTTTTGAGCGGTTCGAGAAATCTTCTTGGGATTGAGATGCGGTTGGCGATGTTCAGGCTGTGTGTTTTCTGAAGCCTTGGTAGCAGAACGAGCAGGGTTGTGAGAGAAAGCTGGATAAGTGGTAGAACCATGAGAACAGCCGCGAGGTAAACATCGCCATGAACAAATGCCATTATTCCCGACGAAACTGCTATGGGTGCGGTAACGGCTACGTCTAGGATGAGCTCTGAGAAAGCGATCCAGAACGCGGTTACCGTTTTCTCTCCACGCTGAACCAGAATCATAAGACGAACGGATTCATCCGCGATGAAAGGCACGGTGGTTAACGCGAAGAACTCACTGACACTTCTCACCATCAGGGCCTCGCCCAGCCCCAAACGAACCAGTGAATGACGTTTAACCAACATGTAAAACCTAAACCCCTGAGCTAACAGCCGCATCACACATAGCAAAACCGACACAAATAGCAGCGCCCGCGGGGCCTCGAGGATGGCCGTTAATGGCACGTTGAAAAGCCGCATGATTACGAGGACCACGGCCAAGCTGGCTGCGAGTCCGATCAGAGACCACCGAACAGCCCTGATGCCGGTACTCATTTCTGAGCCACCAAGCAGATGGACTGCTGAAGACGAAGCAATATTTTCGAATGTATGACACGGAAAGGCCAGAAAATGTGCAGGTGAAGCGGGATGCGTTTCACGACCCTCAAACCGTTTAGGCTCAAAATTTTCTCCATACTTTGCCACGTGAAATGATGTTTGTGTGTTTTGTCGGCATAGCTGTCGTAAATCCCGAAGCCTAAAGTGTTGGGTGTCGTGAGGAGGACTTTACCGTTGTGGCGGAGAACTCTCGCAGCTTCAGCCAAGGCAGAGTCGACATCCGAAACGTGCTCTATAACGTCAAACATGATGACCAAGTCCAAACACGTTTCGCGGAAGGGTAAATGGTCGGCTGAAGCCCACACATCGGGCCTCAACGAAGTGTTAAGGTCAATTCCCACGTATTCAGCTGCACGGCAGAAACGCTTGTAATGACGGAGGCCGCAACCGACTTCCAGAACACGACCCGTGTTAACGGTGTATTCGCTGACCAGACGGGCCTTATATATGCGAAATTTATGCGGCTCAATCGGAAAACCCCTCATAAATCAACCACTCCAGCAAAATTCGCGACAAATCCCACCGGTTCTACCTGACGTCTCAAGTAACACGGTGTAGGGTGTCGGCGAGGTCATTTTCCCCGGAATGTTTCCTTGGACATTTTGTCTGCAAGACGTAATGGCTTAGGGTATCCGCCGTTAAACAAGTCGAATACCTTGCGCAAATCGTTGAAGGAAACGCCAAACCCTTGGCTATACACGAATTTGCCTCTGCAAAGCCCAACGACCTCGTCGCCGACAACAAGCTCGGAATAATCGTTCACGGGCCTCAACTCGCCGACGAGAATTGATTTCGCTATCCCTACTGAGCCGGTTCCAGCCGCGAACCCGAGCAAAGTCGCGATGCCGCATCGACGCGGATGGGCCCTTCCGTGTCCATCGACCAGCAAAACATCAAACCCGGTCTTCAATCGCTGCAGCACATTCAACATGGCAGGGCCTTCACGTAAAGCCAAGAACCCGGGCACGTAGGGAAACAATTCCCCATCAAATTTATCCACAACAGACTCCACAACACTATCCGACTCCAATTCGTATACAACGGCCGCCACGGACAAAGAACTGGATTTTACGGCGGCGTCAACAGCACATACTCTTTCAACTCTGGGAAGCCTATCTTGCAGCGGATACGCTATGTTAGCAACCAATTCCTGAAGCTTTGCGAAAAACTGAAGAAACAGGCTGGACGAATATTTCGTCGACTGTTTCATCGTCCGCCACGGGTATCCCCGTGATGCGGGGGTTTAAGCGTTTATGCTGGCTGACAACGACCACGCCGCTGCATATTCTCAAGGCCTCTTCCAGAAACCGTTTGGGCTCTAGATGATGAACAACTGTGAAGCTGAAAACATGGCTGAACACTTGGTCGCGGAAAGGAAGGCGATGAGCGTCTGCCTGGACCAAATGGGTGGAGGAGTCGATTTTCTCACGTGCTTTGTTCAACATACCGCTCGAGACATCAACTCCCACGTATTCGGCGTCCACGTGTTGCTCTCTGAGAAATTCCCTCAAAAGGCCCGTCCCACATCCAACGTCAACTATTCGTGAAAAATTTTTCGGAGCCTGCTCAAATGCCCTTCGATATTTCACCCTCTGTTCTTCACCGTACAGCTCGTCGTATCCGGTGTTTAGAACGTCGTAGTTGAGATGCGCCACGGTTTCACCTTGTTTGTGGCAGGTTAAAAAGTGTGATACAGCTGTATTGGTTTAGGGTTGCGGACAGTTGTTTACGATGAGGTGCGTTGGCAGCTGCTGAAGCAGTTGAGGGAACGAGCCGCCGCGATCATGGAGCATTTGGAGAAACATGGCTTCAATTCGATTGTCTATGGCAGCGTGGTTCGTGGCGATGTCCGACCGGGAAGCGACCTCGACATCTTTGTGCCCCATGTTGTTCCCATGCAGCTTTTAGAATACGCCGTGTCGCTGATGGGGCCCGTGGAGAAACGTGTTTTGGTTCAGGCAACTCCCTACTATGCGGCTAAAGCATACCTGTATTTGAACGACCGGGACACAGTTTCCGCTCCCATGGTTCCGCTGAACAGGCATGAAGAAGGTTTCTACCATTTAGCCGGCAGCCTATCCCTCGAAGAGCTACGTCAAAACATCCGGAAACCAGGGATAGATAAACGTCTGATGCTCATCATTCCGACACCTGAAGGTCATGTCGAGAAACCGTTGCGTGAAAACTTTGAAGAAGCCGTGAAAATCCTCAACGTCGCCCCCGACATTCTTTCGTCACGTATGCGTGTTTTGTTGAAGCGGCGGGAAAAAGGCCGGACGGGGTTGTTTCAGAGCATCGAGCTTGAGCCGGGTATGAGTTTTGAAGAAGCCTTCAAGAAGTTGTTGGCGAAGAGCCCGCCTCTTCGGAAAAGAGCTGTTTAGAGCCCGATTAATGCGTCGATGGAGTAGGCTCCGGCTCCCGTGGTAAATAGGAGGATGGCGACACCGAGTATTAGGAGGTCGAATTCCCATCCTCCGACGCCGGCTATGAACCCGCGCATAATCCGTCGCGAGCCCTGCACCATCTGCGTCAGCATTTCCGGCGGCGGAACCATCACGCCTAGCTTCGTCAAATAAAGCACAATCGTGCCGACCATCATCAACGCGAAGAGGAGCGCCGCTACGCGTGTTAGGAAGCCGAAAATCAATGCCAATCCACCGACCACTTCCAGCAACCCGACCAAGTCGAACAAAGGCCCTGGAACACCGACCTGCGACATCGCGTTTCTCATCTGAGGCCTGACCGGCCCGGCTAGCTTCGGCAACCCGTGAACGAGCATGATGAATCCGACAAACACCCGAAGAACAAGGACGCCGACATCGACGTATGAAGAAGCGAATTCAAGCAACACCATGCCGCTTACACCCCGCCAGCAGATTGCATAAAGCAAGTATTTTAAACAGTCGGCGACATATACGCCACTACATGACGGAGCAGAAATTCGAAGGCGAACATGTCTGTCCGATGGTTGCGGCGGCGAAGATTCTGGGAAGCATGTGGTCTCTCGTCATTATTAGCTATCTTGCATCAGGCCCGAAAGGCTTCAACGAGCTGCTACGACTAATACCGATGCTCAACTCCAAAACACTTTCACGAACTCTTAAATCGCTGCAGGCCCGTGGACTGGTGCAACGCAATATTATCAGCGTGCAGCCTTTCTCGGTAAGCTATTCGTTGACACCGATGGCGGAGGAACTTACACCTATTCTCAAAGCTTTCCGCGACTGGGCTGACAAATGGCTGATTCAACAAAAAACCGCCCCAAACAACAACAGCAAACAAGCCTACCGAAAACGGCCCGCTGAACTGTAGTTCATAATCGGATATAAGGTGTTAGCAGTCCTTTTTCAGTCAGCTTGCTCAAAACTCTGTGCAGGTGCTGGTGCGCTGAGAACCTGAGATAAAGGTATGTCGAGGTCATGGATATTGTGATGAGAAGGTGGAACGTCAGTCCGAGCAGCACTAAGGCGAGGAGAAGGTCTCCGTCGGCGACGGTGAAAGTAAACCCGATGGGCGAGAAAATGAATGTGTAGATTTCAACCATTTCGTCGGCGAGGCTGTGAATCGCCGGCGGCTTCATCACGCGTTTGACGGTGTCGAAGATTCTGACGCCGAGGTCTTCGAAAAGCCAGAGAACGGGCCCTACATAGAGCGAGCCGGCGGCTATGGCGGCGATGGACGCGATTGCTGCTCCGGCGGTTGCGGCGAACGGGTCTCCGCCGAATATTCGGATGTTGAGAAGGTCGAGAATACTGGTGATGGTGGTTGTTACGCCGATGCCGAAAGCCATGGGATAATACGACCGTGAAACGACGTTCATCAGAGTGGTTTCTTCCGGAGACGGCGGCTCGGCGGCTACAAGCCGGATTTTCTGGTTAATCTGTCTCCGCAACAGATACACGGTGAATCTATCGGCGAAAACATGCCAGAAAACCCATGTAAACAGAGCTGGAAGCAGATACCGGATGTAGAAAGCCTCGGAATTCATCAGCGGTATAAGCGGAATGTAAAGGGCGACGATGACGACGACGTCGAGAATGTCTTCATGCGGGTTGGGAGATGGTTTGACGCCGTGTTTCGCAGCACGTCTATTCACCAAAATCGCCGAAACAACTCCAGCCAGAAGCAGCGCGGGCCCTACGGCCCATGTAAGGGAAAGCAACACCGCTGAAACGATGAAAGAATCTACGGAAACGATGGATGTTGCTGTGAAAGCGGTCGTGGAAACAATCAGGCCCGCCACGCAAGAGTAAAGATACCATTTTCTCATGGGATGCAGCCCGGCGAGGAGCCATCCCAGTCCAAACCCCATAACGGCAGGCCCAACATCAAACATCAGAAGCGAGGTAAGTCTCGTGAACCATCCCGCAACCACTGTAATCAAGCCGCTCAAAGCAGCATCCTGGAGGAGATAGCCCGACACCGACAGAAGAATGCCTGCAAAAACTATTGTTGCACCTGTTCTCGGCGATGGCTCAGCCACACCTACCACCTCAACAACCCAGCTCTATGCATGAAAGCTATGACCAGCAAAGCCGTCAAAGAAACTAGAAAACTGGGATGAATATCGAAGAAGATTTCCGCAACCATGTTTCGCTGCCGAAACGTCAACTCGTACTGAATGGCTAAAAATTCTGACAGCATGTTAACCCGCATAAACCTGTTAACGAATTCATCGGACTGAACTATTCCCTTCTCCACAACCGGGTAGACACCGTTTTTCAAGGCTACTTTTCCAACAGCCAGCGCAATAACTGTCTTCAGCTCAGGAGGAAGAGGTTTTACTCCGTCGAGCATCATCAACAAACTCGGAAACCTAAGATCAGCAACCATCGGTAACCGGCCTTCACGGACAGCGTTCAAAACTGCTTCAGAAGAGGTCAGCGGGTCAAGCGGATAAACATCCAGAGGGCTGACCGGGAGGTAGAGTATTCGGTCTCCCGACCTCCACATCGGTGAGACGGCTTGAGCGATTGCGACGGCCTGTTCTGCTGCAAGGGCCCCTGCGGTGTAATCGCTGTTTTCAGCGGCGTAGGTGAGTGCCGTAAGTGTCCTGATGAGCCGTGAATAATTTTCAGGAGACTTTGAAAGAGAAGCCGTTTGGTTCATCATCCTGTCAACGTGAACAGCCCAAAGAGCTTGAAGCTCCACTGGAGCCGTCAACCCAGCTTTGTCAACAACGTTAAGAAGAAGTGACAGGTGATAAAGTGATTCAGTCAACCCGTCAAAGCTTTTCGTGGAAAAGTCGACTATGTCGACGAAATGCTCGGTAAAGTCGTTCAACACCATTTCCAAATCATCGCTAACAGGTGTGCCGCCGGAAACATATGAGATACGTGACGCATGCACAAGGAATGAAGCCTTTGACAAGTAGGGAACCCAGCCAAATCTTTTTTCCAGGCTTTCACCCAGCTTTAGCATGTTAGCGCGGCTTCTACCGTCCTTGGTTAGCCCGTAATGCATCGAAAGAAAGTTGACCGCAAATACATGTGCAAAATAATTCTCCGGCTCGGGAAAACCAGAGTCAAACCCAAGGTCTACACCGTCTTCAGATTCGATTCTGCTGTTCACGGCGGCAGCTACGCGGTTGAGCAGAACAAGTGATTCCGGGTCTTTCAATCCCAGATGTATTTTTGCGACCATGATGCCGACCAGCGCATGGCCTCTCAGGGAGCCTGAAGGGTCGAAGCCGGGTGAAATCCTACCGTCGGGAGTTACGATGCTTCGCGCGTAACGAAGGTCATCGCCTAAAACATCCTTAACAAGTTGAACGTCAATTTCTTGAGCTTGAACCGAGCTCAAAACCAGAAGAACTATCAACACCAAAACCGGTCTAGCGTACATTCTCCAGAACCTGACCCCGTTAACACCTCACCCAATTATAAAAATGATGCATCATCATTTTTTCACACGTTTTCCCCCGCACCAAGCATGTGTGATTTGGCTTTCATCGGCCCTCTAATAGTTATTAAATGGCTGGAAACATTCTTCGAAGGGATTTTTTTGGCGAAGATTTTGGACAACATAGGTTTAACCTTCGACGATGTTCTGCTGGTTCCTCAACGCTCAAGCATAAAGTCACGGCGGGATGTTTCAACGCGGAGCCGTTTCACACGTAGGATAGTGTTGAACGTGCCGATTGTTTCGGCTGCGATGGACACGGTGACGGAGGCTGACATGGCTATCGCCATGGCCCGTGAAGGCGGTATCGGCGTCGTCCACCGATTCAACACAATTCAGCAACAGGTCGAACAGATAAAAATCGTGAAAAGAGCCGAAAACATCGCCATAGAGGAACCCTATACAATCGGGCCCGAGGCAACCGTGGCTGAAGCACAGCAATTGATGCAGCGAAAAAACGTCAGCGGGCTTCTCGTGGTTGATACGTCGAAGCGGCTTCTCGGCATCGTGACAAAGCGAGACGTGTTATTCAGGAACTACGGAGCCAAAGTCGCGGAATGCATGACGCCGAAAGAAAGGCTCGTCACCGCTCCACCGGAAATCACACTCGAAGAAGCTAAGCAGATTTTCATGAAACACAAGGTTGAGAAGCTTCCGCTGGTTGATTCGGATGGCCGTCTTAAGGGGCTTGTCACAAGCGCTGACATCGTGAAGAAGCTGATGCATCCGCATGCGACGCGTGATTCCCGCGGCAGGTTGATGGTGGCCGCTGCGTTGGGGGTGAGAGAAGAGGCCCTTGACAGAGCTGAAGCACTGCTCGCCGCCGGAGCCGACTGCTTGGTCATCGACGTAGCCCACGGACACACCGAAATAGTAATACAAACAATTAAGAAACTACGTAGTAGCTTTAGCGATGACTTCGAGCTGGTCGCTGGAAACGTTGCGACTGCTGAAGGTGTGGAAGATTTGGCGTCGGCCGGTGCTTCCGCTGTCAAGATCGGCGTGGGCCCTGGCTCGGTATGCACCACTCGTATCGTCGCAGGCGTCGGCGTGCCTCAGCTAACAGCCATCATGAAATGCTTCGAAGCCGCTGAATCCATGGATGTACCCCTCATCGCCGACGGTGGTATTCGCTCAAGCGCGGACATGGTGAAAGCTCTCGCGGCAGGCGCGTCGACCGTGATGATTGGAAGGCTTCTCGCCGGCACTGATGAAAGTCCAGGGGCTGTGGTTGTGAAGAACGGCCGTAAGATGAAGGTTTACCGCGGCATGGCTTCGTTTTACGCGATGTTGGCTAAGGAAAGCAGGGCCGGGGACGAAGATTTTCTCCAAGACGCGTCGGAATACAGCTACATCGCTGAAGGTGTGGAGGCATATGTGCCGTACAAGGGCTCGGCATCCGACGTCATACGTCAGCTTGTAGCAGGCCTCCGCTCAGGCCTCAGCTACCTCGGTGCACGCAATATCGAAGAACTGAGACGAAACGCCGTTTTCATCCGCATGACCGAAGCAGGCCTCAAAGAAAGCCATCCACACGACGTCGAAACAATATGACCAGAGCCGACGTCATCGTCGGTCTTCAGTGGGGCGACGAAGGCAAGGGAAAAATCTCCTACGTTTTAGCCCGGAACGCCGAAACTGTTGTGAGGTTTCAAGGCGGCGCGAACGCAGGCCACACGGTCAAAATCGGCGAAACACGTTACAAGTTCAACATGCTTCCAGCCGGAAGCCTTGCGGGACCACGGCCAGTCATAGCGGCTGGATGTCTCCTCGACGTGGAAGCATTCATCCGAGAAGTCGAAATCCTCAAAAAAGCCGGACACAGGTACAGCCCCATAATTAGCAGGGCGGCGCACATCGTTCTTCCCGTCCACAAGCTGGTCGACGGCCGGATTGAACAGCTGCGTGGAACGGCCGTGGTTGGAACAACTTTACGGGGAATCGGGCCGGCTTACGCCGACAAAATGCTCCGAACAGGGCTTCGGGCAGGTGAAGCAACAAACCCTGAGAAAGCAAAGCAGAGAATAGAGTTTCTACGCCGGCTTCACGGCGTCGAGTTTGAAGCCGATGTCGACGTTCTCCGTGAAAAAATAGCTCCCTACCTGGGTGATGTTGAAGTTTTTCTCAACGATTTTTTGGATTCGGGGGGCCGCGTGCTGCTCGAAGGTGCTCAGGGCACTTTGTTGGACATCGACCATGGAACCTATCCATACGTGACGTCGTCTAACACGGTGGCGGCGAACGGCTTCACCAGCACAGGCATACCTGTTTCTCGGAAAGGCGTGATAACCGGTGTGATGAAAGCTTACACAACCCGCGTCGGCGCGGGCCCCTTTCCCACCGAAGTATCCGGCCAACTCGCTGAGAAGATTCGGGAATCAGGCGGCGAATACGGAACCACCACGGGAAGACCACGGAGAGTAGGATGGCTTGACATCCCAGCACTCAAATACGCGTGCAGGATAAACGGCGTCGACCAAATCGCCGTAACCAAGCTCGACGTCCTATCTGAAATTCAGACCATCAAGGTGTGCATTAGATACCAAGTTGACGGCCGTGAAACGGAAAACTTCGCCGAAACCCTGCCATTTCTCGAACAAGTAAAGCCGGTGTATGTTGATTTCGACGAATGGCGGGCCCGTGACGACGACTGGCTCCGAGCCGTGAAAAATGGATGGGACGAGCTGCCTCCCAACGTGCGGGAATATCTCGACTGGTTGGAGAAAACGCTTAAGGTCAAAATCGCGCTTGTCTCGGTAGGTGAGGAAGCATCGCTGATAGTTGGGAGAAAATATGCCTCGAAGCAATAACACCCGTCGACGGCCGCTACCGCGAAAAACTCCACGAATGCAGCAAATTCTTCAGCGAAAAAACACTCATCCACTACCGACTCCTTATCGAAACAAAATACCTCACAGCGTTTCTCAAAGCAATCGGAAACCATGAAGACGCTGCCAAAGCCGCGGAGCTGGAGAAACATTTCACGGAGTTTTCGGTTGAAGACGCGGCTGAGGTCAAGAAAATCGAAGAGCTTGTTGGTCACGACGTTGTTGCTGCGGCGAAGTTTTTGGAGAAAAAACTCGAAGAACATGGCCTGCTCCATCTGAAGCCTTTCATCCATTACGGGCTAACGTCTGAAGACGTCAACAACATCGCCTACGCATTAGCGATATCCGGATTTCTCCGGGTCCTGACACCCGCGCTGAAAAACCTCACCGAAACACTGGTCAAATTAGCGGAGACACATGCATCAACACTTTTCCTCGCACGAACACATGGCCAACCAGCTGTTCCAACGACGTTCGGCAGCTTCATCGCCAACTATTCATACCGAATCGCCTACCTCACACGCCGTCTCAAAACAATCAAGCTTCAGGCCAAAATCGGCGGCGCCGTAGGCGACCTTTCAGCCCTCAAAACAACCTACCCCGAGGTCGACTGGCATCGCTTCGCGGAAAAATTTGTCGAAAACCTCGGCTTCGAATACAACCCTGCGTCGACACAAATTATTCCACACGAAAGAACATCGGAAATCTTGCAGACGACGGCTTTAGCGGCAGCTGTGGTGGCCAACCTGTGCAGAGACATGTGGCTGCTCGGCATGCTCGGACACATTACCTTCGAAAGAAAAACCGCAGAAATCCATTCGTCAACCATGCCGCAGAAGAAAAACCCGCTCATGTTTGAAAACGCGGAAGGAGCGGCTGACCTCGCATCACACCTGCTCAACTACATGGCCACGCGTTTGATATCTTCGAGGCTTCACCGCGACCTATCCGACTCCGTCATCAAACGGTTCTACGGCACCGCGTTCGCACTCGTCCTCCTCGCCGTAAAAAACACAACACAAGCTCTTCAATCCATGCACGTTGATGCCGAAGCCATGAAAAAAGAAGTCGAAAATAACCCACAGGCACTCGCGGAAGCAATCCAGCTAAGCCTACGTAAACAAGGAATCGAAAACGCTTACCAAATAGCGGGACAAATGCCGCCGACAGGCCCAGCACTCATAAAAACAATCACCGAAAAATACATCGAATCAGCAGTGGAAAAAACAACAAGGCTCCTGGACAGAACAAAAAAACTAATGGCATAAACACGGTCGGTTACTGTGCTTCAGATGTTGGCCACCATTTCCAGCCATCTTTCCACCTGGTCAAGCCATGTTTCGCACGTAGCTCCTCGTAGACGGCTTTCGCCTGCTTCATGAAACCATCATCCCGTAGAACTATTCCGTCGTAGACTATGTCGAGAGCAACAGGGCTGAGTTTACGGAGGGCGCTGAGAAAATCTTCAGGTGTGTAAGCCAGCGGCTGGACACCGCGAACCCGAGGCAGCTTGGTCAAATCAGGCAGGCCCCAAACGTTTCTCGGTAGATTTTCGCAGACGACGCACACATCGATGTCGCTTGCCTCCGTGAAACTGTCTTTCGCGTAGGAGCCGAACAAAACAACGCTTTTCACGGAGTAGCCCGCGGCTTCAAGCTCTTCGAGGAACCGACGGACTGATTCCAAAGCGCACTTTCGCAACTCATCCCTGAAAGACAATCTTCCTCATCCATGAAAGCAGCTCAGAGGCCAGCTGAACAGCCTGTCTGGCCTGTGATTCGGTGTACCTGTCTTTGGCAGGGCCCGAGGCATAGGCGTTGGCGTAACGTGTCGGTATGTAGTACTGGTCGAGCACCCTGACATGGTCCTCGAATTTTCTCGCTTCAGGTAAGTGGCTGGAAACTTCTTCAAGCAGCTCGGTTAAGGCGTGACCCCGTCTTTCAACACCCAACCTGTTGAGAACCGACTTCAACCCAAGCGCCGCAGCCTGCTGCGAGCTGAAACAGACCTTACTCCATCTCACTGTTCTGAGCAAATCTTGGGCCGCGGCGAGAAAGTCTTCAACATCGGCTAATAGGTCTCTGGATCGGTCCATCTACCACAACAAGTCGGCGCCGGCTATAAACACGTGGTGAAACTGTGTTTACAAAGCTGATTTTGTGAAGTTCAGCTTCTCCACAGCGGCCGCCGGCGCGTAAGTCGGTATCTCCACTTCCCACCACTCCATCTCCAACTCCATCTCCCCTTACTAAATTGTTGATTTGTTTTTCTTTTTTCTCGACTTTTTCCTTAATACTCTGTTGCAGTTGGGACATCTATCCCTGTTGTCTCATCGACGGCTACAAGCCTCCTGGGCTTACGCATGGAATTGAAGACCCTCCCCAGCCTATGAACCCACTCCCCAACACTCTCCCTAGAGGCATACCTCTCAGACACATCCCTAAAGCTAAGACTTCTCAGA
>JAWBKB010000019.1:0-27188 GCA_038831915.1 Candidatus Caldarchaeum sp.
CTTCGAGCAGGGTGTCTTCAACATAACAAGCATAAAGCTTATGGTGTCGGGGTATGAGTGGCCTATAGGGTTCTGGCAATCTGCACGGGGCAGGGTCTACCCAAGCCCCTCGACACGTACTTCAACCCGACGGTCAAGCTTCCCCAGGACTCTCCCGTTAGAAGGCTTAAGACCGTGCTGAGAATCAAGGCTGTCTTTAAAGGGGATGATGGAAGCATCCCCTACCCAACCCTGCTCACACTCAATTTACTCCCCAAGATGGGGGCGAGAAAGTTTTTATTCGTTAGTCAATACCTCCACCGGCTATGCCATGTCCTAGATGTAAAAGCGACAATTTCGTCATGGTTGGCGATGAGTTTGAGTGTATGTCGTGCGGCTTCAAGTGGAGGAGCGCGGCGAGGCCCGATAGGGAGAAAGCTGAGCCGGTGAAGAGAATTGGTTTTCCAAGATTTCTCCTATCAACCGCATTTGGTCTGGCGCTGTATTTGGCTATGGGTTTGGGCTACTCTCTCCTCCTCACATTTACCAGAACATACACCACACCATTTGGTGGGCATGACAACATCTTCTCAGTAGTGCTCACATTACTGATATTCTCAAGCACCCTCATAGCCATGCTTGCCGTTGGGCCCGTCATAGCAGCGGTCATAGGCAGTGTGATAGGTATGAGGCATAGAGGTGAGGGCCTGAAGGCTGCCGCAGCATCGCTTCTAGCCTCAATCCTAGGTTATCTCCTGTTGCTCGGCATATTCGTCGCATCCTTGGCGGCCCTTCTACCCCAGCCCACCCCACCCGACCAGACACCGTCAGCCGACTTGCGGACACAACCAGTCGGTCCAGACATACTGCTCTTTATAATTCCACAGGCCATCGTGGGTTCACTGACGGCCACAATCGTCTCAAGGGCTGTGAAGGGCTAACATTATATCCGTCTAGCCAAACCAGTTGACATGGTGGACTACGCCCAGCTTCTTATGCAAGCCCGGAAGACCATGAGATACTCCTATGCTCCCTCCCTATTCCCGGTTCAGGGTTGGAACCCCACTGCTGACTGAGGAAGGCGATGTTGTGACAGGCTGCAATGTTGAGAAGCCCAGCTATGGACTCTCCAACTGCGCTGAGAGAACCGCTGTATTCAAGGCCGTATCTGAGGGCAGGAGGTTTAGGGCTATAGCCGTTGTGTCAGGTAGAGCCAAACCCCGTATATCCTTGTGGAGCATGTAGGCAGGTCCTGAGAGAGTTTAACCCTCGGCTCGAGGTGATAGTGGCTGGACCTAGAGGCAGACCTATAACGGCTTCCATCGATGAGCTTCACCCTTCAGCTTTGGGCCGGAGGACTTGAAGAGGAGGGGTTAGGCTAGAATGCTGCGGCTCACAATAGAAACCGACACCGCTGGAGACGATACCATATCCATTGTTCTGGCTTTAAGGTGGCCGGGGTGTCGAGGCGGTTACCGTAGTGTGTGGTAACGTGGATTTTTCACAGGCGGTGGAGAATGCACTTTATACTGTGGAGACCTTCGCTATATACCGTGTGCCGGTCTACCCAGGCTGCAGCCAAGAGCTGGAAATACGCCGATTATGTCCATGGCAAGGATGGGATGGGTGAAAATTATTTCCCCAATTCCAGAATACCTATAAGGGTTTGAAAGCTCTCTCAACAATATCGGTCGCCCTCTTGAGATTGTGTTTCTAGGATTCCATATGCGTATAATAACCTCTTCTACTTAGAGTCTCATGACGGGAAACAGGTCAGGATAACTTTATGGGCTGAGAACGGAAAGCCTTACTTCAGCTATAAAGACCATGAAAAACCTCTCTACACATCGTCAGGCCAGCATCCAAGATACGATAGGGGAGAAGGATACTGCACCGTTTGCCGAAAATCCACCACGAACGGAGACAAATGCCCATCATGCAACAGAGCACTCAGAAAACCCAAGAAAAAAGAAAAACAAGCCAACCATCTAATATTATTATTAGACGGGCGATCTTCCAGTCTGATCTACTGGCCCAGTCTTCCAGCCACTTTGTCACTTTTCAGGTTATTAATGTTTTCTGATGAAGCTTTTTATCTATTCACTTCTGCTTTTTGACGTGAACATTGTAGATTTTCTGACCGTCGACGATTTTGACATTTCCGGGAAAACTGTTTTTGTGCGCGGCGACTTGAACACGCCCATCGACCCGGAAACCGGAAAGCTTTTGGAGCTTCACCGCATCAGGGAAACCGTGTTTACGTTGAAAAACCTCGAAAGAGCCAAAGTCGTTCTGGGCTCTCACCAAGGCAGAGTTGGCCGGTACGACTATGTTTCTCTGGAGACTCATGCGGAAGCTCTTTCGGAAATTTTGGGGAAACATGTCAAATTCGTAGACGATATTTTTGGCTCCGCAGCCAGAGCCGCTATCCAAAGCCTACAACCCGGCGAAGTTTTGTTGCTGGAAAACCTAAGGTTTGCCGCAGAGGAAAATCAGGAATTCTCCTTCGAAGAAGCCGTGAAAACTCATTTGGTAAGACGTTTGGCACCTCTGTTTGACCTTTGTGTTCTCGACGCCTTTCCCACCGCTCACAGGGCTCATCCATCGATTGTGGGATTCGCTGAACTCGTTCCTACATGCGCGGGATATTTAGTAGCTCGCGAACTCAAATCTTTGAACCGCGTCTTTGTAACCTCGAAAGCTCCATACACTGCGGTCCTTGGCGGCGCCAAAATATCTGATAGGCTTGAAGCAATCAGCGCTTTGATACAGAACGGCAGAGCGGACAACGTTTTGCTGACAGGTTTGATTGGGATGGTATTTCTGAGGGCGGCTGGAATCCTAAACAAACCATTACACCCCGAATATGAAAAGCATGTTGCCAAAGCCAAAGCACTTTATCAGGAATATAGGGAGAAGTTCGGCTTTCCTGAAGATGTAGCGGTTGAAAAAAACGGCGAAAGAGTTGAGATTCCCGTATCCGAAATAGATGAAACATCAAAGGTTCTCGACATAGGCGAGAAGACAATCAACAAATATTCGAGAATAATCAAAAGTTCTGGAACGGTTTTTATCAGCGGTCCGCCAGGTATGTTTGAGAAGAAAGGGTTTGAGAAAGGAACGGATGAATTGTTGATGGCTGCTGCAGGTTCTCTCGGGACCACCATCGTCAGCGGTGGGCATTTGTCCGCTGCTTTAGAAAGGCTGGGCGTGAAAGAATGGATTGACCATGTTAGCACAGCGGGCGGGGCTTTGGTAATGTTTTTGGCGGGTCAAAAACTTCCGCTCATCGAGGCGTTGTCTAGAAGCGCTAAAAAGTGGAGAGGAAAGGTTAGCTGAAAAGTTTGAAGGCGGTTTTCTTCGACGTTGATGGAACGCTTTATAGAAGCCGAGAATATGAAGAGTATCTTTTGTCCGAGATTGTTGCGGTGATCAGCGAGTTTCTCGAAACGAGCAGGAGCGAGTCTTATAGAAGGCTTGCCGATGTGAAGAAAGCTGTGAAAACGGTGAGTAAAAGCGTTGAACTTCTAGGGATAGACCGGAAAAAGTTCTACGACAGGCTGGCTGAAAGAGTTTCCCCTAACCTCTATATCTTTCCGAAGTCAGATGTTGCGGGGCTACTGCAAAATTTGCGGAAGAAGAATTTTTTCGTGGGGTTGCACACTAATTCGGGTCGGCGACTCGCCGAAAAAGTCCTCAAAAGCCTTGGAATTCAGAGCGACTGTTACGACGTTATTGTGACGAGTGATGACGCGGAGCCGAAGCCGCATCCGGAAGGTTTTCTGCTGCTTCTCCGACACGCGGGATGCAACCCTTCTCGGGCTCTCTACGTCGGTGACAGATGTGAAGTCGAGTTGGAGCCCGCGAAAAAACTGGGCATGAATACGGCTGGAATTTATGTTTCGAACTGTGTTTACGCTGATTATGTGCTGAACAGTTTGCAAGACTTGCTTAACATTATTTGATTCCAAGGTATAGCTGGCCGAGTTCTTGATGGTTCAGCAGAACGGATGCTTCTCCTTGGAAAGCTGTTCTTCCGCTGACGAGCAGTATCGCTTGGTCACCGATTTCGAGTGCTTTTTTCGCGTTTTGTTCGGCGAGTATCACGGTTTTCCCGAACCTGTCTCGCAAGTCTTTTATGATGTTGAATATCGCTGTTGCCATTTTTGGCGAAAGGTTTGCTGTAGGTTCGTCGAAGAGCATGATTTTGGGTTTGCGTAGAAGTGACATGGCTATCGCGAGCATTTGTCTTTCGCCGCCGCTCATTAACGCCGCTTTCTTGTTACGGTAGTCTTTTAAATGGGGGAAAAGCTCCATAACTTCGTCGAGCTGTGATTCGCCGACTTTGAGCCCATGGGTTGCAATGACGAGGTTTTCCCATACGGTTAGGTTGGCGAAAATGTTGTCTACCTGTGGAACGTATGATATGCCGTGTGCAGCGACTTGATGGGGCGGAAGACCCGTGATGTTAGCTCCGTCAACCATTATTCTTCCTGAGTAAATTTTAGTCAAACCGAATATCGATTTGAGGAGGGTGCTTTTTCCGCTTCCGTTTGGGCCCACTACAACGGTCAAGCGGTTAGACGGAACAGTAACCGTTACATCGAACAGGACTTGAAGCTTTTTGTATCCAGAGGAAAGATTTTCCGTGACGAGCATTTCTATCCACCGAGGTAGCTTTCGACAACGACCGAGTTGGTCAATACCTTTTGAGGCGTTCCTTCAGCGATTACTTTTCCGAGATGCATTGCGTAGACATGGTCGACGTATGGGATGGCGAGGTCGAGCCGATGTTCCACCAACAGGAAAGTCACCTTAAGCTGCTGGCATATGGTTCTCAGGTGTGCTAATAGTTCATTTGCGAGAACTGGGTTCAGCCCTGCTGCAGGCTCATCCATAAGAATCATTTTTGCTCCGCTCATCAAAGCCCTACCTGCTTCGAGTAACTTCATTTGTCCACCGCTCAACTTGTACGCTTGCTCGTTCCAGAGGTGGGATAGCTTAAGCAACTTCAGGATTTCGAATGCTTTTTCAGCAAGCTCTTCATCGTGTTTTAACCAGCGGCTTTTGAACAACGATGAAAACAGCCCCGTTCCAGGGTTATGTTTTGCTGACACGAGTAGGTTTTCCAACACCGTGAGTGTTTGAAAGGGTTGGGGTATCTGCCATGTCCGGGCCAAACCAATCCTTGAAATAACGTGAGGCTTAAGCCCTGTGATTGGTTTTCCATCGAAAATGATTGACCCGGTTTCCGGTTTATAGACCCCTGAAATCGTGTTGATTAACGTTGTTTTTCCGCTGCCGTTCGGCCCTATGAGAAGTGACATTCGGTTCTTCTCAACTTCGAGATTTACGCCGTCGAGAGCGTATAGTCCTCCAAAACTGACCCTTACGTCTTCGATTCTTAGGATAGTTTCAGGCATATTTGAAAAAAAGTATGTTGAAAGGGTATTTGAAGATTTACGGAGAGAATCCTTCAGCCCATTCAAAGGTTCCCGTCGAATAGATGTACCTGCCCGCTTCGACCCACGTCGGCTTCCCGTCTACTGTCTTCACTACCCACAGAATGTAGTCGGAAAACGGCAGGTCTCCAGCCTCGTCAAGGGTAAGACCCAAAAACTCTTTAGCAATCGTCGGTAAAACGGCTCGAACGGCTTCGGCGTCGTATTTCTGGGTGGCCATCAGCGCGAGGGCGTAGGCCCAGACGGCGCTGTATGCCGCGTACGAATAGGCGTCCGGTGGAGAACGGCCGAGCACGCGTAACACCTCGGCGTCAACTCGGGCTTTTCTGTCCGGTGTTGTAGCGAAGAACAACGGGTTGATCCACTTGACCTGTTCTGCGAACCTTGTTGCGGCTGGGTCCTGGAAAATCGTCGCCGTCACAGCTGTGCCGTCGCTGCCAAACCACCTTACTCTCTTGAGGTCCGGATATTGGTCCGCTACGGAAAGGAAAGCGACTACTTCGTCGAAGCCAATGATTTCGACCATGATTTTTTCAGGCGATACTCCTTGACCAATTAATTCTTGCACCTTCGAATTCAGAGTTGAAACTTCGGCCGAGAACTCGGTTTTGTCGGGGGCGTATCTGAGCTCGAGAGCGACGTTCAAACCAAGCTTTCTAGCCTCGCCCGATGAAACCGTGTGCAACCCGTCTCCCCATGCGTCTCCTCTCCAAACTAGCAGAACATGAGTTACGCCCATGAGCTTAGCAAACCTTGGACCTATCGGGCCTTGAATGTCGTCAGCAGTTGTGAACCTAAACACAAAGTCATTCGGTATCTTCAGGTCAGGAGCCGTCGATGACTGTGAAATCAGCAAGATTTTGTTAGTGTCAACAAATCCTTTGATCTGTCGAATTTCAGCCGAAGTCATCGGTCCGATTACCAGCCTCACTCCTCTAGCATAAAGGCTTCTGATTTTCTCTTCTGCAGTGGCGGGTGCGCACGCCGTGTCTTCATGTACGACCCTTATCCTAAAGCCTGCTCCTGCACTGGCGAGAAATTCATTTACCTCTCTTGCGGCGAGGTCTATGGCGACTTTTTCGTTCTCCGCATAGGATGATAGCACGGCGCTTAAGCAGAGTAAGCTACCGATCGTGACTTCACCTGTCAATCCTCCCGCTGCTGTAACCGTTCTTTCAACAGTGGCGGTAGTAGTGACCGTTTGGCCAGCGCCAGCCACGGTTATCGTTACTGTAGTGGTTTGCCCTGGAGAAAGAACCGGGCCGAGGCCTATGCCGCCGATGAGAAGCCCGACAACCAAAGCAACTACTGCAGCGATGCCTGCAACCGAAGAAGAAACCGCTGAATTTTTGCTTTTCATGGATTCGTGTTTTCCATATCATATATATAAATCTTTCCATAAATCCGCATGCGTCATCAAAACCCGCCCAGTATGTACCTAATCATTATTAGTTTGTTCGTACTTCTTTTTTGCCAAGATGCTAGTCTTCGACCCGATTTTCAGGGACGCGTTGATTTATGCCAGTATGCTCAGCCTCCTCACGATAGGCCTCACGTTGAATTATCTTACGACTAAGGTGCCGAATTTTTCGCATGGAAGTTTTGCTTCGATCGGCATGATGACTATGCTCACCGTGACCGAGTTGTTCAAGGCGCCGGCGTATTCGGCGTTGGTTCCCGCGTTTCTGTTGGGCGGCGGAGCGGCTTTGCTACTTTACCTGTTTATTTTAAGGCCGTTAATTTCCCGAGAAGCGAGTCTCGTTTCTCAAATGGTTGCCACGATCGCTTTTGAACTTGTGATGATCGCAGTTCTCAACATCTACGCTGACTTTTTCACACAATCCTTCAAAATTCAGACAAGAGGTTTTCTGATTAGAAAGAATGATATGAGAATTTTCGGTGAGCCGGGTGTCTTTATCGTCGCTCCCGTTTTGACTGTTTCGACCGTTATTACGCTGTATATGCTCTTGACGCGAACGAGGTTTGGCATCGGTTTAAGAGCGGCTATTGAGAATCCATCGTTGGCCGGAACAATCGGCATAAACGTGAAAAGGGCGTACACTTATTCATGGTTTCTCGCTGGAGGTCTTGGCGGTGTGGCTGGTTCTCTCCTTGCTCTATGGTTTCAGGGCAGCCCCAACTACGGCAGCGAAATGCTGATCAGCATTTTTGCGGCATCTATAGTGGGAGGTCTTCAGAACATTTACGGAGCTGTCGCTGGAGGATATTTGCTAGGGCTCGCTGAGATCCTGGGAACCCGGCAGCTTGGCATTACTTTCGGCCCGTGGATAACCGTGTACAGGCCCTTGATTCCGATTGTTTTGATGGCTGTCACCTTGCTAGTTATTCCTCAGGGTCTTGTTTCGCTGAGATTGCGTAGGGTTCGCGCCTTGTTGTCTAGAGGTGCGGTGCGTTGATGGACCAGCAACTGTTAATCTTTGTGTTTGACATCATTTCTTACATCGCCATTTATCTGATTGTTAACACTAGCCTTAACCTCGAATATGGTTTGACCGGCATACCTAACTTTGGTAAAGTTCTCGCCGTGGCCGGTGGCGCGTTTGTTGTTGGAGCAATACCGGGTCGGGTTTTGGCTGACCAGTTGAAAATTCTTCAGGGATACGCGGCGGTGGAAAACGACCCTGTGTTATCCGAATGTCTTCGAACACAGGTCCAAATCAAGCCGCGAATTTTGGAAAGAATTGACTATATTGAAGATAACGCGGTTGTGATGGATTGTATACGCCGGGTGATGGCTGATGACCCGGTTTTATCTTTGAGTGTTTTGATTGCGACAGTCGCCTTGGCGGCTGTTGTAGGTGCGGGTCTCGGTTTTGTCGCTTCCTATCCGGCCATCCGTCTCCGTGAAGACTACCTTGCCATGACTCTTCTCGCCATGGGTGAAATGCTGCGTCAAGTGGGATATCTTGAAAGAAACTTCGTGGGCGGCACTCTCGGTGTTTCTGTTCCAGACCCATACGGCTGGTTAGGGCCGAGCAGGTTTTATGCATCAGCTTTAGTAATTTTGTTTGTGGCGGCTCTTTTCTTTTTTTACATTCGGTCGTTGACGTTTTCTCCCGCAGGTCGGATGCTTAAAGCTGTGCGGGACAGCGAAATGGCTGCAGAAGTTCTCGGAGTCGACGTTGTGAAGCTGAAGCAGAAAGTGTTGCTGGTTTCTTCTGCGATGGCTGCTGTGGCGGGTGCGTTATGGGCCTTCTATTCCCAAGCTGTCCATGCAAATGTTTACGATAGGTTTAACTGGACTTTCTGGCCTTGGGTGATGGTTATAATCGGCGGAGCTGGGAATTACAAAGGTGTTTTGCTGGGAACGACGGTCTTCGTGGTTCTTAAACGATTGGTAGACACGTACAGGTATGTGTTGGAGCCTTTCATTCCTTTCAGCCTCGTTTGGCTTGACAGGCTTCTTTTCGGGCTTGCGTTGATCATTGTCCTGCTTGTTCGTCCTCAGGGTATTTTGCCGGACAAGCCAACTCCCACCATAAAGCTTGCGAAGGCCCGGGAAATTCTGGAGAAGCTTTCGGCGAAATGAGCCGCGAAAACGAGTCTGAAACTTTTCTGCCCCGGGTTGGCCGCGTTCGTAAAAGCCATCCCCGTGTCGAAGCTTTCGGCGCGATTGATGAGCTTTCGTCTTTCATCGGGTTGGCACGGTCTATGGTTTCAGACGCGGAGACGAAAGAAATTTTGAAGAAGGTTCAGAATAGCTTGTTTCACGTCGGCTCATATCTTGCTGTAGCGAATCATCCGATTGACCAAGCTCTTGGTGTTCGCGGTGAGCTGGAAACATTTGAAAGGAAAGTTAAGAAGATGCTGCCTCCTTTGACGCGTTTTATTTATCCTGGCGGGGTTACGGCCGCCGCGGCCCTGCATGTTTGCCGTGCGGTGGCTCGAAGGGCTGAAAGAACTTTGGTGCGCCTTTCGGAGCAAGAGCCTGTCGACCAAGCTGTGATTTCTTACATGAACTATCTTTCCAAGTTTTTCTTTACCGTCGCGAGGTATATCAACGCTGTTGACGGTGGTGTCGAGGAGGAATGGGTTTCCCGCTAAGCTTTTCGTTTTTTCGCGGCTTTGACCATGAAATCCAGCAGAAGCTCGAAAACGAATAGAAGAGGCGTGGGTTTGAGGAATTTCGTAGCCCCTAAGTTGAATGAAGCGTTGAAGGATGGCCTCCGCATTTCGGCCACGTCTCCGAACCAAATCTGCAGAAGAAGCTTAACTTTTGGGAAGAACGTGTAGGAGAATGCTGTTCCACCCATTTTTTCTCTTTTCCCTCCTATACTTCGTGAAATTTCTTCGAACAGTGGTTTGTTGTATCCGAAATGCTTCTCCAAAGGTCTCGTCACGTTTTTTTGGTAGTGGTAGAGGAAAGCAGGCTGTTTAAGCAGTTGGTCGAGAGGCACCCATGTGTCGGAGACGGCCCCTCCCTCGCCTAACAAATACTCTACTATGACGAAGGCGAGTTTGTCGTCGGCGCGTTTTCCAGTCATCAAGTCAACAACCATGTGATTGTCCAGCTCCACCGTGTAGGTCTTGTGCAGAACATTTACGATGTATCGGCCTGCTCGCCCATCACCACCAGGCAAATACACTACGTCACATTTCTTCATGGTCGCAACGTGATTGACCTTAACAAGCCTTTCAAACGATTCTTTAAGCCAACGCGAAATGGTTTCGGGTGAGGCGTCTGGAGATTGTTCTACAGGCTTCATCGCTTTCAAAAACCACGCCACATGAATCGATATATCTTTTAACAAATAAGCTTGTCATAACTCAAAAAAGAAAAAAAGGGGAGGAGGACTGTGCTACGTCAAATCCATCGCAGGGTCGAAAGACGGCGGCAACCTTCTTTCAACTTTGAGGAGCGAACCCTGAGGAGGTTTGATTTCGACGCTGAAAACGTCGTTTGGCTCTATGCTGGCTCCGAGTCACGTTGATTTTGACCGCCCAGACTTCGCCGTATTCGAGAACGGTGTCTCCGTCACCCGTCACTTGGTAGACGGCTGTTATCGTTGAGTTGTTGGGGTAAATGTTCTCGCGGAAAACGGCCCTGTCCCTGTATGTAATCACAAATTTACCGGCCCTCATATCGACTTCGCCTTTGCCAACCGATGACTTGATGTAAACTACAATTTCAGTAACCGTCGTTCCCTTGCTTCTCGCGACTATCTGACCGCGACCGGGTCTTTGAAGAATTCGGTGTACATGCTGAAGCTCAGCGATTTCGGCCTCATGAACACACTGCTGAACAAGTTAGAGTCAAGGCTGAAAATCGGTGTTTCGCAAACCCTCTCAGTGAAAACCCTTGGTGTCGAAACCCACGGCAGACTCGGCGAAAGAACATTTTCAGTCCTAGCTGAAATGCTTAAATCAGGCGCGCGGCCCAGCCACGCATGCAACATCCTCAGCGAATACGTCGCGACAACTCTCATGTATGACAAAAGAAAAGAACAGATAACGTCAACCCTCAAAACACTTTCCATCCCTCTACACGCCACGCTCGCCGCGACATTCGCCCTGCTGACGACACTTCTGTCCATTCTATCGCAAATCTCTTCACTGCTAGGAAGCCAACTCATGATAATACGGCCAATCCCAGCCAAAACAGTAGTCACCTACTTCTACACCATAATCGCCGTCACATCCCTGATAACGGCGTTAAACATCTACCTAGCCGAAGGCGACTTCATGTCCACCCTAAAATACTACCTTGGAATCATTCTCACAGTCAGCGGAATATCGTACTTCGTGATGTCGACATCAAGCGAACAACTTCTTTCAAGCTTCATGGGACTAACCCAAAGAATACAAAACCTTTCTCCAGGGTGAACCAGAAAATGGCTGAAACCGCCATAATCCCACCTCCCAACGTTATCCCGCTCCTCTTTTTCGCCGCGTTGGCTGCATGCGTCGTCATCCTCCACCTACTCCTCATAATCATAGGTTCTCGGAAGCTCTCTATCCAACCATCAATTGCTCCAGTTCTGCAACCTGCGCCACGAAACTTGACCTCGCCGCGTTCAACAACCGTCCCGACAAAAACAGAACCTACACCGCCTACCCCTTCAAAATCAGTCGAAGACTTTCCAAAACGCCTTGAAAAAATAGACGAACTCCTCAACACACTTGAAACCATGGTTAAAGCAAAGCAGGAAAACACTAAGCACCCCGAAGCAGAAACAATCATTCAAACTGAATCACAACAAGAAACCGACATTAGCGAAATCGTCCGACTAGCCAAATCGCTTAAAAGAGAAATATAGAACATAATGACTTTGTCTAAACCGCCGAACCGCCAACAATGATATCTTTGTAAGGTCGATTTGCCAGGGGTTTTTCTCTTTCGCTGACTAAACGCTTAATACTTCGCAAGAGTTAGCGGTGCTATGCTCAAACCACCCGTGGAACAACTTGAAAAATATTACAAAACCATCAGGTCTCCAAGGATGAAAGTAATTCTGTCAGTCCAAGCCGAAGCCAACAGAGCCGTCCGCAGCTGGCTTGATTCACATGGATTTCTAGAGATTCTTCCACCGATAATCGGACCCGTAACCGACCCAGGTATAAGGGGCGCGAAACAAGCCACGATAGACTTTTACGGAAAAGAATACAAAGTGATGAGCAGCGCCATCCTCTACAAACAGATGCTTGCAACCGCGTTCGACAAAATCTATTTCTTCTCACCGAACATCAGGCTGGAACCACTCGAGTCAGCTACGACAGGCAGACACCTCGTCGAATTCGTACAAATCGACATCGAAGAAGCCGACATCGACTATAAGGCTGCTATGTCCACCGCCGAACAACTGCTAACCCATGTAGTGAACCACGTCGCCGAAACCATGAAAAAAGAATTAGAAGCACTTGGAAGAACTGTTCCAAGGTTTAAGCCACCTTTCCGGAAAATCAGCCACGCCGAAGCCGTAGAAATCCTCCGCGCCCACGGGGAGCCGGTCAACCCCAACGCAGAAATTCCATGGCCACAGGAAGAAAAATTGTCGAAGATCATCAACGAACCATTCTTTATAATGGACTATCCCCGTGGAGCGAGAGGGTTCTACGACAAAGAAGACCCATCAAGACCCGGAATACTCAAAGACTTTGACCTAATGTATCCGGAAGGGTTCGGAGAAGCAGCATCAGGGGCCGAACGTGAATATGAATACGGCAAAGTCTTGGCCCGGCTTCGTGAAAGCGGTGAAAACCCAGCGAAATACGGATGGTATCTCGACATGCTGCGGGAAGGAATAAGGCCGACGGCGGGATTCGGCATAGGTGTTGAAAGGCTAACCCGCTACCTCTGTGGTCTACAAGCAGTGTGGGAGGCGAGACCTTATCCGAAAGTGGCCGGCATCTATTCACCGTGAAATAGACCTTGAACATTTCAGCCATACTACGACTACTACTTAAGCTATTCAGAAGCCCTTCAGCAACCAAATCATTCAACAAATTCATCCAAGAATATCCGGTTGAAAAGCTGGTCGAACGCGCGCTGAAAGGGAGGCAGACGGTTTTTCCGCTGTCGGAACTCGACGAATTCGGAAAAGCTCTACTCGGCGCCTCCATTTACCTACCAGGCGTTCCAAAACACGACACCCTCGACAGCATTCTCATCGCCCCGCCACTTTTCACACCCAAGAGGCTGAAGAAGATGGAAGAACTCATGAGGGAACCATTATTCAGCGACGTGGAGACAAAAGTGGTCGTGGGAGGATTCCAGTCAAGAATTCCCGTTGTAATCAGCTCGATGGGCTCGACACCGGTCTATAACAAAGTTTCGCTCGAAGTTTCCAAAGCAGCCGCTAAAGCCGGCGTTCCCATCGGAATCGGTGAAAACGTAGCAACAGTTTGGGGCTATGCAAAAAGAGTCAAGCAGAATCAGCCATGCTTCAAAGAAAGAATCATGACCTACTTTACCAATTTAGAAGGCGGGTATGGTGGAGTTTTCATACAGCAGAGCGTCGAAGACGCCTACGACGAGCTATGGAACAAGATATACTCCGACCCCGACATAACCCCATACATATACGAAGGAAAAGTTGGGTTTGAAATCAAGCTCGGGCAGGGGGCGAAACCCGGCCTCGGCGGCGAAACATTCGTCGAAAGAGAGACCGCGATTCGGCTGAGTGACAAATATTCGTTAGACGCAGACCCGAAAACAGTCGATAAACCGCTTTACGAAAGACATTCAGCGCCCGGCACCTACACCGCAGAAATATTACGCAGCATGATACGGCTCATGCATAACAACTATCCACGCGCACGGCTGTGGATAAAATCGGGGCCCTATCGGGATTTTGAAGAAGTCGCCACGATTTGCGGCGAGGAAAAGACCGACGTAGTCTGGGTGGACGGCAAAGAAGGCGGCACAGGACTCAGCCCTATAACAGCACTCAAAGACTTGGGCCTTCCCCTGCTCGCCGTTCTATCGAAAGTGACAAAACTCCGAGCCAAAACACCTGTAGACTTCGTTTTTTCCGGGCGCGTCATCGACGGCGGTGACGTAGTCAAAATCCTGTGCTTCGGAGCTAAAGCGGCTGGTGTCGGGAGACCAATAGTCGTCGCGGCGACGGCAAACGGAGAAAAAGGCGTCGAAAACTATCTAGAAGCGGTTAGAATAGAAATTCAGCTCTTAACTTCCGCCGTTGGCAAATACCATGTTTACGACCTAGGTTTAGAGGATGTCGTCGCCGTCGACTCTGTTCTCGCCGAAGCCCTTGGCATCAAAAGCATCTACACCTGATGCACGGCGAGGTTCTTTATCGTATTGAAGTCTTACTCGAATTTTTCTGACACTCCCACAGAAATAGGTGAGCTTCTCGGATGGGTATCCAACTATATGGAACCGCATTTCATCCGTTATGGGTTGCGGCGGCTGAGAGAAACTTGCCTCCCCCGACAAAGCAACGGCCATCCGTGCCAGTCGAATACAGCACGGCGACACCGCCTTCACGCAGCTCTTTCATCGAAGCATGTCGGCGACTTCTTAGCGACTCTGTCAGCCGCAACCTCGCTTACGGGGATCAAGCGTTTTCCGACGTAGTGGTCTTTGACAACGAACACCTAGTGATACACGTTTTTCGGGCCAAACACACGGTTATATCATTTTCACAGAACCGTCACGGATTTGGCCAAATTTCTCGGCTTATCCGGGTCATAGCCCTTCAAAACGGCCATGTGATACGCCAACAGCTGGAAAGGAACCGCGTATGTTATCGGTGTTAATAATGGATGAGTTCGGGGCAGCCCATAGTAGAAGTCTGCCAACGTTTTAAGCTCCTCATCTCCTTCGTCGCCGAAAATTATAACATAAGCCCCTCTTGCCTTCATCTCCATCACGCTGCTGATGTTGTGTTTTCGAAATTCATCAGGCGGAATCACAAATATCACGGGAACATTTTCCTCAATCACGCTTATCGGTCCATGCTTACTTTCGCCCGAGGGGTAGGCGATACAGGGGACGTAAGAAAGCTCCATAACTTTCAGCCTTCCCTCATATGCAGTGCTCGTCGACACCCCTCGTCCCAGCATGAAAATGAAAGGTTTCTTGACTAAAATTTGTGCGAGCTCCTTCATTTTCGCCGACGCCGTTGTCAAAACTTTTTCCACGAGCTCCGGAATCTTCGCCAGCTCGATGCTGAATTCATCCATTTCATACTGGGCTATCTTTCCCCGTGAACGTGCAAGCCTGAGAGCAATCAACGCCAAAACAAGCACCTGTGAAGTAAAGGTCTTGGTCGCGGCGACTCCAATCTCAGGCCCTGAATTCTGCAGAACATAAGCCCTTGAAATCCGAGTCAACGTCGAGCCAACAGTATTCGTCAAACCGAGTATGGTGCAGGCCCTCATCCGAGCGAATTCCAACGCGTTCAAAACATCCGCCGTCTCCCCCGACTGGCTCACAGCAAGGACAACCGTGTCTGAGCTCACCGACTCTCCATAATTAGCGACAAATTCCGACGCAATCACAGGAAAAGTCGAAAGCTTAGCAAGCTTCGAAAACAAATAAGAACCCGCAACACATGCATTATGCGACGTCCCCGCACCGACCAAGAAGATTACACGGCCCTTGTCGAGAAGTTCCGCGACCAAATTGATGTATTCCTTTTGAGCTCTTAAGGAGTCGCGGAGCACTGATGGCTGCTCAAAAATTTCTTTGAGCATGAAATGAGGATGACCCTGTTTTTCAGCCATTTCGACGGTGATGTTGATTTTTTTCACAGGCCTGTCTACTGGTGTCCCGTCGCTGAAGCGGAAAATCCGATACTTGTCTTTTCCCACGGCCGCGGCGTCTCCATCATGTAGGAAAATCATCTCGTTTGTCATGTCCAGCAAAGCAGTGATGTCGGAGGCAACCATGTTAAATCCAGTACCCACGCCAATTATGAGCGGAGCCTCTTTCCGCGCCACCATTATCACGTCCGGCTGGTTTAAGGAGATGGCCGCTATGGCGAAGCTTCCTTCAAGCCTTTTGACCGCCTGAACAAAAGCATCCTCAAACGACATTCCTTTTTTCATGTATTCCTCAATAAGATGAGGCACAACCTCAGTGTCAGTTCTTGAAACAATGTTGTGGTCGATATCAGTCAACTCTTTTTTCAGAAGCAGATAGTTTTCCAATACACCGTTGTGAACGACAGCAATTTTGCCGGTACAGTCAAGATGAGGATGAGCGTTGACCTTGGATGGCGCGCCATGCGTGGCCCAGCGGGTGTGAGCGATTCCCATGTTTCCAGGCATTCTATCCAGCCCAAGGCTACGGTTGATATCCTCAATCTTACCCGCGTCTTTGCTAACCAACAAACCATGCTCAGAAATCGTCGCTACACCGGTGGAATCATAGCCACGGTATTCCAACCTTTTCAGAGACCGGACCAGAATAGGCGCCGCGCTGTCGTTTCCAACGTAGCCAGCGATACCGCACATGCATTTCGACGTAAGCCGCCATTTATAAACACGTTTCAAAAATAAATACACCGGTAAAATTTCTTTTTACACTTGAAGAAAGCCACACTTTGTATGGGTGATCGGGAGTTAGAGGTGGTTGTAATCAGTCCTCAAATGCTTCGTCTCTTTTCTTCGCCGGTAGCGTATCGATTGATGAGAGCTTTCGAGAAGCCGAGCTATGTTTCAAGAGTGGCGGCTGAAACAGGCTCGAGCAAACAGCTTGTCGGAATGCATGTGAAAAGACTTGCAAGAGCAGGGCTTCTGAAAGAAACGGGGACCGTCGACTTTCGAGGTGGTCATGCGAAACTGTACAGGTCGTCAGCTCCCGCCATAGCTACGATATTCTCTCGAAAGGCCGGTAGGTCAAGAACAAAGCACGTAGCCATGCCTGAAAAACTATCCAAGTTTCTCCATCCACTCGTTGAAAAAGGTTCTTTGAACGGTCTTGTCGTGGTGGGCTCCCCGCATCCGCACGGGCCTTTCAGAGCTGTCGCAACCGATGGACACTACGGCTTTCAGCTCGGTCTCTTCCTTGGACGCTATGTCGACGAAATCACGGATTTCGCGGTGAGGCTTGACGTCGACGTGAAATCCGAAAAACTCTACACCGAAAACCTCATGCTTCTCGGAGGCCCTGGCACAAACATCATCACGTCTTTGGTCAACAAAGACCTACCGATTAACTTCATGGAAAGCAACTACTGGGCGGGAATAGTGGCGACAAAACAGACCTACACCAGCGAATTTGCGGGAATAGTTGCAAAAACAGTCAACCCGTTTGACTCCGGCAAAACAGTCATCGTGTTGGGAGGACTGCGTGCAGCTGGCACCAAGGCATGCGTCATCGCGTTAACCCGTTTCTGGGAAAAACTCCTAAGCAATTACGATGGTCAAAAAACTTGGGCCGCTGTCGTAGAAGGACTTGACCTTGACGGAGATGGAAAAATCGATTCAGTAGAAATTTTAGAAGTCAGCTAATTTTCGGGCTATAGCCTCGGCTTTCGCAAGGTCTTCTTCGGTGTCAACGTCAATCAAGTATTCTTCTTGTGACTCGACAGGGATTATGTTAATCTTGGAAAATACGTTTCGGGCACCGACATCGCCTTCAACCATATACAGCAAATGCAGAACTTTTCGTGAAAAAATCACGGGGTTCACGGGTTTTCCTTTGAATGCGGCTGCTACAGCTTCTGGCTTTTCTTGCCTGAAGACGTCGAGTAGCCGAGGGAAGATTCTGTCAGTGAAAGGCATGTCGCCTAACATCAGAGCCAGGCCATCCGCTTCCCATGGAGTCCAGCTCACGGCGAGTTTAATCGACTCACTCAAACCACGTTCTGCTCTGGTGTTTACCAGCACGGCAATTTGAGTCGGAATTTTGAATAGTTTTGTTGTTTCGGGCCTCAACACAACGGCACGGAAGTCAAAATGATCAAGACATTTCAAAGACCAGTGCAGCACCGGCAACCCACGAATATTTGCGGACAGTTTGTCGCCTTCAAACCTTTTGGAAAAACCAGCCGCCAAGACGCATCCAGCGATTTTCATAGTCATCAAGCGGAATAATCATGTATAAACATAGCCGCGATATATTTAAAAATCCATGGAGCTATCTATGTAAAGGTGTCGGTAGTTGTATGCGGCGCGTGAAAGAGTGGAAGATTATCGATCAAGATTACTCTCTTTAACGCAGGACCAGATGCGCAGCGTTTTGGACATTTTAAGAAAAACCACTTTGATGCTCGAGATGATTGCAAAGGAGAGCGATGTTCGAAAGCTGGAGGAAGCATACCAAGAGATTGTGAAAATCGACGAAGTAGCTAGAACCAACAGAAGAATCATCGAGAAGGAGGTCACCGACATCGGCGCTATCTTAACCAACCGGGAGGACTTCATCCGACTTGTAAACTGTATTGATAAAATCGCGGACATATCTGAAGGAGTGGCGTTCCGCATCGTTGGCCTTGCGAAGTCAAAAATGAAGATAGATAAGGAGATTTTGGCTGAGTTAATGAAGCTCGGCGACCATGTGCTCCAGTCAGTAACCAAACTCCGCGAAGCACTTCTCGCGGTGACATTGAACAGCGAAACATTCTACCAGAAAGTCAAGGAGACCGAGGAAGCGGAAAGAACCGTCGACGAGCTTTACCGAAACATTGACCTAAGCTTATTGATGTCAGACATGCGAGTAGGGCAGCTGTTGTTGATTCGTGAAATCGTGTCGATGTTCGAGGACATCGCCGATAAAGCAGAAGAAGCCGTAGAAGACCTGAGAGTTCTATCCTTCGTAATACTCTAGTGGTGGCATGTTTTACGTAGGGGAGCTGTTAAGCGACAGCGTCATAGTATGGGACATAGCGCAGTCCCGCAGCCTATACAAAGAAGGTTACTACGGGAAACCGCTTGGCATACCAAAGCCGAAAGATTTCAACTTCAATACACCGTTAGTTCTAGACCTCGTCGAAGCCCTTTACCTAGCAAAAAAGCAGAGACTCAAAGTAATACGCCAATCGAAAGAAATGACACCCGAAGAATTGGAACAACATGCTTCGATGATTGACAAAAACTTCCCCAGCAGGTATAAAGTCTACGAAGATTTGAGGGAAAGGGGTTTTGTTGTTCTGCCCGGAATCAAATTTGGAAGCGACTTTGCAGCGTATAGACATGGGCCTGGAATCGACCACGCACCTTTCATAATTCAAGTGAAAACAGAGAACGAAGGTCTTTCAGCTCTCGAAATAATCAGGTCAGGCAGGCTAGCTACATCGGTCAAAAAACACTTTACCATATCTGTCCCCACAGACCAGAAAGTCGTCTACCTTATGTTCGAATGGTGGAAGGCCTAAGAAGTTTTTCTGAAAACGGCGTGAAGCGTTTTACCCACGCGTTTAAGGTCCACCAGCTCGTGATGTGTTTTCTGCGACCAGTCGATAAGGTCTACTTCAGTGGCCGGGTCGCCGGTTATCACGTGAAGCATCAGACCTAAACCTACGTGAGTTCTCATGAAATCTCCAATCTGTGTCAGAATATTTTCACATGTCTCGCCGAAAACCGGTAGTTCGTAATCGGGTACAGCTTTCAAGCAGACAACTCCTCTCTCACGGTTTATTCCGAGATATTGTTTGGCGGCTTCGTCCGCTTGCATGGCGCCGATAAATACGTGTTCAGTCGTGATTTCGGCAAGCCATCCCTTCTCGTAAACGTCTTCGGCGAGCTTACTCGGGTCGTTGATTATGTCGTCGTTGACACGTTGGATTCTGAGTTCGAAAGGAGCAAGCACCGCCACGTCGGTCTTAGACGTGCTCACCACTGCAAACGCCGTGCGGCGTCTAACCAGTGTTGCCGCCGCCCTGACTGATATTTTTCTCGGTTTTCCTGTGAAGAAGAGAAGCGGCTGCGTAATGCCGACTCGAACGACATCGCCTAATGGTTTTAGCCATAGGTCGTGTTCAACGTAGTATAGCCTGTCATCAGGTAATACGCATTCGTCAGCTGTTTTCAATGATGCCTCTCGATGGGAAATCTCACTAGGTTCCCCCACTCAGTCCAGCTTCCATCGTAGACTTTGACGTTAGGATAGCCGAGTAGATGTTTGAGGACAAACCAGGTTACGCTGGCTCTTTCTCCTATTCGGCAGTAAGTTATCACGTCTTTTTCAGGCGTCACTCCTTTCGATTCGTAAAGTGTTCTGAGTTCTTCAGCGCTTTTGAATGTTCCATCTTCCCTGATGGCTTGACCCCATGGAATGTTGATGGCGCCGGGAATGTGGCCTCCTCGTTGAGCGTGTTCGGTTGGATATTCAGGAGGAGCGGTGATTTCCCCCGAAAATTCAGCCGGAGACCTGACATCCACCAAAACCAAGCTCGGGTTTCCCACCTTGCCTCTTAACAATTCGTCCAAGAAAATTCTGTTCTCGATGTTGACTTTTTCAACCCGATAGGTCGCGGGTTTTGGAGTCGGAAGTTCTTTAGTTAGCTCTCCTCCGGAATCAATCCATTTTTTCCTACCCCCGTTCAAAACTTGCACTTTTTTATGTCCGTACATTTCGAAAACCCAGAAGGCGAAGGTGGCGAACCAGTTGTTGTAATCCCCGTATAATATCACATGAGTGTCGTTGCTTACGCCGAGCCGGGACATCAGTGCTTCGAATTCTTCGGGCCCGATGATGTCGCGGACTGTTTGTTTGTTCATGTCTTTTCTCCAGTCTATGAGCAAAGCACCTGGAATATGGCCCTGTTCGTACGCCATCTTAGGATCGTAGTCCACCTCTATGACCGCAATACCGGGTTTGGCTAGATTTTGTTTGAGCCATTCAACTTCCACTAACGCGTTTGGGTTCGCATAGGTCATAACGGTGTTATAATAAGGCCTGAATTTAAGATTTCTTAGTCTACAATAATATGAGAGAAATAAAGGTCAGCCATACCGATATTTCACGCCGTGGCCCCACCATTCGTGACCAAACTTGACTATCTCGGGCGGGCCGATGACCCCGCATGTGCCGCAGGCCACACAAGCCACATGATCGAATTTCAGCAGCCCGTTACGGATGTCTTCGCGAGTAACCTCGACCGCTTTTCGAGCGGCCGCTTCATGGTCAAACCCCTGCGCAAGAAGTTTTTCCAAGTTGAAGCGGTAAAGGTCTTTGAATGAGCCGTAAACTCCCTTTTCCGTGACCAATGTATAGCAGTTGACTGGACACATCGGAATCCAGGCCTTGAGCCCTTGGAGTGATGCTTTGTTTTCGTCGACGATGATGTGAGACCTTGTCTTGTCTTCGTCGTAGTCGAGCTTTCCGATGAGTTGCTGAATGAGTTGCAAAGCATCGCGATCGTTGGGTATGGTGTTGGGCTGCGGTGATTTCGTGGACCTGCCCAATCCTAAAGTGAAAACGATTGAAGGGGCAACAGAGTAGAATATTTTCCGCTCGATGAGTACGCTGTTGGTTTTCGACTTTCTGACTCTGTCGTACAGCGGCTCAAGATATCGTCTGTAGACCGAAAGCGACGTTTCTCCGAAATCCTTTCTTTTCTCCGCTTCGATGTAGGTGTTGGCCGCAGCTATTCCTGAGGCGATTGCGGGCCGCATGCCGTCGATCAAAGCTCCAATTTTGTAGAAAACACCTAGCGAGTCGCCGGCCATGAGAAAGCCGGGTGCATATGGTTTTTCGGGCAAAACCTTGTAGCCTCTGGGAATGTTGTGAGCCGAATATTCGAGCAGAGTCGCTCCTTCAAGCAAAGGCCCGAGAAAGGGATGGTTTTCCATTTCGGTGAGAAGGTCGATGGCCTTTCCAACCTCTGTAAAGTTCGTCGATAGCGTAGCCATGGCTTGTGCGAGGTCGAGGACAATACCAACAGATACAGTGTCTTTGTTGGGGTAGACAAAGCCGCCCCCAACGATTCCATGCATGAAATCGCCGAGCAGATAGACCGATTTGTATCCATCCCCGTATGAGAAAAACTCATCAATTCTGCTCGAAGAAACCCTGAACACATGCTTCACTCCATGATATGTTTTCTCGGGCGTCATCTTACCACGAATGCCGGCTTTTTCAGGCAAAAGAGATGTTACACCCGCGCAATCGATGACGAGGTTAGCGTAAATTTCTTCGTCGGGTGTTTTGACGCCGATGACTTGGCCATTCCTCCAGATTAAGTCTTCAACCGTTTTGCGTGTGACAACCATCGCTCCCTCTTCAGCCGCGACCGAAGCCATCCATCTGTCAAATTTTACACGGAGAACCGAATAGTCATGACCCGTCGACGCATCCAGCATCGTGAGTCCGAGTCTCGTCAGTAGCGAGGATTTGTCCATTTTCAGATAGCGGTACGTGGATTCTCCGTTCATTCTTTTGGGCTGGCCTAGAAGGTAAAGCTCGTGGCCGACGATTTTACGCTCAACTGGTGCAACACTTTCAAATTCCGGAACGAGATCAATAAGTCCCAAACCGTTCACGAAAGAACCGAAAAGAACACCTCCAGAAACATTTCTCTGTCCCGGTATCTGAGTTTTTTCAAGGACGAGCACGTCGTAGCCGCTTCTCGCTAGCTTAATCGCCGCAGCACTGCCGGCTGGACCAGCCCCAACAATAGCTACGTCGAATTTATTTTCCATTTTTTCATCCACCAAGCATTCGGATAAGTTCAGGCACGACCTGATATAGGTCTCCCTTTATGCCGTAATGGGCGATTTCAAAGATTGGTGCTTTGGGGTCTGTGTTGATTGCGACTATTGTCTTGGATTTGATCATTCCAACTCTGTGTTGAACGGAGCCGCTTATTCCCAGAGCAATGTAGATGTCGGGGGAGACGGTTTTGCCTGTTTGTCCAACCTGTCGCTCCGAAGTAACCAAGCCCTCTAGCTCTTTCAGCTCGGCGTGGACCAGAGCCCTCGTAGCACCGACCTCTGTCTTTAACCCGTATTTGTCTTTCAGGAAATTAGCCAGCCTAGCGGCGAGCTCAAACCCTTCTCTCGGGTTTCTTGGGTTGCCCTGCCCATCCTTCAAAACACCCAACCCAACACTGACGATGATATTAGCACCTTCGAGGTCGATGGGGCTCTTCGGTAGCTCTTTTTCCTCGATGATTTCGACTGAGAAATCTTCAGGATTCGGCTGGGGCCTGAACCTTATTTTCTCGCCTTCTCTTGTTCTGTCTTCGGGCAGTGGTTCAAAGTTTCCAGGCCGTATGCTGGCTATCTGGGGACGATGTCGTGGTGTGTAGATTTTCGCCACCCTAGTCGCAAAGTCGGGCCGAATCTGAGCGATAACGTTCTTGTAAATAGTGTTGGTGGGTCCGTAGTAGTAGTCTTCGACTTCGACGTTTATGTTGTCGGTCGCCAGTCCTGTGTTAAGCCTGTACGCAACTCTGGGAGAAAGGTCTCGTCCCAGCTCGTCTGCTACAAAGAGAAAAGCATAGGGTTTTAGTTTATCAACCATTTCGCAGATGACACGGGTGTAGGGAAGAGCGAGGTATCGCGCAAGCCATGGCTCGTCGGCATAAACAACGACGTCAGCGCCACGCACGATGGCCTCCTCGATTGGTGCGTCAAGGTTGTAGCCAACCAGCACAGCTCCGACTCTTTGCCCAATTTTATCTGCAACTTTGCGTGCGGCTGCTAAAATTTCAAGGCTCGGCCGCGTGAGCTTGCCTTTTTCTGCCACGCAGTAAGCCCAGACATCGTTATACTGCTCCAACGACAACCTTCAAACCTCCAAACAATTCCTCAACCAAATCCTGCAACGTAAAAACGCCTACGACATTCCTTGCTACCAAGTCTTTGACGAGTTCCTCTGGTAAGTTTTTAACCGTGTCTCCTTTCTTGAAAGGCCCATAGGTTCTGTCATTCCATGAAATTTTTTCATGATCAGTTTTGAACACTAATGTTTCTCCGACGAACTTTTGGGTCGGTGGTTTAGCGATTTCGTATCCGGGTCCGACGATGGTCGGCGAGCCGTAGAATCCGATTTTCGAGGGGTCGGCTTCGATAAAGTCAGCGTTCCACACAAAAGTTTTCCTAACTTTCTGTGGGAAATTGTTGGCCCTTACCTGTTTCTGGTTGTTCGCTAACGGAACACGTGGCTCATAGTGATGGTCGATGGTTAGGAGACAGGGAATCGAAACCCGAACTTTTTGGAGAATGTTTCCAATTTTCCTTTCTGCGATAACGTATTCGAGGTCAGGCGAAATCTCAAAATCCCTGGTAAAAGCGATGCTTGGAATCAGTTTTCCAATCATTTCGCTCAACGCTTCCGCTGTTTGAGGACCGGTGTTTCCTGTCTCGCCGTCGCTGGTCTTCATCCCTGCTAAGATGATGAATTTGGATAACCTTTTCTTGTATTTCTCGAGCTCCGACAATAGAGTCTGTTTGTCTATTTTTCCAGCAGCGTATTGTTTGATGAGGGAGTCTTTCACGCTGCTCAGCTTTGAATAGATTATGTGAGGTATCAGGTTATTTTCGTAGAGTTCTTCCGCTACCGCGACGACTTTTTCTACTGAATCGTTTTGAACTGTCTGAATAAGTTTGTCAGCGGCTTCGTTGTGTGTTTTGAGGTATTTGTTGATGCCGCAGGCAAGTGTGTACGAGGTGGCCCAGGTATCAGCTCCTGCCATTCTTCTGTCGCTCAGTATTATTCTTTCGTCGAAACCTTCGAACGAAATGCGGGGAACAAACCTGCTTTCCTCAACTGGTTCAACCAAATCGTTGGTGATTGGTATAATCTTAGGTTCTGGGCCCATTGTTATGCCGACTATTTTGCCGCCCACAGATTTTTTGATGTAGTAAGCGGCCTCGATGGCTTTGACGTCGTATGGGTTAAGGACAAGTTCCATTTCCTCACGGCGCAGCACGCCGGAAACCGTGACGACCTGTGTTGTTTTCGCAGGAACACCTTTGAAAAGACAAATTATCAGCATTTTTCCAGCCGACACCTAGATATGCTATTCTCTATTTAACCTCAATTGATTTTCAGCAAATTGCTGTCATGCTATCAATCGATATCTCCAATTCGCCGAATTTGTTTGCCTTGATTATCGGAAAGGCAAACCTTGTCTTTGTACCTTCTGGTATTTCGCCAATTTTAACGGCTGCCTCTCCCCATGACACGCCCGCCACAACTTTATCGCCCACTTTGAGCCAGAATCGTGTAAAAGGTCTTCTACCAAATTTTGTTTCGACGTAACTGACATCGGTCTTTCTGAGAATTTCGACAGAGATAACATGGTTTATCAGACGTCCTTCGACTTTCCAGAGGTCGCCATCAAACTCAGGCAGCATCGCAACGTTGTCACTGTCTTCGAGCTGTTGCAAACTGTTGAAAAATAAATGTGGAATTTCTCGATGAGCTATAATAAAACTATTGGCTACGAGGTATCTTGAGGCTGTAGATGGGTTTTTTAGCGTTGGCAACCTAAATAATCGGCCTTCGGCATAACCGACCGGCACTCCGTCGACGCATGTCCCTATAGTTTTCACAGCCAGTTGCGCTATGGCTTTGCACATGATTTTCTCCCTGATTTCAGGTTCTTCATGGCTAAACGTGACGCAGGTATCTGAGACAGTATAAAACGTCCCATGTTTCACAAGCAAATTCGTTGCGTAGAATCTTTTTCCTGAAGAATCTTTGAAAACGTGTGAATGTTCGCGATACGCGATGAGAAGATATGGCTCTTTTCCGTCTGTCATCATGACGAAGTTGAGATCTTCGTTCTCGAGTCGAGGCGTGTCGTAAACAACGACGGCCGAAACATCCGCGTACTCAGCTTTCGTCGACAAAGCTTCACCTGGCCCTTGAAATAGTTTTTCAAAAGACGGAAAAGATTCCTCGCGGCCCGGTTTTTCAACTAATGTTTTCGCGGTTGCTCTTAACGCGACACTTTTCCTCCGTCTTTGAGCAAACACGCTGCAGTTTTTCAACCCTATGACATCTCCAACGAGCACGCCCGTTAAAGCTTCGACATCGCCGAATACATCGACCGCGCCTGAGTTATCTGCTATCCGTAGCTTCGCATATTTTTGCCCCATTTCTCCTTCAACGGTTGCTACACCCAAAACCCGTCCGGCTACATTCACAGACTGAAGCCCCGAAGTTAGCTGCGCTATCGGGATGTATTCCCCGAACTCACGAGATTCAAGCAGTTCCTTAGCCAACCTCTTCTCCTCTAAAATGATCAGCAACGCACCTCTCCGTGTCAAAAAAGGTGAATTCCTCAACTTCTCTTCAACCAATTTCTCCAACTCTTCCTTCGAAATTGTTTTGTCCTTTTCGAGAATAGCTCTTTCTAGGTCCTCTTCACGCATCCATCTTTGAAGCGTGTCGTTCGGTAAAAAATGTGATTTGCACGGTACTGTCAACTAGGTATTACGCCTCCTTCTCTTGTTTGGGTTCTGAGGAGTAGGTTATGTATTAGGGCTATTCCTGCTGTTATCTCCTCTATATTCTTTACTGTCTTGGAGTTTATGTTGTTGTGGAATCTTCTGGTCCTGTCCTTCAGCTCCCTAAACCACCTCTCTATCCTATTCCTATTCCCAAAGGAAGTACTCTATTCCAAGCCTCTTCAATGCCCATGGATACCATGGACCCCTATCCACTACTACCACCGGCTTACCTTCGCATGCCCTTAGGACCATCCTAAGGAAAGTATAGACCTACCTCTGGAAGCGTATACCGCTATTATCTCTCCAGTATCAACGTCTACTGCAGACCATACGTAGACCCACTCTCCCAGCCTCTTCTCAACAGTCTCATCGACGGCTACAAGCCTCCTGGGCTTACGCATGGAATTGAAGACCCTCCCCAGCCTATGAACCCACTCCCCAACACTCTCCCTAGAGGCATACCTCTCAGACACATCCCTAAAGCTAAGCCTTCTCAGAAGAACTATGAAGAGGCTGGAGAAGCGCTCAACCAAGCAGTCGAAGACATGCACAGCCGATAGGAGAACAGCCCAGGCCATAACCATTCCGAGAAAAGCTTAAGTTGACAGTGCCGTTCCCTTTCGGATATATTCTTATATAAGGGGAAGCAATTCGCTTATTTAGCCGGGGTAGCTCAGCCTGGTCAGAGAAAATATTACCTACAGGTAATATTTCTGCAACGGCGGGCTGTTAACCCGTCGGTCAGCGGTTCAAATCCGCTCCCCGGCGCAACTAAGCCAAAAACACAACATCAGGCTTTACACCGCAAATCTCAAGCAATCTACGTGTGTGACGTAAAATGTCCCTAGCACTAAAATGCGTCTCGACATAGACGGAACCTACCTTTTTTGAAAACCTAAATTTTTTACCATC
>JAWBKB010000020.1:0-23647 GCA_038831915.1 Candidatus Caldarchaeum sp.
CATGCACCGAACTTTTCAAGATAGCGTTTGATTCCCGCCTTTCTCTTTAAGCTCTCATCGGTCATTTTCCGAACCTTTCCGTAAATTTTTGACTCGAAGAAAGGTCTGTCGAATGCTCCGAAACACCAACTGATTCCCAGATAGCTGTTCGGGTCCACGCCGTCTAACGCGTATCGGTCGTTGAGATAAACAGCGTATTCGAAAGCTTTTCTCGGGTCTTCAGTCCATTCAATCAGCTTCTTACACCAATACATGCGCATGTAGTTGTGAATTTTCCCCGTGAGCAATAGTTCACGCTGTGCAGCGTTCCAGTAGCGGTCGTGTGTATCTGCTTTTTCCAAGGTCTGGAGGTCGTAGACGTGTTCGCGTCTGTCGCCCTTATGATCTTCTAGAGTCGCCCTTATGATGAGCCCCCTCACTCCTCGTCTTTTCACTCACTCTCCTTTCCACCTCAACTCGTGAAGCCTACCATTGTTTCATGAGATAATGGATATAACTCAGCGTGTAGTAATGACTGTGGTAGGCTTCTTTGATGATGCTTGTTGACGAAGAATCTAGTTTAAAAATAGTTCAAATGATCGGGGGTGACGACGCTGTTAAAATTGTTAGGCTGCTTTTAGACCGGCCAGCTTGGACGGATGAGGAGATTTCCATCGCCACGAACCTAGACATCAAGGAAGTTAGGCGAATTCTTCACCGTCTTCACGAAGTCGGTGCGTTATCCTACGAAGTGCATCGGGATAAGACGACTGGCCATAGGATTTTTAAATGGAACGTGCAGCAGGAACAGCTCGTCGGTTATACCAAGACTTTGATGCGCAAAGTTCTGGAAAGGCTGAAAGCTAGGCTCGAGTACGAGAGCAATAATCAGATCTATTGGTGTGGCACGCCAGGTTGTGCGAAATACAGTTTCGAGCAGGCTATGGAGACGCTCTTTAAATGTAAAGTATGCAAAAAACCGCTCGCGATTTACGACAACTCAAAATTTATCGAAAACTTAAAGAAAAAAATCGCCGAGCTCGAAGCGATGGTCTAGTTGCTTGCGGTCCTACGGCTCGGCCACCGAATTGCTAGGGACAAACGCCTATCCACCCATGTTGCTCTAGTGGCGAGAGCTTTCGGAGCAGACCAACTCTACTACACCGGAGAATTTGACACAGGGCTCGAACAAAGCGTTGAAAAAGTCGTGAAAAAATGGGGAGGCAACTTCAGGATCGAATACGTTTCATCTTGGCGTAGTTTCCTGCAGTCGTGGAAAGGCAAAAAAGTTCATCTCACCATGTATGGACTACCGCTGAAAAATGTCATAGGGGAAATACGGGAACTTTTCAAATCCCATGACCTGCTGGTAATCGTTGGAGGAGAGAAAGTTGAGTCGGAAATGTTTTACGTGGTCGACTACAACTTGGCCGTTACCAGCCAGCCTCATAGCGAAGCCGCCGCCTTGGCCGTTTTCTTAGATTATCTGTTTGAAGGAGCTGAGATGGACAGAACTTTTCCGGACGCGATGTTCTACGTCATTCCTTCGCCACGTGGCAAACGAGTCGTGTATCGCCGTTCTTCAGCGAAAGCTGATTTTGGCGTAGAGGGTTTGTTTTGAAAGCCCTCTGAATGGCTTCCCAGTTCCATCGTAGAATTTACTGAAGAATTCGTAAACATGGAGCCTCATCGCTTGGATGAAGACGAGGAGGCCTTCGAGTGCTATTATTCCTGCGTTGCCAACTATCAATAGTGGCAGAGATGCTATTCCCAACGCTTCCCAAGCAGTGTTCAACAAAAGTAATAACGCGATGTGGACGATAAGCAATATCGTGATACGGGCGTAGGAAATGGTGTTGGATAGGAAATGTATGATGTTTTCCAGCACCTCCAACAGCCCGAGCCCTATCGAAGAGATGAGGCTGATTTTATGTCCCAAACCCGCCAGACCTGCGACAAACCTACCGAACATCAAAACTATAATGCAGGCGACCGCTCCGCAAATTCCGATGACGCCTACCAAGTTCGTTGGAAGGTTAAGCAAGGGCGCGGGTACGTCAGTTGATAGAATTCCAGCGATGCTTCCGCGTGCGCCGAAGAACGCGAGCGCGAATAAAACACCAAAGAAATACATTGCCAGCGTCGGTAGCTTGACCGTTAGAGCTTCTGCTTTTTCCCCCTCTTTGAAATATTTGTAGACCGAGAGAGCGTAGCCCACTGACATGTGACTGATTCCGAGAAAGAGTGTGAACACTAGCATTTTCTGAACTTCGGCGAGGCTGAACTGCTTGGTTCCCCCATGTTCTTCGACCAGATGGATTAGTTCGGGCGAGTTGATGTATTTTCCGACTTTGAACCCGAAGGCTTCGCCGATCAGAAATCCGCACACAGCCGATGACAAGCCTAGATACAGCAATAGCTTGGCCCATTCACGGAGAGGTCCTGACGTCCGCTTATACATGAACATGCCGAACACGAGGATTACCAGCCCGTGGCCGATGTCGGCGAACATCAATCCGTAGAAGACGGTGAAAAATATGGAAACGAAAGGCGTGGGGTCTATTTCGCCGCTTTTCGGCACTCCCTGAATGTTGGTGATGTTTTCGAACGGCCGCATAATACCGGCGTTACGCACAAGGCTAGGCCTGTCAGGGTCGTGATGACCGTGACCTTCTGTGAAATGAACGTAGTATTTTGATGCAATGGATTTTTTGAAATCATCCATCTTTTCAGCGGGAATGTATCCTTCAGCGACCGCGAATGACCTCAGCTCACCGGCCCCACCGATACGGGATAGGCTCTCCCTGACCAATAGGTATCCATCTCGTATAGCAATAACCCGTTCCCTTTCTTCTGTAATGATTTTTTCAAGTTCACGGGTGATTTCCTCTATTCTATGCTGAGCCTCGGAAATCTGCCTTTCGATTTTGCCCAGCGCCTCGTCAACTCGCGCTGGATATTCAGATGGGATTGAAAGCGGCTTGATTCCAAGCGCCCTTACAACCCGCTCGACTTCATCGCCGTCTTTTCTAGATGAAACAACAACCACTAGAATCGTTTCCTCGAGCTTAACTGAAGTAACAAAGCAGCGTGGGAGAGACTTCCTGAGTTCGGCGATTTCACCGCCATCTCCAAACCCTATGAACACGTAAAAATCACGTAACTTCCGAAGCTCGTCAAGGTCGAGCTTAAGTACTCTTAAATTTTTTAATAAGGAATACAGGCTGTTGAGCGAATTCAGCTTTTCATTTAACTCCTTCTTCTCATCTAAAGAGCGGTTCACTTTTTCAACTATAGGTTTGGATTCGCTGTCCAGCTTGTCGAGCAACTCGACGAGGTCCTTCGCTGAATAGTTAGATGGATTAATCTGAACAGGTTTTGTCAACTGCTCCAGTATTCCGATGGATTCTTTTATGCCGAGCTCCTGAACGATTGTCTGAACCGCTGCGTAGCCGAGTTCGGCCCTGTATTCGATTTCATGAAGAAGGGGGTCGCGGTAACGTGTTTTTTCCTTTGGATGAAAATCTTCGAATTCGAGGAGGTCGCGAACCATTTCCTCCGAGCGGTGCCTTGGAGCGATCACCATAACTTCGACTACTTCGGAAAGGCCCAAACCCGTCTAAAAGGGGCAAAGAACAGAACAATATTAACTATAGCGTAGACACCGAGGGACTGTCAACTTAAGGTCTATGGCCGAGAGCCTTACCTTCAAATCCCTGGGTGATGCAGAGTTGGGGTAGGCCTCGGCCGTCTTATAGGTTTCTTTGGTGATAGAAATGTCTTTCCTCGTATGCGTTATCCTTCATGGGTTAGGGGGCTTGCTGTCAGGATGTATGTGGAGGGGCTCAGTCTTAGAGGGGTTGCAGAGGTCTTAGGAGAGCTAGGATTCAGGGTGAGCCATGAGTCTGTTAGGAGGTGGTTCCTTAGGGCTGGTGAGGCCTTCTCATCTATACCTAGGCGTAGGCGTGGACCGATAGCTGTAGATGAGACAGTAATCCGTAATCTCGTCAGGAGGGCCTATCTATGGGCTGCTAGGGAGGTTGGGGGAGGAGAGGTATTCGCCATACAGGTATCGAGGGGTCGTGGAATAGGGGAATGCACAAGGTTCATGGAGAATGTAAAGAAGGCATGCACTAACAACCCTACAGTCTACACGGATAGGGCTCCATGGTACAGCTGGCCCGTGAAGATTCTGGGCTTTAGGAGGAGGGTAGAGACATTCGGAAAGAGAAACGCCATAGAGTCTTGGTTCAGCAAGCTCAAGAGAAGAATAAAACAGTTCAACACATACTTCCCAACATACAGACCGAAGGTATCAGAGAAGTGGATAAAGTCATGGATAGCCTTAAGTTGACAGTCCCTCCCGACGAGGTGAACAGGTGAAATGCTTCCCGGATACTATTTCCCGAATGAGGCTGCTGAGCCTCTCCTATGGCATCCCGTCCTATTTGCATACACTCTGCTGATTTCTGGAGCCGACCTGCTTATTCTCGCGTCACTGGCCTATCTTTCCGGTTCTCTTAAAAGAGCCATTCCTTTGATGACGATGCTGGGCATTGGTTTCTTCGCGGTCGTTCTTCCGGGGCCTTTGGCGGATCTACGCTCAGCCCACAGGGCAACGCTCATATTCACATCAGCACACATATCGCCCACTGCAGCAAATCCGGGACTCTCGCTGATAGCGTTGCAGACTTATGCATGGCTGTTAGCTCTAATCCTTTCGATAGTTTTCGCCCTCCTGACGTTTTCATACTACTCTCATCAAGCATCGATAACAGCTACAGGTCCTAAGAAAGCGGTTTACCAGTTTTTCTCGTTAGGCATAACGACGCCTGAGAAATACAGGAACGCTGAGCTTGTTGCCAAAGCTGTGGCCGTGGTTATGCTGATTCCGCTAACTCTGTGGGGGATTTACCCGGCTTCGATGCTTTTCACCCAGACATGGAACCCAGTCTGGCGCGGATGGCCGCTGCTTCTAATAATCTACTTCGCCGACACGTTCGTAGTCGCCACGGCTGTTTTCATCCTCGTCTACTACATTTGGAGGCTCAAAGCCATAGAACGCGAGATTCTCTCACACATCCTGAAGATACATGCGGCTGGCTCTCTTTCGGTTGCTGCGTTGACGGGCTTGCAGTTGGCTGTCTGGTGGCTTTGGTCCCCGTCGATGGCTGAGATGGTTACTCCCCTCATCCCCCTGATGTACGTCGTGATAGGCCTGTTGCTCCTGTCATTCTTCCTCTCCCTCCTGTCGATCAGATACCCGCTGGCAAGCATAGCTGTGTCGATAGTGGCTCTGTCGGGAACACTCGCCAACAAATGGAACATACTCATCAACGGCCAGCTCATCTCTAAGACAGGGCTTGCGTTTTTCGAAGCAGAGCTCACGGGCCCGTGGCTATTGGAGACGTTGGCGCCTGCTGCGGCGGGCATAGCTCTGTTCATCCTGCTTTCGATTATTTTCCCGCTGGAGGTGAGGGAGCATGGTCAGTAGAAGGACGGTGGTCAAGGGGGTTGTGGGCGCCGCAGCCCTTGGCGTCTTCCTCGCAGGCTACTGGGACACGGTCGATAGAATCGTAAAGCCGTCGAAGATGTTGTACAAGCCCGACAAGCTAACAGGCACTGGAGTGAGATATGTTTACACGTCCTGTCTGGGCTGCAACGTAAGATGCGGCATACGGGTCAGGGTCTCGACATACGACGGCGTGGAAGTCATAGACAGAATTGAAGGCAACCCCTACCACCCATACAACAGATACATCTCAGCAGACCGTCAGCTCAACCGTTACGGCACTTTGGACTACAAAACATCCATCCAGCAATCCCTGAAATTCACAGGCACCCTGTGCGCCCGCGGCCAAGACGGAATACACTACGTCTACGACCCCTACAGGATTGTCAAGCCTTTGAAGAGAGCTGGCCCGAGAGGCAGCGGCAAGTGGAAGGCCATCGGCTGGGAGCAGCTTATCAGAGAGGTTGTCGAAGGCGGCGTCATCGAGGAGACAGGCGAAAAGCTTCCTGGTCTCAAGGAGTTGTTTGTGTACGGCCGGTTGAAGGAGGCTGGGTTTGAAAACCCAGGCGACATTCTCGCCGGTATCAAGAAAGACGTCGACGACTTGATGGCTAAGGCCGCTGACAGAAACGTGAAGGTGGAAGAGCTTGAAAGCCTGCTTAACAGTTTCAAGGAGAAATGGTCTAAGACGCTGGGTGAGAAAGGGCTTAAGCTCGAAGACGTTCTCGTGGACCCGGACAACCCAGACCTCGGGACGAAAGCCAACATGCTCGTCTTCATCAGGGGTAGAGGACAGGACAACGCCGATGTTTTCACCAACAGGTTCATAACTGCTCTCGGAAGCGTTAACTGGCTCCGCCACACCTCTTCATGCCAGCTTGGGTTCTACGCAGGAAACTATCTCTGGTCAGGCTACTACGACATAAACCCCGACGCTTTCAACGCAAAAGTCTTGATAATGGCGGGCGCTGCTATGGGCAGGATGCATCCAGGAGCGACAGGGCAGGGTCTGCTGGTGGAGAGGGCTGCTGAAGGAAAGCTGAAGGTCTACTACGTCAACCCGCTTTCGCCGAGAACAGCGGCTAGAGGCAACATAGTGTGGGTTCCGATAAAGCCCGGCACAGACGCCGCCCTAGCGCTCGCCATGGCGCAGATACTCATCCAGAATGGTTGGATAAACAAGGCGTTCCTTGAAAAGCCGTCGAAGAAAGCCGCTGAGAAAATCGGCTATCCATACCAGAGCAACGCCACATGGCTTGTTGTGATGGAGGAGGGGCACAGCCTCTACGGCTACGTTCTCACCGATAAGCTGGCTGGTCTGGGTGAGGAGGGTAAGCCGCTTGTCTACACGAAGGAGGGGCTTGCGGTCAAAAGTCGACAGCGCTGAGCTGGAGTATTCGGGCAGAGTCAAGCTTGCTACGGGTGAAGAGGTGCTGGTCAAGACAGCTTTCACGACCTTCAGGGAAACGGCTTTCAGCAAAACCGTCGAGCAGTGGGCAGGCATCTGCGGAGTTCCTGTTGAGACGATAAAGCAGATGGCGAAAGATTTCTGGGAGGCAGCTCCCAAAGCAGCAACATACATCCACAGAGGCGTGGCCCAGCATCCCAACGGCGAATACACGGTCTGGGCCCTACGCAGCCTCGACATCCTGATTGGAAACTTCCACCGAGCAGGTGGTTTGCTGGCAAGGCCCTCGACAACGAGCTACAACAGCTATCTCTACAACTGCGGAGCAAGCGGCTTCGGCGAGCCAACAAGGTGGGGGCCGCCGATAGACAGGCACAGGGCGGAGTACGAGAAAACACTCCAATACTACAGGAAGATTAAGAAGGGTGAAAACCCGTACCCAGCGAAGAGGCCATGGTACCCGTTGACGCCTGAGGAAAGCTACACAGAGATGTTCGCAGGGATAGACCTAGCCTACCCGTATCCTGTGAAGGCTTTGATAATGTACTTCGCCAACCCAGTCATCTCGGTGAACAACGGCCTCAAGTTCGCCGAAGTCCTCAAAGACACTAGGAAGCTGCCGCTGTTCATCGGCATAACCACAACCATCAACGAAACATATCTGTACGCCGACTACATCGTCCCCGACACAACCTACCTCGAGACAGGCACCAGCGGCGTCCAATTCCTCTACAGCAGCGGCATGGGAAGACTATTGGCAGAGTCGTGGAGGTCTCCTTCGATAATGCCTTTGACGGAGAAGATATCTGACGCGCCCGACGGAAGCCCACGCTACGCCTCGATGTGGGAGTTCTTCATAGACGCTGGAAAAGCGGTCAAGTCACCCGGCTACGGCGACAAAGCAATACCCGGAGTAAAGGGAAAGAAGTATGAGGGCCAGTGGTTCCCGCTCCACAGCTTCTGGGACTACATCATGCGGGTTTACGCCAACGGCGCCGTAAACGCCGCAGACAGAGACATAGCTCCTAAAGAGATTCCCGCAGAAGATGTGAGGTTTGTCGAGGAAAACTATCCGATAGCGAGGTTCAAGAACAAGCTGCCTGAGGACGAGTGGAGGGCCGCCGCATACTGTCTCGTCAGAGGCGGAGTGTACACAACCTATGAAGAATCCTTCAACGAGCTTGAATTCTCGAAAAGAGGCGTCCCCGGGACAGGCGTTCTCCAGCTCTGGAACGAGACACTCGCAAAAACACGCAACGGCATAACCGGCAAAAAGTTCTGGGGAGGACCCGCATACTTTGAGCCAGCAACCTACGCTCCCGTCGGACAGTCTTCCAGAACAATCCCGTTTGCAGGAACACCGTTGAGAGAGCTTTATCCCGAAAGCCAGTACCCGTTGAACCTCATCTTCGAGTCAGGGCCTTTATACACGAAACACCGAAGCGGCAACTATTACTGGATAAAGACCATTATGCCGGAGAACTTTGTGTTGGTGAACAAGGCTGACGCCGACGTTCTTGGCGTGAAGACGGGCGACATCGTGTCGGTAGAGTCTCCCGAAGGCATTTTTGAAGCTCCGGCTGTAGTGACTTCAGCTGTTGCAAAAGGCGTTGTAGCCGTGCCCTATGGGATGGGTAGGTGGGCTGAAACGCTTGTTGTCAAGCCGGGCTACGTGAGGCTGAGGATGAGAGGCGAGGTCTTGAACGCTTTACCTGAAAAGGTTGAGATACCGGAGGACGCCGTCAACCCAGTCAAAAAGCTACCAACACTCGTCAAGAAAGTGTTGTTCACCAACAGGCCGGGCGAATACTTTGAGAAAGGGCTGGCGGTTGACGAGTGGAGGTTCGCCGGCGTGACACCTAACTTGATAGAGTTGAGCGACCAATCTCAAGGCGGCTGGTCTCTGCTAACTTGGCTGGGAGCTGGATAGTCGTACTACAGCAACCCGGTAAAAGTCTCTAAGACAGGGAAGACGAAGAAGCTGATGCCACATCAGATAGTCTGGTGAAAAAATGCTGGAGCTCGACCCCTTCCAGAGAGCCAGCCTCTACGCGGCGACTCTAACCTTTTTCGAAAAACTCGCCAACATGGAGAGGACACCTACGGAGATAACCGCTTTCTTCGAAAGCCTGGGCGTTGACATCCCTGACTTCAGCGATGAAGACCTTGAACAAGCCGCCGAATACCTCAAGATGTTCAGGGCTAGCTTTATGAGGCTGGACATGCCGCCGTTGGCAAGAGCCAACCTACCCTTCCACATCAAATCATTCATGGACAGCCATGGCTACACGGCGGCGGAGCCTTCCGACGGAATAATCTCCATGACGGCTTTCGCAGCGCGTCTCGCAATAGACGCTTACGCAGCCCACCTGACCGATGGGGAGCAGGCTCTGAAGCTTGAGAGAACACTCCACAGGTTCAACAAAACTCATCTCATACCCGCGCTGGCGAACGCTAGGCCACAAAACCAAAAGCTTCATCAAGCGATTCAGAAAATAGTCAAGCTGTTGATTGTAGACAGCGGCATGCTTTTGAAAAAGTTAACTAGAACATAGCGAGCGTATCGTTAAAGTCTCGCTGTCTTACGCTGGCTGTGTGCTAACAGGTATTCTCTGAGGGCTACAGCGTTGTTGTGCTCGACATCTTTCGCAGAGAAAAGAAGCGTTACGGTTCCATATGTTTTTTCTTTCTCTAGGATTGCTTCAACCAGCTGTTTTTACCATCCAATTCCCTGAAGTAGCGGTCTTTGAAAACGGGCCATCTTTCGGGACTGTGTCCAAACCATTTCCTCAACGAGTCCGTTGGAGCTATTTCCTTCAGCCAAAGGTCTATCACAAATCATCGAGAGGATTTGGAGTGTCTATAATATTAGACTACCGCCTACTACTGCTTATGGATGGATTACTAAAAGACACACCCTCTATAACGGCATTAGACTGTTATCTCTTAAACCATCCAAGGAGTTAGCTTATATAATTGGAGCTGTTGTTGGCGATGGCTATGTCTACCGTTATCAACGTCACGAAAAACACTCCACAGAGTTTCGAATAGGAATACACGTTAAAGATGTTGATTTTGCCAGTGAATTCTCACGTTGTCTAAGCGAAGTCCTTAAAAGAAGACCACCAAATCCATTCCCTACTGTCCATGGACTTTTCACTGTTCAGGTTCAGTCGAAAACACTTTATGAACTACTAAAAAACCTTTTAATTGGAGACGAATCAGAAAATCCATCGAACACTGCGACCAATGTAAACAAGCATTCCTCAGAGGTGTATTTGACAGTGAAGGCTGGGTAACGTTATATCATGGTGTATCCGTGTGTAACACCGATATAACATTAATCAAGTACGTCCAAAACCTGATGAATACATTAGGCATACCAACATCTGGTCCATACTTGTGTAGAAATCGCGGAAAATCTTTTATCTCTCCTACAAATGGAAGAACCTACCAAAGGAAAAAGGACTACTATGTGCTCACAATGAGTTCAAAGGCCAATCTGACATACTACAAAAAAGTCGGGTTCAGCATCAACAGAAAGCAACGTAAACTTGAAGAATACCTAATAAAACGACCGGCTTATGGAGGCCTCCAGCTAACTCTCCCCTCTCTATTCCCTATTTTAAAGTCTGTTTTAGGATACTAAGTTTTATCCATACGTTCTATGACGGAGGTTTCAGGGCAACTGGGTTTTCGCTTTTTGCAACAGTAGCGTGTTTAATGATTATTTAACACTTGTTGTGAAGTTTACTTTTTCAACAACCGCCGCAGGGGCATAGGTTGGCAAGGTTATTTCCCACGTCCTGATCCAGTAGGCTTCGCTGCTTAGAGCTCTGATTCCTTTGAGGATGTTGACGATGTTGTCGCTGAGTCGGAGGCCTTTGAGGGGTTTTTCGACGCCGCCGTTTTTGATGAGGAAGAGGCCGTCGCGTGGTATCGTTGAGAATTCACCTGTGCGGTAGTTTTGGTATCGGAGGTACCAGTCGTTGGTTATCCATATGCCGTTGTCGATTGATGAAATGAGTTTGTCGAATGGTTTGTCCCCGGGTTTGCAGACGAGGTTGAAGGGATGTGGGACTATTAGGCCTGCGTTGGCGGTGGATGACGTGTTGAATTTCTTGGCCGTGGTGCTGTTGTGAAGATAGGTTTTAAGTATTCCATCTTCGAATATAATGTTTCGCCTTGTCGGAAGTCCTTCGTCGTCGAACGGTGTCGCGCCATACGTGCCTTTCAGCGTGGGGTCGTCGTAAAGGCTGAAAACCTTCGAGGCGGCTTCTTGACCGAGAAGCCCCGTGAGAAACGACATTTCACCATCCACGTAAAAAGCCGAAGCCCATGAACCAACCTGCTCAAGCAAATGTGCAAACGTCATAAATCCAAGCAAACCTTCATACACTCCTGCTTCACCTTCTACGGGGTTCAAAGCCATCTTCGCAATTTCTCCTGCTTTAGCCCCCGCCTGCCTCGGGTTAAACTCCTTCGGGTCGCCTGCCACCGAAACAAAATGGCCCGTGGCATCGTCAGCCGCGAAAGCACGCACCGATATTTCAAGGCCCATCGACGACGCGGTCGCTTCCACATCGGCGTTGGTGAAAAGACGTGTTCTTCCACGGCTGTAGACAAGGCTCCCCGCTACACGTGTTGCACCGTTCTCCAAACCGCTGTTCACAGCTTCCTCAACGTAGCCCACCAACATGTCCGAGGTAACATCGTCGGAAACGGGTTTGAGAAGCTCCTTGCTGTATTTAAAAGGACCTTCTGGAAGCGGGGCGTAGACATCGGGCTGGGGAGCGGATTTAGCCGTCGCCACCACGTTTTTGACAAGTTCGTCGAGAGATTTCGGCGAAACATCGGTGGTGCTCTGAAGAGCTCGGCGTCCCTTAACGCTGACATAGGCCTCTATCGCCGTCGTCGAGCCGTTCTTAGAAACTGTGATGCGGTTGTTGGAAAACCGAATCATCTGCCACATGTTTTCATGGCTTGAAACAACAACGTCCGAAGCTCCAAGCCTTTCAGCGGCCTTCACAATCTTCCTCAACAAAACAGCATTTATCTTCAAACTGTTTTTTCATGTCGAAGCCGCTAAATTAATCTATCCACCCGCCTGCATAACTATTTTTCCTGGGCAAACATCTTTTCAGCGGTTGTTTTCACTCGAATCAATCATCGCCGACAAAAAAATCCGCGCAGACGTAAAGGCGTTGCTGTATTTACCGTCCAAAAAAACACCCGAATACTTAGTTCTGCTTTCCAAGCTTCGTCAAGGCGTTAAAGTTGAGAGAAATGAACGTTTTAGAATCTATTTTGTCGATAAATCGGTTTTAGTCGAAGATGTTGTTCTCGGCTCGTATGCGGAGGTTCTTGCGAGCCGGCTGTTGCTGAGGCATGAGGTTTTGAAGGGCGAAGAACTCGTCCACACGCTGTCGAAAACCTATCGGCGAGAAGTCGTGACGCAGCTTCTCCGGGATTTAGTGGTTGAACACAAGTACGCGGCCGTCAACCTGGTCATCGAACCCCGGTATTTTCTCCATGAAAAAGTAAGAAGACTTGTGGAAGTTTTTCCCGTGATTCGAAGCGATTTGGTTGAAGCTTTAGCCGATGACCATGAATCGGCGGAGAAATTCCGCGAAACCGCTCAGGAATTCGTTAAAGAAGGTTTGCTGGAATCGGTTGAAGTCGGTTTTTCACCCACTGCCGAAGCCGTGAAACGGTTTGAAAAATCCTCACCTCTTCCAGGGTTGGAGCAGCTTCGGAAACTTAACCTCCTCAAAATATCGAGAGCTTTTTCTCTTCTGGTGTTTGAAATGGCTTCTCGTCTCGTTTCACCCGCCGCAGGCCTCCAAGACCCTGAACGGTTTGTTTACGTGCGGACGGCTGTCGGGCTTCAGCCTTTGTCGAAGCAGTTGGACATGATGGAGTTTGTCCGCGAGTTTTATGGCAGCGAAGGCCGTGTGAAGCGAATCGGCGGCCTGTTCAACTCGACTTATGTTATCGAAGTGGACTCGGTTAAGCTTTTTGCGAAACGTTACCAGAGCTGGACGGATGTGAAATGGGTTGCGGCACGAGTATGGACCGCGTGGGTGAAAGATTTCTCCATAGACCCATCGACGCGGATGGCGAAGGAAATCTATTTTCTCGACCTTTTCCGCAAACGTGAATTCAACACCCCTGAAATAATTCATGTCAATTGGCGGGACAAAATTCTCTACACTTCGTACATCGAAGGCGTGAATTTGGTTGATGCGTGGGTTGAGAAGATGGCTGACCGCGAATCTTTTGCTCGAATGGTTGGGGAAACGTTGGCTGATGTTCATTCCGCGGGCATTAGGCTGGGTGACTGCAAGCCCGAATCATTCATCAAAACCGTGGAAAACAAAATATTCATCACGGATGTGGAGCAGGCGTCGTTTGACGGCGACCCGGCGTGGGATTTGATGGAGCTGATATTTTATCCAGGCCATTATCTTGATGTTGATGATTCGGTGAAGCTGGCGGAAAACGTTGTGGAAGGCTATGTTCGGCGTGGTAGTCTTGATGTGGTGAGGAAAGCCTTGCGACCGAGTTATGTGAGGACGATGTCTCTTTGGACACCGCCCTGGGTTCAGAAGGCCATCATAGACCGTGTCAAGCAGTTTCTAACAGTTTGACGTATTCCATTCCCGCGGTTTTCACCGAGCCGATCAGCAACGTCATGTATACACGGTTTTCGACAAAATCACGGGTTTGCTCGAGCTTGCCATACGCCTCCACTATGTCTCCTTCTTTGAACAGGCCTGCGAAAGTCGTGTCATAGCAGACGAGCTTCTTGACAACGCCTTCGTCGAGGTCTTCCACGTCGTATGAAGCCGGTGTGAACACCCCTTCAGTGGAGTCGATTATTTTGAGGGTTTTTCGGGCTGTGCCGGCGAATTTGCTGGCGACCGAGCCGTATTGCTTCGTGTTTTCGGCTAGTGTTTTGACGGCGTGTATCGAGTAGGGTATTCCCTCGAAGAAGCCCCGTGTATGACATCTTTCCGCGAGCTTCGTGGCTTCTTGCTCCGTTATCGGATATTTCGCCATGTAGTTTTTGGTGAGTGTTGAAATTGTTGCGGCTCGGTCTTCTCGAGTCTGCAAGGCCATGGATGCTTGGACGACTTTGCGGAAATTTGTTCCACCATAGACTACTAAGTCGATGTCCGCCACTGGGTTGTAAAGCTTGAGAAGAAGCGAGCCCGAAATACCGAAAAACGTATCCACGACATTTGATTCATATGCGAGTTTTTTGACAAGCTCTACACATGTTTGCTCAAATCTGTGCCGTGGTTTGTTCATCATGTTTTGAAGCCCTTCTTCGCATCGGTGATGTTTCCAGACTTTTTCAACCGGGACGTAGATGAATTCGTCGTCGATGAACGGGTCGCGGTAGATGAATTCGGGCCTTACGCGGCGGACTGTTTCAAGCATCTGTGAGATTTCACGCATGGAATAGCTGGCTAAAACACGTCTGTAACGTACAGCGCCCCGCGTCCAAACCCCATCACCGGGCAAATACTTCAAATAAGATAGAATACGGCCCGGAGGATGAACGTTCGACACGACGCCGAAAATCCATCCATCGCTTGTCTCGACAAAATCATGGTCGAGATAAACGTATTGATTGTTGCGAATCATCGTTTTTCACCGGTAGAATGTAATCATCCACACCGATACCAACGTTAATCCTATGATATAGACGTCCCCGTTTCACCACCTTCTCCAGCATCCCGCCTATCAAAAGCTTCTCACCCCGAAACCCCATTTCCGCAAACCTGCTTCGAAAAGAAACAACTTCAGCAATTTCAGGGCCTTCGCCGATGTTCTTCACACCATATCGTGCGGGTGTGTAGAAAACCTCTGAATCATCGACTATTTCGACGACCGTTTCAAAATATCTTTCCGGCGTTATGCGTGTTTCACTCCATGTTTCCCAGAAAGTTTTGGGAATTATTTTCATGGTGTAGAGGTGGCCGGCGTACGTGCCGGTCAAAATTTTTCTCTGTTCTGTTTCGATCGCTGGAAAGGCTTTCGGTGTGTCTGTTCTGCTTTCGGCAAGCAGGTTGATGACTTCTGGGTTCACGGGTTGGAGCACTCCCTGTTCACGGAGCTGTTTCACCGCTCGGTACTGTTTTTCGCCGCCGTAGACCACGATGTCGATATCTGATTTTTCATCAGCTGTTCCGAGGAGAAGAGAGCCGGTGAACCCGAAATCTATCCCCATCTCATCGAGAACCCGCGCTAACAGATGTGCTGTTTCAACAAGTTTTTCAGGGCCTTTAGCGGTTTTCGCTGGAAAGATGACCTGCTTGATGGAATTCCGGGGAACGGCTATGACCGTTCTTCCAAGATAGGGGTCGTCGAACACGTAAATCGGGTTCTTTTCGGCAACCAGCTTAAACCCTTCAAGGTAATGTTTGACTTTCACACCGCCGATTTGTCTCGGAAAAGCATAGACACGTCCCGGAGGATGAACAAGGCCCTTGACAGCGTAAACGTCGCCCGACGTGTCGACGAAATAACAGCCTTCAACCAGCTCACGCATCCCCAAAGACGACCTGCACCCGCTTTGATAAATCCGACCGACGGAAAAAATATGACCGAAAGAAACAGAATTACGGAGTTTCTGCATCATTTCGTTAAAGTAAATACATAACCTAAAAAACCAACGAATTCATTATTAGTATTGATGAAGACCTTCACAGACGAACATATCGAATTCATTTTCTTAGGACGGGGAGGGCAGGGAGTCGTAACAGCCAGCCGCGTGCTGGCCGAAGCCGCCCTCCTCGAAAACAAATACGTACAGTCATTTCCCGAATTCGGGCCCGAAAGGTCGGGCGCTCCCGTCAAAGCATACGCAAGAATCGCCCCCGCTCCGATTGAGATTCGGGCCCCCGTGGAAAAAGCCGACATCAGCGTTTTCTTCGAAAGCCGTTTGACTCAGGTCTTCAAACCCGGTGACATCACACAACCAAACGGAGTGGTTGTGATGAGTTGTAGAGAACCGTCGAAAATTTCAGTCGGCGACGGTTTCCAAGTCTTCACCTTAGACGCCCAAGAAATCATAACTTTTCTGAAAAGACCCTTAGCGCTGAACATGGTGATGCTTGGAGCTGTCGCTTCTGCAACAAAAGTGGTTTCACTGGATTCGCTGAAAACAGTGGTGGGTAAGAAATTCAGCCCCATAGACCTTCAAGCCCTTGAACAAGGATATGTGAAGGTGGTGAAACATGAATCAGCATAGCGTATCGATATACATAACGGTTCCCGGCTCCGCGGCTCAAAGAGACATGAGCGGGTGGCGAAGCAAAAAACCAGTCATCGACTACAGCCGATGCACCAACTGCCTTATCTGCTGGATATACTGCCCCGAGCCAGCCATACTACGGGACGAAAAAGGCAAAGTCATCATCGACTACATGCACTGCAAGGGCTGCTGCATCTGCGCCGTCGAATGCCCGCGAAAATGTATCGACATGGTGGGTGAGCTGTGATGCTGCGGCAGAAACTTCTCCAACTCATGTCCGGGAATGACGCCATCGCGTACGCGGTGATGCAGTCAGATGTCGACGTGGTAGCCGCATATCCAATCACACCCCAAACAGTCATAGTCGAAAGACTGAGCGAATACATCGCCGGTGGAAAACTCGACGCCGAATTCGTCCCCGTTGAATCAGAGCATTCAGCTCTGTCGGTTTGTGTGGGTGCTTCGATGGCTGGTGCACGTGTTTTCACCGCGTCAGCCAGTCAAGGACTCGCCCTCATGCATGAAATGCTATACATAGCGTCTGGTCTCCGCTGCCCGATTGTGATGGCTGTGGCGAACAGGGCTCTGTCGGCTCCCATCAACATTCACGGAGACCACAGCGACATAATGGGTTCAAGGGACAGCGGATGGATACAGATTTTCGCCGAAAACCCGCAGGAAGCATACGACTTCACAGTAATGGCCTATAGGTTGGCGGAAAACCCGAACGTCTTACTGCCCGTCGCGGTCAATATTGATGGATTCACGGTTTCCCACTGCTACGAAGGCGTGCGAGTGCTCGAAACAGAGGAAGTCAGGTCTTATTTGCCGCGCGTCCCCCGTCCTCGACTCGACGCCGAAACACCGATGACCGTGGGAGCCATGTTCTCCCCAGACTACTACCACATGGTAAAAACCGAGCAAGTGAAAATCCTCAACCAATCCATCAAATATTTCAGAGAAGCTGCTCAGGCTTTTCCATCCCGGGAATCTCATTACGACGTCATGCAAGTGTTGAACCCGGGTTCTTCTGTGATGGTTGTCGGGTTGGGAGGCGTGATGGGGACGTTCAGACACGTTGCGAGAAAAATGAACGTCGGAGTGGTTAGCTTGAAGCTGTTCCGCCCGTTTCCAGCCGAAGACCTGATACATCAGCTCGAAAACGCCGACCTCGTCATAGCTGTCGACAGAGCGTATTCGCCGGGGGCGCCCTCACCACCGCTCGCAACAGACATCAAAACAATCCTTCACGACAACGCCATCAACACACCTGTCTGGAGCATAGTCGCGGGCCTCGGCGGCCACGAAGTCAAAGTCAGCACCGTCAAAAAACTTCTCGAAGACGCCGTCGAAGTAGCCAAACACGGCGTCAAAACACCTATCCAGAAATACATCACAGAGGAGGTGGTGATACCATGATAACGCGGCTCGACCAGCTTCCATCCAGAGAAGCGATAAGCCCAGGACACAACGCATGCGCGGGATGCGGAGCCATGGTAACAATCCGGCAAATCCTCTTAGCCGCACCCCGGCCACTAATCGCCGTCAACGCAACCGGCTGCCTCGAAGTAGTAACCTCACCCTATCCCTACACAGCCTGGAACATACCATGGCTTCACGTCGCCTTCGAAAACGTCGCCGCAGCCGCTTCAGGCATCGAAGCCGCCTTAAAGGCCCTTGAACGAAAAGGACTCGGCCGAAGACACAACATAATTGCTTTCGCCGGCGACGGCGGAACATTCGACATCGGTCTTCAAGCTCTGTCCGGTGCTTTGGAACGCGGCCACCGTTTACTGTTCGTGTGCTACGACAACGAAGCATACATGAACACAGGTATTCAGCGTTCCGCGGGAACACCGACGGGCGCGTGGACATCGACCACGCCAAGCGGAAAACCCGAAAACAAGAAAGACATCATGGCCATCGTACTCGCCCACGGTGTTAAATACGCCGCAACAGCTACCCCGTTCTTCTGGAAAGACCTCGTCAACAAAGTCGCCAAAGCATTCACGTTCGACGGGCCCACCTTCATGCATGTCTACGCGCCATGTCCACGCGGATGGTACACAGAACCCGACAAAACGATACAGCTTTCCAAACTCGCCGTCGAAACCCGCTACTTCCCCCTCTACGAAGTCGAAAACGACAGATACAAAATCAACTACTACGTAGCACAACCCAAACCACTCGAAGAATTCCTCAAACTCCAGAACCGCTACCACATCCTGCTAAGGCCCGAAAACGGCCACCTACTCGAAAAACTCAAAACCGAAGTCCAAGAACGCTGGATCAAGCTAACCAAGCTCGCCGCCGCATCAGCCTAAAATTCAAACCCTTTTATCACCCAACACACTTTTCACCCACAGGACAGAGGTGTCAATTAAAGAGGAATTTCTCAAACTCCTGAAAGAAGACGAAACATTCCGGTATACTGTAGCGGGATACATTGGGTTAACGGAAATCCTTTCACGAATCGACGCCAACACAGCAGACATCAAAGTTCTTCAAGAACAGGTAAAAACTCTACAAGACCAAGTCAGAACACTTCAGGAACAGGTGAAGGCTTTGCAAGAGCAGGTGGCTAAACAGGGTGAAATTCTCGCCGAACACACCGTGAGGCTTGACAAGTTAACGAGAACTTTGGGAGCCATCGGGACTCGGTGGGGCATTTTGTCAGAATCCGCTTTCCGCGAAGGTTTGAAAGGAGTGGTTGAGAAACATTTTGGAGGAAAGATATCCCGGTGGGGGCCTTTGACAAAGCGGGCGTCGTGTATGGCCATCCGGCTCTTGTGGAGGTCGATGTATTGGTGCGGGACAAAGAACATTTACTCGCCGAAATCAAGTCAAGCATCAGCCGCGGAGACGTGGCAGAGCTTCAACGAGTGGCGGCGATGTATGAAACGGAGATGGGTGTCAAACCCAAGCTCTGCATCATAACCCCATACATCGACGACAAGGCGAAAGAGCTTGCGAAATCACTTAACATAGATGTGTATTCGGCGACAGAAATCTAGCATCGTGAAGGCTGTTTTTCTCTGACCCACTCGGTTGAATAGGGTTTGCTGGTGATGATGCAGAGGAATTCAGCTTCTTCTTTCCCTGTGTTTCGGTAGCTGTGAACGGTTTTCGCGGGAATGAAAATCGCGTCGCCCTGCTTAACTCTGTGAACGACCCCGTTCAACACGACCTCATATTCTCCGCGTAACACATATTGAACATGCTCCATGTCGGGATGACTGTGGGATGGAATTTCACCGCCCGGCTTGATGACGAACCTGCGCAAGTAAATGTTTTCCGACCCGTCCCTCACATCAACCAGCCACTGAATGTAGGTGTCTGTGGCGTTTTCAACCGGTTTCAACTCGACGGAGCCGCTGCTCTTGACAGACGGCTCGACTTTCACAGCATCCATCCGCTTTTTGCATCGTTAAACAGGAATAAAACCCTTAGCAGTGCCAGATGAATGTATCACAACGCGGAAGTAATACCGGGAAATTCTCAGAATACGTATACTGGATGTGACGCGGCGTGATGCAAAAATAACGCGGTTTACCAAACTGTATTCCAGAAAAAGGTTGAACGACGCATCCGACGGAAAGCCAAAATACGCCGAAATAAGGCGGAAAATCGCGGAAGACAAATTTCTCCAAGAACTCGTCAAAAAGTCAAACCTGACGCAGAAACAGGTGGAAACACTTATCTTCGACGTGATATCACAGCGTGACGGCGTGAGGTTGACATCACAGGAACGTGCCGCGCTACGCGGCGTCACAAAAGGAAGCTTCATACGAACCCGGAAACAGGCGTTGCGCAACATCCAAAAATCATTCATCACACTGATCCTGCTCAGCTACCTTGGACTGATTAAACTACCTGAATACAATTGGTTCTATCGGCTGAGCGACGCATTCGAGGAAAAAGACTGGGAAGCCGTCAGGGAATTTCTAGTCTCTCTGGAGGTTTGAGGCAGGGTTGGAGGTTTTAACAGCTGTCTTCGCCCTTCTTTTCGTCACCCAAACCGCTGTCTTCATTTATCTATATAGAAGGGCTGTGACGAACCGTGATATCACACAGAAGGACAAAGAAAATCACACACCATCAGGGCCTCAGCAGACTCATGAAACGACAAACCGCTCAAAAAGCTACGACAAACCAACGCTGCACAGCTCAGCTATCGCTGCTTTAAGGCTAATTAGGGAGAAGGGAAGCGTGACATCAAGGGACGTGAGCCGTAGCCTGAACCTCAGCAGAGAGCACACAGCCCGCGTCATGAAAAACCTCTACGAAATGGGGCTGGTGACAAGGTCTGGCAAACCTTTTAAATACAACTTAACCGAAAAAGGGCTCGCCATAATCGCCTCAAATAGCACCAAAAACCATGGTTCACAAACTTTTATCGATATCCCAAGAATAGCCCCAAATCCTGCTTCAAATGAAGAATAGCGCCCTCAAGCTTCTCTGGTGAGGGGTTAACGCTGTAGCCCCTGAGCGTGTAGACAATTAACCTCTCGCTGGGGTCTAAGAATTTCATTAGGTCAAATTCTAAACGGTGTCTGTTCAAAGGAAGGTCCTGCAGTTCCTCAGCAGTGATAGACGATGAGTCTGACCTTCCGATGACATATAGATACATTTTCGCAATAAAGAACGTCAGCAACATCAGGTCCTCTCGTCTGGGCAGATTAAACAGCAGATATATATTGCCCTCGTTTGAGACACGGAACAATCTTTCCAAAAATTTCTCATGATTTTTGAAGATTTTACTAAGCAGTTGTTTGTCCACTACAAGCTTTCGATATGTGGAGAATTTACGTCGCAACTTCAGTCAACTTGTTTTTTCTCTTTCAGCGTTTCAAGCCTTCTTGACAACCTGTCCCTGAGGCTTTTGATGCCTACTATGGTGATTTCATACCTTCCTCTTTCTCTACGGACTATTTCGGTCCGAGCTATACTTTCAGTGAGACGGGCCGCCACAACCTTCTGAGGCAGGTTTGTTTGTTTCACTATTTCGCCTAGCTCTGCTTCGGCTGTTGACGCGAGGCCTGCTATGTTTGCCAGCTTCTTACCTGTTAAGTAGAGATGCAAGAGGTCGGTGGATGTGGCGTTTGCTGTGTCTAGCAGCACGAAAACCCGCCCATCCTCTGTAATCCTTAGAAATTCCTTGAAAAACTTCACGTCATCAGGAGTTATCTCTTGCTTAACGACAAGCTCCTTCTTTATCAGGTCTTTGAGCTCGTCCATCTTAACCTTATCCGTCGCTCGGTGGTTATAAATGTTCAAAAGATGGTTTTTGGCGGTATTTGAGTTTGGCAATAACTCGGTTATACAGTGGTTTATATTGTAGACGCGGGCTTGGCTAAGCAAATGAGGATGAGGCTTCCGCCAGAGTGGGGTCCTGAAGCCGTTCCGCAGGTGGCGCGTCAACTAAGGTTCTTTGACTACTTCGTTCTCTGGTCAAGCCTAGGCGTAGGTCTTCTGGTGATGGTTGCGGGTTCTTTCCTTTCCTCGCTCGGCTTGGTCGAGGTGTTGGCTGTGGCTGTCGCAGGCTCGGTCGTCGGCAGCTTGATGCTGGCTGTAGCCGGCGCTGTGGGCAGCAGGTACGGCGTCCCAACCATGGTCAGCCTAAGGCCTGTTCTGGGGCTGAGGGGAAGCTACGTACCGACGGCGCTCAACATAGTCCAGCTAGTTGGCTGGACTGGGTTTGAGATAATGATAATGGCTCAGGCAGCGTCTGTTTTGACTGGCTGGCTTTTCGGCGGCCTCAGCTTCCCCATCTGGGTGATTGTGTTCAGCCTCTGGTGTATGTTTCTTGCCTTGGGAGGGCCTCTCGTCGTCGTCAGGAAATGGCTTGAAAGGGTTGCGATCTGGCTTGTCTACATATCATCCATCTGGATAACATATTTGGTGGTAAGCTCACCCGCCTTCAGCGGATGGTTTACAGCCCGTAGCCCCGAGGCAATCCCTATACTGTTGGCCCTAGACCTCGTTGTGGCCATGCCGATATCATGGTGGCCGCTTGTCTCCGACTACAACAGGTTTTCCCTCAAGCCGTCGGGAAGCTTCCTCGGAACGCTCACAGGATACACCGTATCCAACGCATGGTTCTACTTCCTCGGAGCAGCCCTCGTAGCCGTCTTAGGCATCAACGACATAATCTCGGCGATTGGTGCTCTTTTCCTCGGAAACGCGGCGCTGCTTCTAATCCTCGTCGACGAAACAGACAACGGCTTCGCTGACATCTACTCCTCGGCGGTTTCATTCCAGAACATTTTCACCAAGACGCCGCAGTGGGTTTTCGCAGCCTTCACAACAGCCGCCGGCGCTGTTCTCGCCCTAACAGTTCCGCTCATGCAGTATGAGTGGTTCCTTCTGTTGATAGGCTCGCTGTTTGTTCCGCTTCTCGGAGTCATGGTGTCAGAGTTCTTCATAAACAGGAGAGCTAGCCAGCCCAATGTTGAAGAGTTTTACAAACCAAGCGGCTTCAAGCCCGGAAACTTCATAGCATGGTTTTCAGGAATCGCTGTTTACATCACCATAGTCCAGCTGGCTCCAACCATCGGAGCATCAATTCCATCTTTCGCCGTTGCCGTAGCAGTGTCAGTCATCGCCCACCAAATAGCCAAACGTGTCGCAAAACCAACCGCAGAGAAAATAGCCGAATGAACAACCCTCCTTTACGGCTTAAGGTATAGGCAGACAAAAATCTGAATTTTAAATTCCAGTTCCAAAAGACTGCTAAACATGCCTATATTCCGGCTGGGAAATGATGGCAAAATTAGAGTACACAGAGGTAAAAATCGCGGAAGAAAGGCTTAGGTCATTATTTGAAAGCCACGGCTTGGTCTTTATCGAGAGAGAAATCACTTTTGTTGATAGAAATGTACCAGCGGGCGATGGGTTTATCGATACATTAGGTCTTGATGAACAACTCCGTCCGGTTATTATCGAGTACAAGGTCAACAAAGAAGCGTCTGCAGACGCACTCGTCCAAGCACTATCCTACTCCTACCACATCGCTAACGACCAAGAATACTATGCCAAGTTGTTTAAACAAAAGTTACCGAAGCTCAAAGACATAGATTTCGATAACGTGAGGATAGTGATTGTAGCTCCAGAGTTTTCTAGACATGTGGTAGATGCAGCGAAAGCGGGTCAGGTATGAACTCCAGAACAAGCCTACTGCCTTCAACCCTCATCAGAACTTTGTCGTTCTCGTCTATCCCTAACTGCTCACATACATGCTTAGGAATGTAAACTGCTCCTTTCTTACCAATCTTCGACACTACCGTCTGACTCGAATGACCCTACCATACTACGGAAAGAAGCCAGATAAATATAAGAATTCTGGTAGAAGCTTAAGGTACTGTCAACCAAGTAATACGCCTCCTTCTGTCTTGGTTTTTATGAGTGTGTTGTGTATTAGGGCTATTGCTGCTGCTATCTCCTCAACACTCTTGACAGTCTTTGAGTTTATGTTGTTGTAGAA
>JAWBKB010000021.1:0-23631 GCA_038831915.1 Candidatus Caldarchaeum sp.
GACTGCTTGGTTGAGCGTTTCTCCAGCCTCTTCATAGTTCTTCTGAGAAGGCTTAGCTTTAGGGATGTGTCTGAGAGGTATGCCTCTAGGGAGAGTGTTAGGGAGTGGGTTCATAGGCTGGGGATGGTCTTCAATTCCATGCGTAAGCCCAGGAGGCTTGTAGCCGTCGATGAGACTGTTGAGAAGAGGCTGGGCGAAAGGGTCTATCTATGGTCTGCAGTAGACGTCGATGCAGGCGAGATAATAGCGGTATACGCTTCCAGAGGTAGGTCTATACTTTCCTTAGGATGGTCCTAAGGGCATGCGAGGGTAAGCCGGTGGTAGTAGTGGATAGGGGTCCATGATATCCATGGGCATTGAAGAGGCTTGGAATAGAGTACTTCCTTTGGGAATAGGAATAGGATAGAGAGGTGGTTTAGGGAGCTTAAAGACAGAACCAGAAGATTCCACAACAACATCAAGACAGTAAAGAGTATAGAGGAGATAACAGCAGGAATAGCCCTAATACATAACCTACTCCTCAGAACCCAAACAAGAGAAAGAGGCGTAATACCTAGTTGACAGTACCCAACCAGTCTGAAGAATCATTTATGGATGTTGGCCTCGAAAATAAAGCTATGCTTCGTTGTCACGAGGTTTACTTAGGTCGATGTTTATATCCGCGCGGTGACGACTTTTCAATGTGAAATATAGGCTGCTGGACATCTTGGCTTGTCCGATGTGTAAATCTTTTCCATTAAGGCTGTCTGTTTTCGAGCGGAGAAATATTTCGCCCCCACCGGTGATTCGTCGCTGCGAAATCTTCTGCGGTTATCACACAGGTTTCATCAGGGAGCTGCAGCAAACGGAATGTGAAAAATGCTACGGACTGGAAATTTCGTCGGGATTACTTGAATGCGGTAGATGCGGCCGTTGGTATCCTATTGTGGAAGACATTCCTAGGATGTTGCCAGACGACCTCCGGGACACAAAAGTTGACAAAGAATTTGTCAATGCATGGAGTCATTTCCTGCCCAAATACGTGGTTGACAGCGTCAAGCGCGAGTAACTGCTTCAAGTCCAACTTTTTCAGCGCTCGTCCATTTCGGCCTTCTCCGCAACAGCAAAATATCCACCACGGCCTTAAACGCAATCATGTCTAAGATGTGCTTATACCCCACTACCGCGAAGGGTGCGTAAACTGCGAGTCGCACGTCTTCTTTTTCCATGTCCAACGCAGTGATTGATAAGAGTAGTTGCAAAATTGTGAACACTGCGAACAGTTTCAATACATATGCTATTCCGCCATTTAGAATGATGATGATGGCGGCGGGGATGGCGGCCATTCCGAGGAGAGGAATTATGATTTGCTGAATAACCATGAGCGGGAAAACGAGGTATGTCAGAAAACCGTATCTCGCAACACGGAACGCGTCAGAATGCCTGAGCAGTACCTGCAGGTTTCCCCTGTACCATCGAAGCCGTTGTCGGTAAAGGCTTGACAGCTTTGCGGGTGCTTCGGTGTACGCGAACGCTCCCGCGGGTGCCTGGATTACTCCTCCCGTTTTCAGCAGTTTCACCGTCAAGTCAAAATCCTCTGTTAACGTCATCCGGTCATACCTGCCCAGAGTGAACGCCTCTTTTTTTCTAAAAGCTGAAAGCGGACCGGGCATGACTTGCACCACTCCAAAGTATGATGTGGCTCTCCTGACTATGTTGAGTTGCGTGATGTATTCGAGAGCTTGGTTTTTTGTCAGCCAGTTAACAGGGTTTACGACCCTTACGTTGCCGGCGACCCCTACTACTTTAGGGTCTTTGAATGGTGCAAGTAGGTTCTTGAAGGTGTCGCGTGTGATTATGCTGTCTGCGTCGACGGAAACTATGACATCTCCTGACGCGAAAAGCATCCCATGGTTAAGCGCTGAAGCTTTTCCTCCGTTAGCCTTACGGAGGACCATGACACCTCTCTTCGCGTATCGACTCGCAACCTCATATGTGCTGTCTGTGCTTCCATCGTCAACCACTATGATTTCTTTGTTGGGATATTCGGCTTCGAGGACGGCTTCAATACAGGGGCCGATGGATTTCTCCTCGTTGTAAGCTGGAATTATGACTGATACCGGTATTCCCAAAAACTGGTCCTGCGTTGTTTTTTCTTCTCTTCGGTAAGATGCTACCGATAGTGGGAGGAACATCATGTTGGATAGGAAAAGAATCGTGAAGCTCGACAACATAATGGGTTTATACCAGTCGCGTGTAAAGTTGAATTCTTCAAAAAAGATGAAAAAGGCCGAAATAATCGGAACGGCCGCGATCAAAAAGCCGATTAAGGTTTTGCGTTCAGTGACGGGCCTGTCTTTTCGTAAACCCGACAACACACCATAAAGGTAGAAGGATAAACAGAAAAGAGCTGAGGCGATGAATGACAGCGTCGCGGCGAAGCTTTCAACTACTAAAGGTATCAAAACAATTGTCGCGAAAGCTGTTGCCCCTGAAAGTAGTATAGTTGCTTTCAACCTGTCTGTCCGAAATTCTTATCCGGGATATTTAAGGGCCGAGGGCGAGATTCGAACTCGCGCTGCAGGGTCCACAGCCCTGAGGGCTACCAGGCTACCCCACCTCGGCCAACCCGCTTCAGGGATGTCGTTGGTCTATTCTTAAATGTTTGTCTCCGATGTCTCGTTCGTACACGCTTTTTAAGAATTGGAACATTTTTTGGAGGTCTTTGAGGGTCGTCCTTTTAACGGGTTTTTCGAGCAAATGGTCGTCTAATTCTGAAAGCTCGACGATACGGATTGCTTCTCTCTTAGTCAATGAAGACCATAACACGTTACGTAGGGCGTTCCGCACCTTACTAGCGCTGTAGCTCAGAGATCTTATCATCGCGTCTTCGACAACAGTCTTTTGTTTCGGTGTCAGGACAAGGATGCAGAGGTCGCCTGGATAAGGTGGTTGACAGATTTCACCTGGAAAATATTCTGCCATGGAAGCTGTGTAGGCCAAGGCTGTTTTAAAGCCGAGCGATGTGTTATGACTAGTTACACTGTTCGCGAATTTTCGCGGGGTCAGCAACGACATCAAAACTGGGTTTCGTAGATGACGCATGAGAAAAGGCTCGAGCACGCTGAACGGAGGGTTCGCGACAACTTTGTCATAGTTGGGCAACCTCAATTTGAGAATGTCTCCTCTTATCACGACGACATTCGGATAGTTTGACAGATTTCTCATGAGAACGGGAAGTAGTTGATGGTCTTTTTCGACAGCGTAGACGAGCTTTGCTCTATGGGCTAGAGCCGCGGAAATAATTCCTTCCCCCGCGCCTATGTCGAGAATTGTTTCGGTTTTATTGACTGAAGCGTTTTCAACCAGCTTCCGAACACAGTTTTCGTCTAGTAGAAAGTGTTGGTCGACAGTCATTTTAGTCGGGCCAGCTCCAAGATTTGTATAAGATGTAGCTGTCTCCTCTTTTGAAAAATCGATGACGAACATCTTCCCAGTTGACTGTATCGTGTGGAAGCGGTTGACTGTTTTCGTTGGATGAAATTATTCGAAAGCCGACGACGTCTCCGAAGGAAGAGCCATGCGGCTTAACGGCTTTATTGAGCTCCCTAATCACAACGGTCGCCCCAAGCGTGACAGCGTCTTGGAAATTATGCACCACGCCTGAATGTGGAAAAATGGTCGAAAGGCTTTCCCAACCCAATCCCTGCCGAAAAACCAACACCTTCCAAGCCATTACGACAGCACATTCTCTGCCTTAAATTTATAGAATTGTGTTTCAAACGTTTTCTGGATGGTGAAAGTAGGAAAGACTGAAATCGTTTGTTTGAAGGGTGACATCACAGAAGTTGAGGCCGACGCGATAGTTAACGCGGCCAATAAATATCTCAAGATGGGCGGAGGTGTGGCCGGCGCGATTCTGCGTAAAGGCGGGCCCTCGATTCAGGAGGAATGCGTCAGAATAGGTTATTGTCCGACGGGTGGAGCGGTGATAACCGGCGCCGGCCGTTTGAAGGCGAAATATGTGATTCACGCAGTCGGCCCCGTGATGGGTGAAGGCGAAGAAAGACGTAAACTACGCGATGCCGTAATCAACAGCCTTAAACTCGCCGACACCTACAACGTCAAATCCATCGCGTTTCCCGCCATCTCCACGGGTGCTTTCGGCTACCCCATGGAAGAAGCCGTAGAGATAATAGTGTCGGCCACCGTTGACTATTTGACTCGTGAAAATTCTTCGCTCAAAAAAGTGATGTTCGTTCTTTTCGACGACCACGCTTTTAAGGTTTTCAGTCGTGTTGTTTCGAAGTTCCCCAGCCCGAATACTCGGGCATAGAACGCGCGTCAACATCCTTTAACGTCTGCTTAAGAAAACGCCGCATTCTATACAGCGCAATGGCCGAGGTGACGGACATGATAGTGCCAAGTAGCAGTCCAACCAACCCGTGCAACCCGTCGAAGAACGTGTGGAAAACAACAACACCTGCTCCGAGAGGAGCGGCTACGGCAAGAGCTGGGAATGAACCGAGAGCGGAGAAAAACGCCACCATGACCGTCAAAACCTGGAGAAAAGCCGATGGAATGAGCGGTATGGCGGAAAAAAGGCTGGGGCCGACTAAGCTATAGAATACGTAGCCGATCGCTGATGTCGCCGCCAACAAAGCCGGCGTATTTCCTTTCTTTAAAGGTTCCTGCGCCTCTGGTTCAAGGGTGAATTCCGCCCCGCAGCTTGGGCATTCGGCTTTCCAAGCCTGCAATCGAAACCGTGCTCCACAGTTTTTGCAGACGAAAGGATACCGTTTCAATTAATCCAGCTCCAGGTAAACAAACCCTTCCCTGACAAAGATCTTGTACGTGGTCAGTGGTTTAAGTTCTTCGTCGAACTCAGCTGTTCCAGTCTCCAAATCCCAGACCGCAGCATGTCCTGGGCAAACCACTTTATTCCCTTCTAGAGTGCCTTCGGAAAGATCCCAAAAGTCATGGCTGCAGAGAGCGTCCATCGCGTAAAACTTACCTTCGACGTTCGCCACCAAAATCTGTCTTCCGTCGATTTCGAAAGACTTCATCTCTCCCGGTGAAATTTCTTCGACCGCGGCAACTTTCACGAGACGAGGCATGGCAGATTCACTCCGACCGAGGCTAAGTATATGTTTTTCCGAACTACTTTACGTATTTCGCCGGATCTTTGTCGAAAACCTGTTTGCAGTGTGCGGAGCAAAAGTATATGGTTTTAGCGCCGTAAACGGAGGTAAATTTAGCCTTGGATTCGTCCACTTTCATGTTGCAAACAGGGTCGACCGCCATAACTTGCGGGTTCAACCGCTTGATTTATGTTTTAATACGTGTGCAAGCAAGTCTGGCGTATGGAGGTTTATGACGTCATCGTGATAGGAGGCGGGCCAGCGGGCTACACCGCGGCCATTTACAGCTGCCGGGCGAACCTCAAAACTCTGGTAATCGCCGGCCTCGAGGCTGGAGGCCAACTCATGCTTACGCGTGAAGTTGAGAACTATCCCGGTTTCAGCAGTGGAGTCATGGGACCTGACTTGATGGAAAACATGAGACAGCAAGCTGAAAACCAGGGAGCACAGATCATCTACGACAATGCCACATCCGTGGATTTCAAGAAATATCCATTCGAAGTTTACGTCGGCGACGACAAATATCTTGGACGTGCCGTGATAGTGACGACTGGTGCATCTCCAAAATGGCTGGGTTTGGAGGGAGAGAAACGGCTTCTCGGCCGAGGTGTTTCAAGCTGCGCGACATGCGACGGCCCACTCTTCAAAAACACTTCGACCACCGTCGTGGTTGGGGGAGGTGACACCGCCATGGAATATGCATTATTCCTCAGCAACTTGGTGTCAAAAGTCATCGTCATCCATAGAAGAGACAAGCTTAGAGCATCAAAAGTCCTGGCGGAGCGTGCCATGAAAAATCCGAAAATTCAATTCATATGGAACAGCGTACTGACTGAGATTATTGGTGGAAACAAGGTTGAAGCGGTAAGGGTGAAAAACATTCAAACAGGGGAGGAATCCGTTATAGAAACTGAGTCTGTCTTCGTGGCCATCGGTCATAAGCCGAACACCGAAATTTTCGTCGGACAGCTTGAGCTCGACGAGGAAGGCTACGTCAAACTTTACGATGGAATGAGAACGAATGTTACGGGTGTTTTTGCGGCTGGAGACGTTCACGACAAGCGGTATCGGCAGGCGGTGACAGCGGCGGGCTTTGGATGTATGGCGGCGATGGAAGCAATCCGGTTCCTCGAAAGCGGCGAAGCGGAGAAGCTTCTTCAGACTTCGACGAAAATTTCGCCCTCCACAACGTGAACTCGATAAGTCTTAAGGCCGCGTACTGCAGGTGGGTTCAGAACTTCGCCTGTGCTCAACACGAAGCGGGACAGATGGACGGGGCAGGTAATGGTTTCATCAATCACGATTCCGTTCGAAAGCTCCGCGTATTCATGCGGACAAATATTCGAAACGGCGTAGACTTTCCCCTTGTGCCGCAGGACGAGTATCTGCTCGTCATCAACAGCCACAACCTTCATTTCCCCTTCGGGCAACTCAGCCTCCGCACACACCTTCAAAAGATTAGACATACAAGTTTAACCCGGCCGGCATATCTAAAAACCTGATGTTGCTGAAACTCGTTGGTTGTAAAATTTTTCGGTTTAAATAACCGCTTCAAAATCCATCGGCTTGGAAGTTTGTCACTCGGAGAAGGGTTGGTAATTGGCTCACGTTTCCGGCCTCTGATTCAAAATCCTTACAAGATATTGAATGAGATGGAGGTCGGTCCGTCGCATCGGTTTCTGGACATAGGATGTGGGAAAGGGTTCCTATCCATACCCGCCTCCAACATAGTTGGCAGCGACGGTGTTGTTTACGCGGTCGACGTTTCGGAAGAATACCTGAAAGAGTTGACACAACGTATTCGTGAACTCGGCATCCAAAACATTCACGTAATCAATACTTCGGCGGAAAAGCTCGAAAACGTGCCCGACAATTCCATAGACAGAGCTGCATTCCTGTTTAGCTTGCATCATGTGGAAGACGTCGAAGCGGCTTTCCACAGAGTAAGGAAAAAACTTCGGAAAACTGGCTTGCTCTACATTTTGGACCCCGTGAAATCAAGGTTTTTCGGACATGGAACAAATCCTTCGAAAACCATGAAATTACTTGAAGGCATGGGTTTTCGAATCAAGCTGTTTAGGGAGGGATTGTTTTTATGGAAATTGTTGGCCGAGCCGGTTTAATGGTTGAAGTTTTCGATGCCAGTTTTCATGTCGGAGATGTTGACTATTGCTGCGTATCCGATGTTTGGCTCTAGCCCGAGTGCTTTCTGGTAATCGGTCTGTTCTTGCCACGCACCTGTGTTGACCAGCCTGACACCCCTGTAAACTGTGTTGACCAAAACATGAATGTGACCTGTCTGTAGGAGATGAGGTGTTTCAGTTATGACCAAGCGGTCTGAAGTCATGGGTAGAAGCTGTGTGTTTCCTCCATAAATCGGAGATAGATGCCTGTATCTGAGCAACGTCGTGACGACTTCAACGGCTTTTTCAGGCAAGTTGCTGTATGACACGGTGGGTAGCGATTGAATAATTTCGTCGAGTCCCTGTCCGTGATAGATTGTCAGTCTTCTTCCATCAGCTACTATTTCTGCCGGATTTGAAACGTGGATGATTTCACGTTTTTCGTTTAATATGCGTCGGTATCGAGGCTGAAGAGGTGGCTGTGGAAGAGCTTTTCGCACTGGCTCGTGGTTGCCCGGGCTGAACACAATTTTAATGCGTTGTGGAATCTCAGCCAAAAGCTCAGCAGCCGCCTTAAGCTGGTCTTCGACGTTCCTCAACTCCAAGTCTTTTTCCTGTCCAGGATAGATTCCAATGCCTTCCACAAGGTCTCCACAGATAATCAAATGTGAAATTCTCTTCACGACGCCGTCACGTCCTCGGTTCAGCCAGTCCAAAAACCTTTCAAACGAATCTTTGCGGAAATGTTTACTTCCGACATGAACGTCCGACGTTAACACGAAATAGTTTTCAGGAATTTTGTTACTTATTCGAATGCTATTTTCATCGACATCAGGTAGGATGATGTCCGTTAATATGTTGAGATCACCCAGTCTTTTTATCTTTAGACCGATGACAACATCTGTAAGAAGCTCCAGCGCCAAGTCATAGAGTTGCTGATTTTTCCTCGAAACCACAACATATGTCTGGCCTGACGGGTCGTCAACTTCAAGTCTCAGAGAATTCTTCTGCTCTTGCTTAGAAAGAACCATCACGGCGACAGATGCTTCTTCACCATTTTTCAAAGCCGGTATTTCGGATACCGGGATAAAATCAACGCGTCTCTTTGACAGAAGCTTTCGCAGTTCATGATATCTGTGGAGGAACAATTTATGGAATTCAGCGAAATCGCCTTCAACCCTGTACGAATCATCGATGGAGTTTATCGTTTCAACAGACGGAACGTAAACGGGAGGTTCTTCGACAACGGTGTGAACGGGTTGCATTTCCGGTTGCTCCACCGCCAAAACGAGATGTTGCGCGTCTATAACTGGTGAATCAGGACTGATTTTCTTCATCTTGTCAATGGTTCTATAAAGTACTTGATGCGGGTCGCTGCACGTCTCAAGTTTTTGAAGAGCTTTCTCGGTAAGTTGAAAACCCTCGCTAACAGCCGTGGACACCAATTCTTTGTAGAGCTGGCGGCGGAGCTGCGACAACCTGAGTATCTCCTGTTCGGAAGTAAAATAAATCCGTAAATAGCTTGTCAACCCGTTCCTGTTGATATGTATATCGGTGGCTCGAGAACGAGAATTCTTTTTCCGTAAGAGAGGGTTTACGCCTCGTTTTGTGGAATATGTGGAAGATCCTGTTACGGGCTCTGTGGTGGTGGTTATGGCGGACCCTCATTCGCGGCGGTCAGCTTACATCTACGACCCGTTTGAACAGAAAATCATCTGAGAATACCCTGTGTCAGGAACGAGGTTGACCGCCAACCCGCACATCGCCAGAATTATCACGGAGCCCATGCCCGCTTTCAACGCCAACCCTGGAGACGTTGTCTGCGCCGCCCTCGACAACCGCTTCATAGTCGTGGACAGAGTAACAAAAGCCGTCAAATTGAGCTGCAAACCACCGGACGCCTTCTGGTCTCATGACATTTTAGCGACCAAAGATTTCGATGGATTTTTAACGACGGATTACGGCAACGGTTTACTCCGAAAAATTGACGTTGCTAGAAAGCAGGTATGGAGCCTAGAGCTCGGAAAAGGGTTGGCCAAGCTGTCGAAAATCCATGGTGACACGCCGAGCAAAGTTCATGGAAACAGTTTTGGCGGCGACGTTTTGGCAGCCGTCAACCAGGATATTCACGGTGTCTATGAAGTTAGAGAGGAAGACGGCTCGATTGTCTGGCAATGTCCACCACCATGCGGCTCTAAGAATTGCTTTTTCACGCTGAAGCCGCATTCAGCTCTGCGGCTGGGTTTGGCGGAGCTCGGCGGAAATCTCACGGTGTTCAATCACGAAGCCGGCGGAGGATTCATCGCTCTAGACCGGAACTGTAGGCCAAGATGAGGTGTGATGAAGCCTTTTACAAAGTTTAGCGATTCAGAAATTTACAGACCGATGAAACACGGGCTTTACGAGACCACGCATGTCTTTCAAACCCCAAGCGCGTTTCTGGGAATAATAGACTGGGACGGCCCAGACTATTCAACAGTTTTTGAAATACTGGAGCCTCCCAGAGACACTGCGCTTTACTGGCTTCTGGCGTGGGACCGGAAAAGCTCAAGAGAGGATGAATGGCTCGACCCGTCTGTTGAAACGCGCGAATGGCGCCAAACAGTTTTCCAATTCGTCAACAAGGGCGAAGAGCGGCTACATGCGAAAATTTACGGCACATATTCGCCGGTGGTCGATGCATCTGATTCTTCCATCTGGAGTTTGGTTTCAGCGATACAGGTCGAGCCGAAGGGATTCGAAGAATTCCGTGCAGAAGGTTTTCAGCTGTTCGTGTGGCCGTCTCGTCGTAAGGAGAAACGGTTTACACGGTTTACGTCGTCAACAAAGGCTGATGCATTTTCGCGCTTCTCTCTCAACTTATCAATAACGACGGCCCAATTAAGCATCGGCATGGGAAGAACCGCTCCAACCTATAGGCAGATGCTTGAAGCAGAGGTGCAGAGCTGGGCAGAATTTAGAAAAGCTCTTCTGAAGAATGAACGCGAATCGTTTGATAGGTTGGTGAGCCAGTCGTTCCGTTACGTTCATGCGGGAACCATGAACCCTCTCCGCAAACCGTTTGAAAACTTTGTGATGTCTGTTCTTCTTTCTCACGAAGAAAGGCTTTGGATGCTCGAGGAAAACCTCAGAAAAACCATGCAGATAGACGGTCCCGGCCGGTTAGCTAGTTTGCAAGATTTTTTTTAGCACCCTTTAAATAATCCCCGACGACTAATTCAAAACGGACAGGGCCCGTAGCTCAGCCAGGTTAGAGCGCCAGGCTCATAACCTGGTGGCCGTGGGTTCGAATCCCACCGGGCCCATCCCGTAAGCGAACCCAACCATTCCCCCAAGCCGGTGTCAGTTGGAATCTTCCGTCTACCAAACTTGTAATGCGGAATGTAGCGAAAAACATCCGATGCATGATGTGTCGTTGTGCTTGCAAGCATTTGCGTTCATATGGTGAATAAATGTCCATGATAATCCTTAGGGCAAACCCGAGTTGCAGGAGCTGTACGCAGCGGACGGTCAAAGTCCGAGATAGTGTTTTTTCAGATGTTCGTTTTCTTCTATCTCTTTTTTTGTTCCGGATAGGACGATTTTCCCGTTTTCCATAACATATGCGTAGTCACATATTGAAAGAGCTTTTTCAACAAACTGGTCGATGATGAATACTGTGAAGCCTTTTTCTTTGAGTTCAACGAGTTTTTCGAAGATTAGCTCGACGAGTTTTGGTGCGAGGCCGCTGCTCGGCTCGTCGACGATGAGCAGGTCGGATCTTGAAACTAGGGCGCGGGCTATTGCGAGCATCTGTGCTTCGCCGCCGCTTAGCTGTCGAGCAGGTTGATTCCTTCTCTCCCTGAGGATGGGGAACAGTTCTTCGACCCATGCAATTCTGTCCTTGACTTCGTCGTTGTCGCTGGTTGTATAAGCCCCCATCAGCAAATTCTCTCGAACCGTTAGGTTCTGGAAAAGTCGTCTTCCCTCGGGAACCACTGACAGCCCCATTTGGCGGATGCGGTATGGCGACTGACCGGTTATGTCAATGTTTTTGAAAGTTATTCTCCCGGAGTAGGGCTTAATGAGCCCGGCGATGGTTTTAATAAGAGTTGTTTTACCAGCTCCGTTCGGACCTATCAAAGCTGTCACGCTTTTGTCGGAAATCATTATGCTGACGTCCCAGAGTATTTGAAGCTTCGAGTAACCCGCGTTGATGTGGTCAACTGTGAGGAGATTCATTTTTCCCTCACCATCTTTTTCCCGCTATTTCTCGTTCCAAGATACGCCTCTATGACCTTCAAGTCGTTCGTGACTTCGTGCGGCGTTCCTTGGCTGATGACTTCGCCGTAATTTAAGACGAAGACCCTGTTCGAGATGTTCATCACAAACCTCATCACGTGTTCAACTAGCAGGACTGTAATTTTGAGTTCTCGGTTTATTTTTCTCACCAGTTGTGTCATTTGGTCGACTTCGGCGGGTGTGAGGCCTGAAACCAATTCGTCGAGAAGAAGTAGTTTGGGTTCTGTGGCGAGGCTGCGAGCCAATTCGACGAGTTTCAGCTGAACCGTGTTCAGTTCCTTCGAATATTTTTTCCTCAGCGCTTGTATGTCGACGAGTTCAATTGCCTTATCCGCTTTTTCGGCTGCTTTTTTACTGTCTCTCGTTCTGAGATATGCTCCTACAAGCACGGATTCTTCGACTGTCATTCCTAGGAAGGGCTTCACTATCTGAAAACACCTTGCCACACCCTTCGCAGCGATTTTATGCGGCGGAAGACCTGTGACGTTCTCGCCGAAGATTTTGACTGTTCCTTTGTCGGGCTTCAAAAACCCGGTGATCACGTTAAACAGGGTTGTTTTTCCCGCTCCATTCGGCCCTATAAGCCCAACGACTTCGTTTTCTTCAACTGATAGATTGACTTTTTGCAGCGCGGTCAAGGCTGCAAATGTTTTCGTGACATTTTCGACTTCAAGCACTTTCAAGGTTATCACCTTGGTTGCGGAGCGGCGGTGGTAGGAGGCTTGTAATGCTGGGGGCCGATTTTTTGATCAGCGAGTCGATGAATGGGCCGAATCCTTCAGGCTTGAATAGAATAATGATGACGAGGATAATTCCAAAGATCACCTGATGAAGGCCGACGATTATCGCGCCGATGCTTATTCTCAGGTATTCCTGCACTGTTAATAGAATGATGGATAGAATAGGTGGGCCTGTGAAATGTCCGAGTCCGCCGGCGATGGCGAGTGTAACGGTTTGGATGCTTATCCAGCTGTCGAAGAGAGTGGGATGGTAGAAGCCTACCATGCTCGCGTAGATTCCTCCGGTCATAGCTGTAATGAAGCTATACATCATCAAGGCTTGCAACTTGTATTTCCTGACGTCTACTCCAAGCATTTCGGCTGCGTCCTCGTTTTCCCGTATACTTATAAGGTAAAGTCCCATTTTGCTCCGTCTAACTCGATGAACAATTAGGAATGTTATCGCTAAAAGTGCAAATGACACATAGTAGTAGAAGACCTTGTAGCCCGATCTCATGAAAATGGGGTCGAATTCAACGTATGGGATGTATCGTTCAAGTGGACCGGCGATGTCTGTCCAGAGAAGGAAAATTTTCTGGAGAATCAGGACGAGCGCGAGGGATGACAGTGCATACCACACTTCGCGTAGGCCGAACCTGAAGCTGGGATATCCGATTAAAAAAGCGACGGCGGCTGCTGCGAAACCACTGACAACCAGTCCTATCCATCCAGAGATTCCATGGTAGACCATGAGGTAGCCCGTTATGATGGCTCCAAGTCCGTGATAGGCTCCAGCGCCGAGGTCGAGCTGCCCCGCGTAGCCTCCGATTAACTGCCATGCCACAACGATGCTGGTGTATAAAACGATTAAGGTTGTGAGGAAGAGATAGTACTCGTTGAGGCCAAGCATGAATGGAAGGGCGAATCCCAGCAACAGGATAAGGAGTAACGGTAGATACCTAACCATTTTCAACGCCTCCCGAACAAACCTTTGGGCCTAACCCATAGAATGAGGATGAACAACCCGTACAGGACAATTTCTCTACCCCTCGCATCCCAGAAGCCTGAAGCGAAGCTGTCGGCAAGTCCAAAAATTATCGATGCGATGAAGATGCCTTTAACTGTTCCCAGCCCAGCGAGCGCGACTATCGCCCAGGTCAACAGCCCAAATAAAAGTCCCGATGTCGGTGTGACCGCTTGGTAAGTCATGATGAGTGAGCCGGATAAACCGACCAGAGCCATGCTTATGCCCGTGGTTAATAGAAACAGTTTTCCGATGTCGACGCCCATGAGTGAAACTGCTTCGACGTCGTCAGCCGCGGCCCTCATAGCGACTCCGACGCGGGTTTTTTCGAGGAATATGTGAAGAAGCAGCAGGGTCGCGACACTGACAGTGGTCGCCAGTAGTTTGTCGAGGGGGATGATTATGGGGCCGATGTTGACGGATGTTGCGAAAATCGTGTAAGGCGGTGCTTTCGGCTCAGCGGCCCAAACAGCTAAAGCGAGATTTCGGAGCAGAACCACGATTCCAACCGTGGCCGCAATCTGGGAGAGCGGGGGAGCTTTTATCAACCGCTTAAAGATACCCAAGTAGGTTAGAACACCTATTCCGAAGAAAATCGGAATGGTCAAAATCGGTGAAAGAACAGGGTCGCCGAAGAAACTTATGGTTAGGAAGTAGGTTATGTACATGGCGAGCATGATGTATTCGCCGTGGGCGAAGTTGATGAGGTTCGCGACACCGAACAAGAGCGATAGACCCATGGCGGCGAGCGCGTAAACACCGCCCAACATCAGACCGAAAACTATTGTTTGAGCTAACTGGACGCCAAAGTCCACACCGACCATTCATAAACACCGAGAAACTGAAGAAAAAAATGTAGAATTTAAGGTCTCGGAAAGACCGGTTTGGCGCCTGCTTTTTCGAAGGGATAGATGAGGACCGGTTTGCCGCCTTGAACCTGCAAGACTACTGCCTGAGCGTAAATGTTGTCTCCTGTTGGGCCGAGCTTGATTCTGCCCGATGGATATGTTTCAGCCGCTGGCCCGGTTTTCAGGTCCAGTTCCATCAAAGCTTTCATAAGATTGTCGCCGTCGAGCGGGTTGTCCGGGAACATTTTTCCGCTAAGCTCCAATGCTTCTTTCAACGTCCACAGAGTGTAGAATATAATTCCAGCGGCCTCTGTCGGAAGCTTGCCATACTTGTTCTGGAATCTTTGAACGAGTTGTTTGTTGTATTCGGTTGGCAGGAAGGGGTCGTAGCTGTAAGTGTTCGTCATGTATTCGCTAGCGTCCCCGGCTGCCTTTATTGATTCAGGGTCGGAAAGACCAGTTCCACCCGCTCCTGCAATGAATGGGACTTTTAATCCAAGTGATTTGACGGCTTTCGCGAAAAGCACCGAGTCTGCGTAATACGGCACAACGAAAACTACGTCTGGATTTGCTTGGCGGATTCTTTCGATGATGGGCGACATGTCGGTTATGTCTGTTGGGTATTTGATCCGGTCTACCGGCCTGATTCCTAGGTCTCTCAATCGAGTGTAGATGCCGTCGGCGGTTACTTCGCCGAATAGTCCGTCGAAGTGAACTATTACGGGCCTTTGTATCTTCATTCCGTTTTGTTTGAAGACTTCTACTGCGAAATCAACGCTGGTTGCGCCATGTACTGAAGCTTTGGGTGGAAGCCTGACGATATATTTGAATCCTCTCGCCGTGAGGTAGTCGACCAAAGCATCTGCCATCACCACAATTTTCCGAGGCTCTGTAACGTCCAGCATCGTCAAAGTATGAGCGCTGATGAAAGCTCCGATGATGACGTTTACGCGGTCGACGTTGACCAGTTTTTCAGCGGCTAGCCTAGCGCCGTCAGCGGTGCTTTTACTGTCTTCAACGAATAGACGGAGTTTTGCGCCGCCGAGACTGGTTATTCCACCTTTGTTGTTGATTTCTTCGACGATTAGTTCAGCAGCGTTTTTTGCTTCGTTGCCGAACACTGCGTAGGCGCCGCTCAACGGCTCGACAAGCCCGACTCTAATCTCGCTGACTTTTGGCTGTGTAGTGGATGGCGTTATCACGGTGAAGAACGCCACTCCCACTAGCGCGACGATCACAACAGCTGCTACAACGACTAACGCCACAGTTTTACTCAAACCTAGTCGGTTTCTTTTCACGATTCGGCTCCATGTCTATCTCGTATTTAAATAATTATACAATAATTTTCGATAGTCCTGGTGTGTCAGTTGCATTCCGCACAGAATATTTGGGTAGGGTTTGTCTCTAATTTGGTTTGTAATGTTTATATAAAAAACGGAATAGACCGGTGATGGATTGGTTTCCGGAATTATTTCGTCGGAAGAGATGAACGTAGTGGATGAAAATTGCGAATATTTGGGAGTTCGGCGTTTGATGATGATGGAAAATGCAGGAGCGGCTGTGGCAAAACATGTCGCTTCCTTTTTCGACAACATCGAGAAGAGGCGGATTTTGGTTTTGTGCGGCTCTGGTAATAACGGCGGAGACGGTATGGTTGCTGCCCGCCATCTTGCCTGCATGGGAGCCGACGTAACTGTTCTGCTGCTGGCTGAACCGGGTAAAATCCGAAGCGAAGAAGCTAGAATAAACTACGAATCCGTCAAGAACATGAAGACATCGATTAACTTTCGGGTCGTAGATACTGTTGAAAAACTCATGAACCATGCCGATGTTTTCGATGAAGCCGATGCGGTGGTAGACGCGATTCTAGGAACAGGTGCGAAAGGTGGTTTATCGGAGCTGTTTAAAACAGCCGTGAATTTCGCCAACAATTCAAAAGGTGTGAAAATCGCGGTTGACATACCTACCGGGCTAAACCCTGACACGGGTGAAGGAGAGACATATTTTCAGCCTGAGCTGGTAGTTGCCCTTCACAGACCTAAGCCGGTGCATGAAAAGATAAAGGAAAAAACAGTCGTGGAGAAAATCGGCATTCCAACAGAAACGGAGCTGCTCGCCGGGCCTGGCCAGCTTAAGCTTTTGCTAAGAAAAGTTGGTGTTGCAAAGGTTTTGTCGGGGAGGTTGGCCTACGTTTTCGGGGAATCAGGGCCTGACGAGAAGGTGCGGGATCTTCTCACATCTCTCAAAGGTTTCACGGTTTTTTGCAACATCAACATGCTTGTTGAAAATCCTGAGGTACGCTATTCTTTCTCAAGCTCCCGCGCTGTCCTTGTTTCAGGCGACGTAAACCCGTCTTCCATCAAGCCGTTCCTCCCAAGAAGCCAGCCCGTCGTGTTGACGACACCTTCGGCCTCGATGGTCAACCCTATTTACGTTCTTTGGAGCGACAAACCCCTGTTGGAAAGCTTCCGAACAAACCACCAGTCATACATCAAAGATGTTGATGAGTTGTGTAGAAAGCTTGCTGCGCCGGTCTATGTCGTCGGCGAAATCGACATCATGTCAAATGGTGTCAAAACCTGGTGCAATTGGTTGGGAAAACCTGTGAAACAATCCTATTTCGGATATGTTGCAGCTCTCGTGGCTTGGTTTGTTGCTTCTGGTGCTGACGCGATTCTTTCGATGGCGTCGACGAGCTACTTAATTCGCTACGCTGACGCCTACCAGCTTGAAAGCCCTTCAACTCTGGGGGAATTTGTTCTCAAAACTATAGAGAAGCTGGCCTGAGAACGGTTAACCCGTGAAGGTAAGGCTGAAGCACTTTAGGAATTTCAACCGAGCCATCCCTCCGCTGATGATTTTCCAAGATCGCCACGATGGTTCTTTCCGTCGCTATCGCCGTGCTGTTCAAAGTATGGACATAATCTGTTTCTTCGACATGGGGGGCCTCCCTGTATCTGATGTTTAATCCGACTGCTTGGTAGTCTGTGCAGTTGCTGCACGAAACGAGTTCACGGTATTTTCCCTGGGCGGGCATCCAAACTTCCAAGTCGTATTTTTTCGCAGCCACAGGCCCCAGCTCGCCCACGCAAATGTTCACTACTCTGTAGGGCAGTTCAAGGTTTCGGTAAATTTCCTCCGCATTAGATATCAGAAATTCATGTTCAGCCCATGAGTCGGATGGCTTGGTGAAGCTGAACTGCTCAATCTTTTCGAACTGATGAACCCTGAAAATCCCCTTAGTGTCCTTGCCGTGAGCACCCGCTTCTTTTCTGAAGCATGGGCTGATGCCCGCGTATCTAAGTGGTAAGATTCTGCCGTCGAGTATTTCTCCTGCGTGAAGACCTGCAAGCGGATGTTCAGCCGTTCCGATAAGGTATAGGTCTTCGCCTTCGATTTTGTACAGCATGTCTTGAAAATCTTGGAAACTGACAACTCCTTCCATTATCCGTCTCGTCAGCATGTACGGTGGCTGAACGAGCTTGAAGCCTTTCCCCTTTAAAAATTCAAGGCCGTAGAAAGCTAGAGCCCAGTTAAGAAGAACGATGTCGCCTAAAAGATAATAGAACCTGGCGCCTGACACGGAAGCCGCTGTTTCAAAGTCCGCTAACCCTAGGGATAAAAGCAGGTCGACATGGTCGCGCATCCAATCCTCTTTCCTAGGCTCACCCCATTCCCTCACAACCGCATTATCAGCTTCAGATTCTCCGTCCGGAACTGATTCGTGGGGAGGGTTGGGAGCTTTCATCAGTAAGGCTAGCAGCTTTTCGTCAACATTTTGAAGTTTTTTCTCGGTCTCCTCTATTTTCCGGTTGACTTCGAACATCTGCGCCAAAATTTCGTCCGCTTTTTCACCTCTTTTCTTCGCGACTGCAACCTTTTCCGCCACTGTGTTTCGAACATGCCGAAGCTGCTGAACTTCTTTAAGCAAAGCTCTTTTAGACAAGTCGAGCTCAAGGATTTCATCGATGATGAGTGGCGAAAGTTTTCTCTTTTCCATCCCGCGTCGGTAGAAGTTGGGATTCGTCCTCACTGCCTTGATGTTGAGCATCGCTAAGTCGACGCACGGCTAGAATAAAAAGCCGTTTTTATTCGCGTCGTAGAGCTTCCACTGGTTCGAACCTTGACGCGCGGTATGCGGGTATCAAGCCTGCCAACGTCGATACCAGCACGGCGACGGATACGCCTGTCAAAATTAATTCTGGATTGATTACGGGCGTTATTCGCACCCTTTCCGGTGGCGGTCCCTGAGCGAAGGTCCCAGGCCTTGTTTCTTCTGGTGGGCCCGTAAATACCTCAGAAAGCGCGTAGGCTGCCGCGACACCAGTGGCGGTTCCTATGATACCGCCGATAAGCCCTATTATCACTGCTTCGGCAAGAAATGTAAACATGACGTCACGTGTTTTGAAGCCTAGGGCTTTGACCAATCCTATCTCCCTTATTCGCTCCGTCACGGAGGTGAACATCGTGGTCATGATGGCGAGGAAAGCCACTAGAAGGCTCATCGATGCAACTGTTGAGAAGAAGACGTTGAGGGTTCCGATTATTTGCTGAACGGTTTCTGCTATGGCGGTAATAGAGAAGGCTCTAATGTTTTCTCCATATCTTTGCTCCAAAGTGATGACAACTTGGTCGCTGACGCCAGGCTCTGTCAACCTTACGAACGCGCCGCTGAAGCTTTTGCGATTTGTGAGTAGCCTGCCTGCTTCGAGAGAGACGAAAATCTGGTTGTCCGGGTTTAGAAATAGTGCTTGGCCGTAGCGGTCGAGGCGGGCGCTGACTGTGAAAGACCGCGTCGATCCTCCTCCTATGGTTGACACGGTGAATAGGGAGCTGACATCTATGGGCGGGATGTCGGGGTCTCGGGGATTCCAAGCTGAATAGCCTACGACGGCAAATGTCGGGTTGTCAACTATCTCTCCGGAGTTGACTCTGATGTTTGGAAACAGCTCGTCAAGGTTTTTCAAATCAACAGCAAGTATTGTGTAGGACCTTGTAGGGTCCATCGCGAAACTTTTTCCACGAGTTCTTATCTCGCCTGACGCTATTAGATAATATGGGTAGACTTTTTTGACGCCTTCAATTTGGCTTATCTGTGCGACTATCTTTTCGTCGAAGTTAAAGTCTCCGACGCGTTGGACGAGGACAAGGTCTGTGCCGAAAACTTCGAGGTTTGAAATAATTGTTTGAGTCAATCCCGCCGTAGTGGCGTTTAAAGCTGTGATGAGAGCCGGCCCAACGACTATTCCAAGGATGGTTAAAACTGTCCGAAGCCTCCTGTCTCTTAACGCGGACCAAGCGAACGTGACATATTCAGCCGGTTTCATGTCTCGCCCTTCTCCTCAATGCGACCAGTAGCACGACAAAAACTGCCACACCTACTACGGCTATGATTGGCAAAGCGTCCGGGACAATTGATGAGGGCTGTGATAGTGTTGTGACCGTTGTGACCGGTTGTCTATTTTTCACTTCGTATTGAAGGACTCTTTGGATTTCGAAGGTTTCTCCGAAACCGTTTTTGTAAATCACTTTAACGATGACGGGATAGGTGCCAGGTGTGGCTGATTCGTCAACGCGGAAGTTGAGTGTGAAAGCGGAGACCTGCGACGGGTTGACGTTGCCGATGAAGGTGCTTTGCTCTCCGAAAGGCCTGAACGGGTTAGGCCCTGAAACCTCGACTGTTACTGAACGCGCTAAGCCCGTTCCTTCATTAACCACGTCTCCAGCCAAATCAACGGTCTCTCCCGGCCTGACAACCCGAGGCGAGATTACAACGCCGCTCAGCCTAATGTCTATGTTCGCGTTTACGGCGAGTGCGATGTCAAAGTTTTCAACCACCAACAATCCCACAGCATCTCTATATTCAACAGACGCACGGAGGTTGACCACGGTGTCTCCTGCTGCCGGAGTTGCTAGCACTTTGATGTTCGCTGTGGCCGACCCCATCGACGGAATAGATGAAACAATCAATTCTGTATCGCCTTCCGTAATCGCTACTTGAGAACTGGTCGACCTTATCGTGATCTTGACATCTCTGACCGCGGCAGGGTTAAAGTTGGTGAAGACGATTGATATGGGCTTAGTAGAGGCGGCGTCGATGAAGCTTGTCGAGGTTCGTACTGAAAACCCGGGTCTAAACTTTTCCTCAACGACAAAAGGCATATTAAAATCGGTTGACTTGACGTTTCCGTAGAAGTCTTTGTAGGTGATTCGGGAGAACAGTCCGTACATCGTCGGCTCGGCGGCGCGGTCGATGAATATCGGCACTTTGATAGTGGTTGACTGACCGCGTTCTAATGTTCCGATTGTGTAGGAGGGCTGGAGAACCCTAACCACGGGGACGTCGCTTCGCACATTTAGCTCTACATTGTAAGCCGGTGCGGTTCCCTTGTTGTAAATTTTGTAGGTGATGATGGAGATTGTGTTGGCTCTGAAAGAGGCGATTTCGACGTCAAACCCTATCTCGGGATGTCCCGATACGTCGACATAAACAGTCAAATTGGATTTTACAGGAGTTCCGTATTTGTTCCGAAAGACTATTTCCAACGGCAGCTGGTACCGGCCGAGCTGAACCTCGTCGGACAAAACAACGGGAAAACGGAGTCTGAACACTCCTCCAGCTGGCACTGCTTGAAGACTTGTAGCGGTTACATATCTTTCATCCGTTAAAGACCGGAATTCGCGGGGAAGACTGAGCTTTGCCTCTACGTTGCTGATGGCCGAGTCGAGAGGTGCTTCAAGATATACCTCTAGCACAGCTTGCCCCGTCGAAGGACCTACCGACGCCTGCATGTTGTCAACTATCCATTTCGACTCTACAATTCGAGGTGTGGGAGGCGGGCTGACAACAAGGTTTACGCTGAATAATTGAGTGGACTGGGGTAAAACATCGGATGTCGAGGTGCAGTCTCTATAGTAGACGCGTAGGTCAGCTTGGTAGGCACCGGGTTTTGCATTTTTGCTGACGTTTATTTTGAAAATGAGAGGTGTGGAGGTGCCGGGCTGTAAAACTCCTTGAAAGCTTGCCGAAATTGGTACTGAGCCGTCCCAACTAGTGAAGGGAAATGGTTCCCCGAGTTTTGGACCGAGCTCCACAGTCAAACTACATGTTGGTTTGTTTCCGATGTTGCCGATGACAACTACGAGGTCTATTTTTTCATCTCCCGGAATGGCTTTTTCCGGGTTCATCAAAGACCCCCACACAACGTCAGTGACCTGAAGCCGAGAAGCGGACACATCGACGAACGACATCGAAAACATTACGAAGACAAGCAAAGCCAAGGCAATCATCGTTTTCATTTTATCACCTTGCAACAGCAAACACCTCCTCTTTCTCGATTTTTCCATCTCGGAGGTAGACAATCCGGTCTGTTTCACGTGCGACCTCCATGTTGTGAGTAACCACTATCACGGTGTTGCCTTTCCGAGCCAGCTGTTTTAGGATGTTTACGACAACAGCTCCCGACTTCGAATCGAGGTTCCCGGTTGGTTCATCAGCTAGAATGATGCCTGGCTCCGTCACCAAGGCCCTCGCGATGGCGACCCTCTGCTGCTCACCTCCGCTTAGCTGAGTCGGTTTTTTAAAGGCTTTGGAATCTAATCCGACTTCACGAAGCATGTTCAAGGCGAGCATTTTACGAGTCGGCTCTGGGATGTTTCTGAGGGTAAGAGGAAGCTCGACGTTTCTAAGCGCGGTAAGCCTGTTGATGAGGTTGTAGGACTGAAACACGAAGCCGATTTTTTTATTTCTGACTTCGGCTCTTTTGTTATCGTCGAGGTTGCTGATGTCCACTCCGTCTATGATGACGCGGCCCTCGGTGGGCCGGTCCAAAGCTCCAAGCATGTTAAGCATGGTGGATTTCCCGCTTCCGCTGGGGCCGACTATCGCCACAAATTCACCTCTGCGAACCTTCAAATTTACCCCGTCAAGTGCAACGGTTTGAATGCCGTTGTTCTTGTAAATTTTCCTAACATTCTCCAAAACAACGACGTAGTCATCGGTCAAGGCCTTCACCTTATCCGTATGTAGTCATAAGCACCGGTCGCGTTTTCAAAACAGTAATGCACTTTCCGATAGTTTTTCCTGAAAGACTCAACTTCTTCAGCGACCTTTGCAGGGTCTTTGCCTCTTACAACTATGTCGGCGATGAATTCAGCGATTTGTTTCATCTCGGATTCATTCATGCCAAGCCGCGTAACCTCTTGGGTGCCCATCCTTATCCCACTGGGCCTACGATAATCTGTTTTGAGCTTGTAGTCTTTTGGTATGAGGTTGCGGTTCAGGATTATTCCAGCTCGTTCGAGTTTTTCTTCAGCCGTTCGGCCGTCCATGTATTTCGAAACATCCGCTACAATTGTATGTGACTCTGTAAATCCTCTTTTTTCGTAGAGAACTTCGACTCCTAATTCGTAGAGAGCTTCTGCGAGAACTTTTGCGTTGCGGATGATTTTCGCCGCGTAGTCTTTGTAGAATGCCAGGGCTTCGGCGAGCGCGATGGCAACACCGCCTACCGCGTGTAGATGATGGTTTGAAAGGAGGCCCGGGAATGCCACTTGTTTCAACCTTTCACTGTATCTTTCCCATGAAACCACCATGCCGTGCTGAGGCCCTGCGAGAGTTTTGTGAGTGCTCATCGTCATGCAGTCCGCCCCTTCCCGCAGCGGGTCTTGGAACCTGCCGCCGGCAATCAAGCCAGCGACGTGGGCGGCGTCGTAAACAACGTAAGCACCGTATTGGTCCGCGAGTTGTTTCACCTTTCTAACGGGATGAGGAAACAGAAACACGCTTGCGCCGAGCATGAAAAGCTTTGGCTTACGCCCCGTTTCCGCCTCGATTTTCCGAAGTCTTCTTGCAGTTGCATCAACGTCGATTTCAAACATTTCCTCGTCGAATTCGTATCGTTCAACTTCTAGACCTCGCACAACTCCAGCCGTTCCCCCCCACTTTTCTTTTCCGTGGCTGATATGACCACCATGTGGAATAGTTAACGCAACCATCATGTCTCCGGGACGTGCGAAAGCAGAATACGCGACTAGGTTGGCTACGACTCCCGAAATGGGTCTTACGTCGACGAATTCCGCGTTAAAAACTGCTTTTCCCAGCTCTATGGCGATGAGCTCGACTTCATCGATGTATTTGCAGCCCGCGTAAAGCCTGTCACCTGGCCATCCCTCGGCATAGCGGTGGCCGAAATCGCTGGCCAGCGCTTCTCTTACTGCTGGACTGACCACGTTTTCACTCGCTATCAGCGGAATCGATTTCCTCATCATGGCGTGATGTTTTTCAAGAAGCTCCAAAACCCTCCGATATTCCGCTTCAGCGTCGAGTAATTTAACTGAAGTCATGTCTACCGTGTCTAAAGAGGGGCCCTATTTCAACGTATAACCAGTTAAAGAGGTACTGTCAACTAGGTATTACGCCTCCTTCTCTTGTTTGGGTTCTGAGGAGTAGGTTATGTATTAGGGCTATTCCTGCTGTTATCTCCTCTATATTCTTTACTGTCTTGGAGTTTATGT
>JAWBKB010000022.1:0-23441 GCA_038831915.1 Candidatus Caldarchaeum sp.
CGGACAAGCATATCTATCTTGTCTTCAGGCATGTTGGAAGTGTCGAGTGCAGGTGTGACGACAACCTCCTTAGTTCCTGCGTCAGCCGGTAGGTCGCATGCGTAGGTCACGCCAACGACCTCGTCTCCCGCACCAAGCCTGTATAATGTTTCTGTGGCGCTGGGAACCAGCGAAACAATACGCATGATGTAATGTCTTTCTTTAACCTGATAAATTTTACGCACTCTAACAAAGACGTTGGCTCGTCTAGGTTTGATTACACGGTTTGTTTCAGCGGTTTGCTACGAGGTCCTGAAAACAGAACCTTCCATCCCGAACTACTTTCTCCCCGAGTGTGCACTCGACAGGTTTTGAAAACAACGGGCCGGAGTAGACGAAGGTGTGGAATTCGCCGTTTTCTCCGCATGGGTCGCAGTCGGCAGGTATGCCGTTGAGAAAGCTCATGTCGTATTCCCTGCCCACGTATGTTTCGGGCAGCTTCTGCAAGTCGACGACAACTATCTTTGCTTTGTAGCCGAGTTGGAGGAAGGTTCGGGCAAGCTCTTTCGTCGGCCTACCCCACAGCGGGAAAAGACCATTCATACCCATGGCCTCGAGATTTTTCTCACGATATCTTCTCACGTCTTCGAGGAAGATGTCGCCGAAAGCGATAGACTTGACGCCCTTGCTTTTCAGGTCTATGCACACTTGCTTCATCACCGATTCGTAGACCTCGTTGCTGCAGTTGGGCGGTATGATGGCCTTGAATAACGGGAGCCCGAGACTGTGGGCTTGCTCCACCACCAGCTCCTCGCGGACGCCGTGCATGCTGACCCGTTTGTAGCCTTCTGTGACAGTGCACAGCAGGCCTACAATTTCATACCCGGCTTGATGGAGAAAGTGCAGCGTCATGGTACTGTCTTTGCCGCTGCTCCATGAAACCACTGTCTTCAACCTGGAATGACGTTTCTTCCCACGGTTATATGTCTGGAGATTTTTCGCAAGAATGTTTGTTTGGATAATGTTTATTAAAAAGATGGATGGATTATCCATCCACCATGATGCCACGCAGCCTCTCCCTAAAGATATTCACACCACTCTTGATCTTGTTCCTCGCTGCCGGGTTTGCTGGAGGTTTTTTGCTAAGGGGTTCAACACCTGCCACGGTTACGGAGACAGTTGTCCGAACGCATCATGAAACTGTCACGACATCTCTCGTCAAGGTTGAGGTGACGCCTCAGACGGTGACGTTGTCGGCTACAACCACTCAGACGGTCATAAAACAGTCTGAAGAACCGCCTGTCAAGTATGCCAAGTTTTTCGGCTTGACACGCGGTGATAGCTATGTTCTTTTGCGTGACTCTCACAACAGAACAGTTCTCGCCGTTCCGAGGGGCATGCCTGTCCCTGCCATCAAGGCCGACGTAATCGTCAGAACTCCTGTCGAGAGGGCGGTGTTGATGTCTGCTACGCACGTGGCTTTGGTTGAGCGGCTGCGGGAGTTTGACCCAGAGCTGTGGAAGAAGGTCGTCGGAATAATGTGGGGACAGAGCTACGAGTGGTACTTTCCAGAGGTTGAGAGGCTTCTGAAATCAGGCGTGATAAAGGATGTGGGGGCCTCGTGGTCGCCTGATTACGAGCAAATCGTCGCCCTTAACCCCGACCTCGTCATAATCTACACTTATCCCGGAGACCCTGTTGCTTCAAAGCTCGAGGAGCTCAAAATCCCATATGTAGTAAACAACGAGTACATGGAAAACCATCCGCTCGGGAGGTTTGAATGGATAAAGTTCGTGGGAGTGTTCTTCGGGCTGGGGAAGGAAGCCGACATGGTTTTCAAGTTCGTTGAACATAGCTACTGGATGACGGCGGAAAGAGTGAACAACCTCGTCAAAAAAATGGGTGTTCCGACGCCGAAGGTTGTTTGGTTTTCGGTTTTTCGCGGCACGGTATACGTTGCCGGCGGAAAAAGCTATGTTGCCGAGTCGCTTCGACATCTCGGCGCCGTGTATGCTTTTGGGGACCTTGACAAAACGGGTTCTGCAACAGTCACCGTGGAGGAGCTCGTCAGAAGAGCATCAGACGCGGACGTACTCATCATCTCGACAAATTTAATCACGTCGAAACAGGACTTGCTCAAGGAAATTCCCCAGCTCGCCGAATCAAAAGCATTCCGTCAAAACAGGCTTTACCGCTACAACTCAAACATCTTCCAGCTAGGCTATTATGCGGCTGAGGAGCTGTTCAGAGAGCTTGCAGCCACACTGTATCCCGGCTACCTCAGCTATCACGAGCCGTACGACTTTTTCGTGAAACTGAGTTGACTGCCATGCGGTTAGGTGCTTTCCCCCTGCTCATCTCCCTGCTACTCGTCTCGTTCTTCTCATCCCTTATTCTGGGCAGCATCCGATACCCAGTTTATACAATTCTGATGCACGTGCTGGGCCTGGATCATGATTTTTCTCTTCTGAACGTTATCGTTGACATCAGGCTTGTGAGAACTGTGGCGGCCGTGTTGACGGGAGCCTCGCTCGGCGTAGCCGGATGTATCTTGCAATCGCTTTTCAGAAATCCTTTAGCCGACCCCTTCGTCCTCGGAATCTCCTCAGGCTCCACTCTCGTAATAGCCGTCGCCCTAGTCCTCGGCACGGGATTCGGAATAATGCAAGCCTACGACCCATACAGCCTCTACATAGCCGGCTCGCTTGGAGCTCTGCTCACCTCGCTTGTCGTCATAGGCCTCTCATCCGTTACCAGAACCGCTATAGGCCTCGTTCTAGCGGGAGTCGTGCTAGGTTATCTTAACGCGGGCGTAACCACGCTCATCATAACCATGTCTGACGTTGAGACTATGAGGGCGTTTAGCTTCTGGACGTTGGGAAGTTTTTCCGCCGCGAAAAAAAACATAGTCGAACCCGTGTTGCCATTCATGCTCGCTGGGTTTGTCGCCTCGTTTTTGGCGGCGAAGCCGTTGAACGCGTTGGCGTTCGGCGAGGAGATAGCTTCTTCTATGGGGGTTTGGATACGCGGTGCACGTGTTTTAGCCGTTGCTGCTTCCTCATCGGTTGTCGCCGCAGCTACGGTAATCGCAGGCCCCGTAGGGTTCATCGGGCTTGCAGCACCACACATCGCAAGGCTCACCGCAAAAACAGTAGATAATCGGTTCATCATTCCATTATCAGGGCTTGCCGGATCAACGCTCGCGGTAACCTCGGACATAATTGCGCGGAACATCGTTGCACCCCTTGACCTTCCAATAACAGCCATCACATCGATTTTCGGCGCACCCATCGTACTGTTTCTCCTAATGCGAAGAGGATTACTGCGATGATCAAAACACACAAGCTATCGATAGGCTACAGTCACGGCTCAATTGTCTCACGCATCGAGGTTGAACTGCGTAGCGGCGAATTCACCGTGGTGGTGGGGCCCAACGCCTCCGGCAAAACGACTTTCCTCAAGACTTTGGCTGGTTTGCTTAAACCAGTTGCTGGAACAGTTTTTTTAGGCGAGGATGATGTGAAGAGTTTGAGCGCTCGTTCTAGGGCCCGTCGTGTAGGGCTTGTTCTGACGGGAAGACCTGAAGTCACTGGGATGCTTGTTGAGGAAGTTGTTGCTCTAGGTCGCTATCCTTGGACAGGTCCAGTTCATATCTTAACCACGCAGGATAAGCAAGCGGTGCAGCAAGCCATGGCTAAAACCGGCATCACACATTTACATGGACGAAAAATATCCGAACTCAGCGACGGCCAGTTCCAACGCGTCATGATAGCCAGAGCATTAGCACAACAGCCCAAAATATTGATACTCGACGAGCCCACCACACATCTAGACACCCCTTCCCGTGTTGAAATCATGATGCTGTTACGTAGGCTCGCCCACGACGAAAACATGACGGTAGTGGCTTCAACCCATGAGCTTGAGCTGGCCTTCAGGTTCGCCGACAAACTTCTTCTTATCTCTGACAACCAAGTCAAGTCCTTCGAAGACCCGGAGGAGTTGATTAACGACGAAACTTTCTATAAAGCATTTGGTTTCAACCGCAAGCTTTCGTTCTCACCCTTAACTCTGACGGCAGAATTTCGAGATAGCTCCGCGCACGGCAAGCCCATAGTGTTTGTTATAGCCGGAGGCGGTTCAGGCGCCAAAACATACAGAAAACTGTTGAAGAAAGGTATCAAAGTCGTGACTGGTGTACTGCATGAAAACGACATCGACCATCACATAGCCACCATGCTAGGATTAGAAGCCATATCGGAAAAGCCTTTCCAAGATATTAGCGAGGGGACGTTGGTCAAAGCGGTTGAAAAAATGCTGTCGTGCGATGCTGTCATTTACACCAGTCCGCCAATAGGCGAAAACAATAAACGCAACTTGGAACTCCTTCAAAGAGCCATACAAAGCAACAAACCCGTATACACAGCGCATGAAATAGAACGCCACGGCCTTAACATCATAAAACACGAACTATCGATACAGTTAACAGCTTAACCAACAAGACCCTTAATGATTTAGCTGGGCAGCTGTTTTTAACGTGAAGGTAGCTCCGGGTCTGTTTTGGCAGATAATCTACTGTGGCCTTCATTTCATCGGTGAGGTGCTCCTCGCCACTTAACAGCGTTTAACTTGTCTATGCTTAGACACCACGAGACAAGTTTCGTTATCGAGTTATTTTTCGCATTTCAATTGGAAATGCCTATTACCAATCTTTCAAGCAGATGGTCGTAGGGTAGCTAGTGCAAGAAATCCAGCAACCGTTTAACGGTCTATTTTTCACCCCATACCTTTTGAAAACCTCATGAACCCACATAATCAGAAAAGTTTCCCTGATTCTCTCACAAAATCCAATACTGTGTCACAATCTTTGTCAGCCAAGCTGTGTAAAAGGATTGAGACATCCACATAACCGGGTGGGCAGCCCTAGACTTAGAAGCTAAAAACCTTACCACAACCGTAACATCGACATCTCTTACTTGTTAAAACTACTGCCGCCGGGCCTATTTGATGAGTGGCTACCACCAACGTTAGGTATACATCATCCTTTGAGTTTCTTATCGTATTCGATAAGTTCTTTTTGTACGAATCTCCCGTCTTTGGCGATTGTTTCACCATCGTATAAGACTGTAGGATTGTATATACCTGCGTCAGTGTGGGCTTTGGCTAGTCCTACCTTACCCTCGAACTTCAGGCTTTGAGATCCGAACCCAAACTCTACTCCCGCATAAATTCTTTCATCTTCGAGAGGTACTCCAGTCAGCTTAGCTGTCGGATGGAAACCCCACGAAGCATGAGCTACGTAATACATTTTTTCATCGCCCAAGTTTTTCAACCATTTTTCAAATATTTTTGCTTCGATCCCTCCTTCAATTTTCACAATTTTACCGTTTTTTGCGACTACTTTCAAAGGATTCTTGAGAACACCCAGCTCTGTCGGAGGCCAGACGAAAGTGTCAAACACAATAGTTCCCTCAAACGTTTCTTCAATCGGTGCCCAAGATATCTGGCCGCCAAGCGGTTTGTAGAATCCTTTTTTGTTCATAATTCCGTCGTTGTGGAAAACGGGGCGCTTAGGATCGTTTTCAAACCTTAGGTCAGTTCCGTTAACGCTTTTGATAACCACCTCTCTAGCGTTTGCAGTTAATTCTGTCAGTTTGTCGCCAAGCTTACACATTGTTGAATAATCTACTCGGCCAATTAGCCGTATCAACATGTCTGGGTTCATACCTGTAAGCTCGAGGATTCTGGCGCCAGCTTTCATTGCCTCGTTGTACGCCGTCGTGTGCAGGATATACATTAGCGGCAGGCTTATAATCACGTCGCTAGATTTCATCGCTTCGGAAACATGTTTAGGCGGCTCCATGTCAACTTCTTTTCTTGTCTCATAAACCGTGATACAAGGCTCTGCTCCGAGAGAGTAAGCTGCAGACGCTAAAAGCTTAAGCATCTCCCAATCGATGGCGGTGTCGGCTAAAACCAAAACTTTCTCACCGGGTTTTGTTAAAGCAAGATCACGAACAGTTTTCAATGCAGCGTCGTACAATTCCATGAACATAAAGCCTCGAGCAGTATCGTGTGTTAGTTGTTTATTAAATGTTTCAGCCATTGTGCGTGAACCCGCTCATACTTAATCTGGCGGAATTGTTGCAAGAGGGATGAGTCATGTTTGGAGGGTGGCAAGCTATATAAAGCTTGCTACACCGGTATATTTTCACGGTACAGACAAGAAATAAATAACCCTTATACTTTTTTAAAACAGAAACAATATATGACAGGTAGAGTTGGTTTTTTGACCATCGGTCAATCACCGCGTAACGATGTTATGAAAGACTTGATGAAGATTTTGCCGGCTGATTTAGAGGTGATTCAAGCCGGCGCGCTGGATGACTTCAACAACATACAGGAAATCTCACAGAAGCTCGGGCCAAAGGACGGTGAACTATTCTACGTCACAAGGATGAGGGATGGTTTAGAGGTGAAAGTTTCGAAAGAAAGGCTGATGCCATTGATGGCTGCGAAGGTTGACTATTTGGATAGTCTAAACGTGGATGTCATTGTGATTCTTTGTTCAGGCGAATTTCCAAATTTCCGTTCCGATGCCTTGATCGTCTATCCTGACAAAATCTTAAAGGGTGTGGCCTCGAGTATTTCCTATCAAGGAACCACCGCCATTCTTATTCCTTCAGAAAACCAAGTTGATTATGCTTTCGGTAAATGGTCAAAGTACTTCCGTGAGATTGTTGTCTTTCCAATTTCGCCCTATTCTGCTCAGCATGCTGACTTTGAAAATGTTGGCCGTATGATTCAAAACAATGGTATTAAATTTGTCGTAATGGATTGTGCAGGGTATGATTTCAGTCACAAGAACATATTACACAGCGTGGCTCCCCAGGCTAAGGTCATTACCACCAGAGGAATCATCGGCCGTGTTGTCTCCGAGATGTTTAGACAAAAGCTTGCATAATTTTTCACCTTTTTCTTAGCCTTGGGTTAAGATATTCAACCAAACCGTCTCCAAGCAGGTTTAATCCAACAACAATCATTGACAACATGATGCCTGGATACACCGCCATCCACCAGGAGGTCAGTAGATATTGTTGAGCAGTGTTCAGCATCAAGCCAAGACTTGGCACGTTGGGGTCTCCTACTCCTAAGAACCCTAACCCTGCCTCGATCAGAATAGCTGAGTTTACCTGCAAGATTATGTATGGAATTACCGCTGGTATAGCATTAGGCAATATTTCGCCGAAGATTATACGTGAATCGGGCAATCCTATTGCTCTCGCTGCTTCCACGAACTGTCTTTCTTTGATTGATAGAAATTCGGCTCTAATTAAGCGGGCTAACCCGGGCCAGCTAACGATCCCGATGGCTATAATGATGTTTGTAAAGCTCTGGCCAAAAATGGCTACTATTACTAGTGCGAGCAGAAACTGTGGGAGAATTAGAGTCATGTCGGTGATGCGCATCAGAAAATCTTCTAGAAAACCTCTGTAGTAGCCTGCGAGAACCCCTATCAATGTTCCTATTACGATTGCTATGAGAACTGAGCTTAATCCTATCGTTAACGAGGTTCTTATTCCATAAATTACGTTTGAATATATGTCGCGGCCGAGATCATCTGTTCCGAATGGATGTCCCTCATTGGGGGGTGTGAATGGTTTCCCGACAAGAGTTTTGAGCGGAGGGAACCATGTTAACAACGGTGCAAATACCGCGATAACAACCACGGCTGAAACGATGATGAGCCCTGCATATACTCTGGAGTTCAGCAGTATTCTAGAGCGTTTGACTTTCTTTTTCTGGTTTGTGTTAGTTGACATTTTACCTCACCCTTATACGTGGGTCGATTAACCCGTATAAAATGTCTACAATCAGGTTTGCGATTATTATGATGATCGACCCGTAGATGAATATTCCAAGAACCACCGGATAGTCACGTAGTTTTATCGAGTCGTATAGAAGGGAGCCCATTCCCGGCCATGCGAAAACTGTTTCCGTTAGTATTGCTCCCACGAGTAAAACTCCGGTGTTAAATCCTGTGTAGGTTACCACAGGGATCAACGCGTTGCGGAGTGCGTGTACGAAGACTACTCTTCTTTCGGAGAGACCTTTGGCGCGGGCTGTTACGATGTAATCTTGAGTCAGTGATTCAAGGACGCTTGCACGAGTTATTTTCGTAGTGTATGCAATGTTAAATGTCGCTAGCGTGAGAACGGGCAGCACCATATGACGCAGTACGTCAAGAACATAGTCGAATCCTTTATACCCAGCTCCGACGGTTACCATACCACCTAGAGGGAAAAGCCCAAGATAAACGGCAAAGACTATCAAGATTATTTGTCCAAGCCAAAAGTAAGGAATTGATATCCCGATTAATGAGAGTATTGAAAGGGTTACGTCTAGTGTTCCTCTCCGTGCAGCAGCTACCGTGCCTATTAATATACCCACTGCAGCGGATAACGCCATGGCGGACAACACGAGAAATATCGTGGCGGGAATTCGGTCAAGTATCAGTTTGGATACTTGCTCTGATCTCAGGTATGAGTATCCTAGGTCTCCTCGAAGGACGTTGGAAATATAAATCAGTAGCCGTTCGTGGATTGGTCTGTCAAGCCCGAGTCTTGATCTGGTTGCCTTGATAAATTCCTCATCTCCTATTTCTCCGGCAAGGATGTAGGTTGGATCGCCAGGAGCGAGATTGATTAACATAAAATTGATGACTATGACTACAAAAATCATAGGGATGTATTGTATAAGGCGTTTGACAATGAAATTTAACGCCTGCGACATTTACTTCCTCCTCAATTAATGGTTTGCATTGGTATAATAACTTTAAACGTTTCAACCTCTACTGTTTTTCATAGAGGTAGCACGCTACTTCCCTTCCTTCGACATTGTAGAAAGGAGGGGGCTCCTTCCTACACTTCTCAATGGCGTATGGACATCTTGTATGGAATCTGCATCCTGGAGGCGGGTTTATCAAAGATGGTGTTTCACCGGTTATGGTTGGTCGGTCACGCGATTTGGCGATATCGGGGTCTGGGACAGGTATAGCAGATAATAACATACTTGTGTAAGGATGGAGTGGTTTTTTGATGATGTCCTCCGTTTTCCCCTGTTCAACCACTTTGCCAGCATACATCACCAACGTGTCTTCGCATATACTTTTTATTAGCGCTATGTCATGGGAGATGACGATGTACACCATTTCTGGGAAATCCCTATGTATGTCGAGGAGCAAGTTGATAATTTGACCTCTGATGGATACGTCTAATGCCGAAACTGGTTCGTCAGCTATCAGCAGCCGCGGGTTCAACGCGATTGCTCTCGCAATACAGACGCGCTGTCTCTGTCCTCCGCTCAGCTCATGAGGATATCTTTCCAGAAATAGCTCTGGTGGAGTTAGCCCTACCCTTTCAAGTAAGTTCGCGACTTTTTCGTTAATGGTTTTTAAATCAAGGGTGGTATGTAGTTTATATACCTGTTCAAGTATCTGTTTGATCTTTTTCCGTGGGTTGAGGGATGCCATGGGATCTTGGAAAACCATCTGAATCTGCGGCCTAAGTTTTCTCAATTCGTTCTTGTCTAAGCTGAAAATGTTCACACCATCAAAGTAGACAGTTCCGGAAGTAGGCTCTATGAGCCTTAAAATTACCCGTGCCAGCGTTGTTTTGCCTGAGCCACTCTCTCCTACTATACCCAGAGAGCTTCCCTTTTCTACTTGGAAGCTAACGTCATCAACGGCTTTCACGTAGGATCTAACTGTGCCGAAAAAGCTGCGGCCAGCAGGGAAATATTTCTTCAAGTTAATAACGTGTAGTAAAGCGCTGTTCTTCATTGTGCCTCACTCAATAGCCAGCATGCTGCAGCACGGTTTTCGCCGAAATGGATGAGCGGCGGCTCCATATTTTTACATTTGTCCCAGACATATCGGCATCGTGGATGAAAACGGCATCCCTGCGGTGGGTTGATCAAGTTAGGAATAGTTCCGTCGATCGTAGCAACGGTTGCTCTTTCACTTTTTATCGACGGAACAGCGTTGAGCAATCCCACTGTGTAAGGATGTTTTGGGTCCTTGTACAGTGAGTAAACATCGCCCACTTCAACAATTTTGCCTGCATACATGATCATCACACGGTCGCATATTTCTGCAACGATTCCAAGGTCGTGCGTGATTAAAATTAATGACATTTGCATATCTCTGATGAGCGATTTCAACATCGCAAGCACTTCAGCTTGAACCGTAACATCTAACGCCGTCGTCGGCTCATCCGCTATTAATATTTCTGGATTGCATGAGATAGCTATAGCGGTCATTACTCTCTGTTTCATACCGCCGCTTAGCTGGTGCGGGTAGCGAGAGGCAACGTTCGTCGCATCCGGTATCTTCAATTTTTCCATTAACTCGATCGCCCTTTGCTTCGCCTCTTTCCATGAAACTCCGTAATGGAACACAATGCTTTCGGCTATTTGATGCCCGATCTTGAAAACGGGGTTAAGATAAGTCATCGGATCTTGGAAAATCATTCCGATACGACGCCCTCTGATTTTCCGCATGTAATCGTTGGGTATCTTGAGTAGGTCAATTTTCTCCGGGTAGAGCCAGACGTTTCCGTTTACGATCCGTGCGTTTTTCGGAAGAAGTTTTGTTATGGTGAATGCAAGTGTGCTTTTTCCGCTTCCAGACTCACCGACTATGCCTAACACTTCTCCTTTCTTGAGCTCAAACGAAACACCGTCAACAGCCTTAACAATTCCTTCTGTTGTTTCATAATAAACAGCCAAGTTAGAAACTTCAAGAATCTTCAAAAATTTTACCACCCATTAGAGCATATTGCATGCAAACCCACATCAGCTGTTACACCATCTTTTTTTGGATTATGTTCTCGACCCGTTTAAGTAAATCGATGTCTCTAACACCTGACCCTAAAGGAATCTTTTCACGCGGTACAATGACTATAGTTATTTTCTGCCCTTTTGATATTTCAGCAGATGCTATTGGCAGTCCTGTTTCACTGCTTAATGTGACGATTAAGTCAGGAAAAGTAGCCAACCTCTCGTTTTTGTTTTTTTCCAACGTCATATATTCATTCCAAAAAGTAAGTAGATAGCTGCCGGTGACGCCTCTGACTTGTACGGTCCCAACATCATAGCCGCCTTTTGATTCCAGAGTTACGGATTCTACAACGCCGCTGTCAATCAGTTTGCCAGCTGTTTTCTTGACGATGTTTTCCACTATTCTTTCACCGTCTCCACGGTATTTTTGAAAAATTTTCCCTACTTCTATGGCGAGTTTCAAACCGCCCACCGCTGCATTTTCTTTGACGTAATTGGGTGAAACAGGGTTTCTCGTTACCGCTACCATTCCACCCGCTTGAACAGAAGCCTCGCGGATAATTTTGTCCACCTTATCCAGCGAGCCTTTTGCGAAAACCTCTACGTACTGCCCCGATTCCTCGCGTCCTCCGACAGCAGCCTGGATAGAAACATAATTCTTAACTTTGTGAAGGCCCATTGAGCCCATTACGCCCGTGGGATGGGCTCTTCCGTCTGCTGGAGCGTCTACAACAGGTATGTCCATGAAAGCTGATGGTATCCACCCGTTTACGGTCGACATTCCACCATTCTCAGAAGTTATAAAGCCGGTAATATATTCGCCTGACATATCAATTAGCATTTCAGCTGACTTGAGAATGTGTTTTGCTGAGACATGTTTCTCTCGTGCTGATGGAGCACCGATAATCGAGGCCGTGGCTATGAGTCCTTCGGTCACTTCGTCAATGTCAACGATTATTACATCGCCTGATTCAACAGCCAGTTTTGCATATTTCAGCCCTAGGCTGATTTCACCCCCTCCCCCTCCTCCGAAAAACGCGCCACCCAGAACAGCAGCCTCGGCTAACGACTCATCTATTCGCAACATTCACGTTCTACCGAATTCCAACTGCCTAAGAATGGATAAGGCGGCAGCTCCGGAGGCAACAACTGGCTCGATTATAGGGATGGGGAAGAACTTTTGAACTTTCTTTACGAAACCAATTGTACTGTAACCTGTGCATGCCAAAACAACAGCATCCACGCCTTTCTCTACTAACTTTTTCAACGCCTCGATAGACGCCTTCTCTCCCTCCTGAGTCATGAGATCTGTCGTGTTTCTTACGTTAGCCGGATGTTCTTCTGCGACTAGGTTTTCTCCCAGAATCCGTTTAATAGACTGAGGAACTTCTTCGGTCAGTTTGATTACGCCGATTTTTTCACCCATGGAGAGAGCAAGCGACGCTGCCGCAGAACCTGAACCAATCACTGGAATTTTTATTTTTTCCCTTGCCTCCGAAACAGCTGGATCTATGGCACAACTGATTATGATGGCGTCAACACGATCTTTTTGGAACTCCTCAACCATCTGTAGGATTTTTGGCTTCGCTATTTCCTCGGTTTCAGCATCGTATATTCCCTTAGGCTGGTCTTTTATGCATTTTGAGATAACCTTGAGTTCAGGGAAGACCTGCTCGATAAGTCTACCATGCTGATGGAGTTTTTCTTCGTCATGTATCGTGATTACTCGGACGAGGCCTATGCGGTATTTTGTCATTTCCCGCACTCCCTTGGCTCTATGGTTTTTGCAAGTATATCACGAACATGTCCGTGCGTTTTCACAATAGTCTGAAACTCATCCTCATCATAAAACTTTACGTCGCCTTTTCCAAATCCTTTCGCAACCTCAACAACAAACCTCGTTGCCTGTTCAAGAGCAAGAATGTTGTTTGCTCCGGTAGCGGAGCCAGGGACAATCATTTCACTCGTGATCGCCACACCTACCACGGGCGCATCGGTGAAGAGCCAAGGTTGCATCATGCTGTTCAAATGATACGCAGGAGTTGAGAAAGGTATGATATCCTGCATGGTGATCGGAACTATCACCGGCATATGTCCTGCCACACACATGTATATATTCATTAGGTCTTGGCTCACTTTGAGTATCCATCCCTGTTTCACGGTTGGGGTGATTGCGAACCCGTTGTGTTTGACAACGTAGTTCGCCTTGGTTGCGTCGATCGATAAAACCGCATCCATTTCCGGAGAGACTTCTTTTTTGAGTAGTGTAAATATGTCGACCGGTGATTCCATCATCGCCGCTGGTTTGTGCGGTCGCGTGGGTGCGTTAGGACATATATGTGTAGTGATTTTTACATCACCCGGTAGCACATCACCCCTCCTCTTCATCTCAGCTAACATATAAACAGTTGCCAATGCCACCACAGCGCCATCTGCGTCTGAAACGATTCCAACTTCAATTGGTCTGGCCCCAATGCCGCCAAGACGGCCGATAACACCGAGAGTGGGCGATGTTCCATTTACCGACTTTCCGTTAACACCAGACACCAAGATCGACACGAAATCAGTCACGCCTTTAACGCCTTTCAAGGTTTCAACGTAGATAGGAAGCTTGTCGTAACCCTTGCCTGTGAAAAATTTTCGCACTTCTTCGCCTGACACCGATGGGTTGTCTAACAAATCTAGGATCTCGACAACATATCTAAAAGCGCTCATGGATTTCCCTTTTTTTAGATAAAGAAAAATTTTTGGTTGTTTTAAAAAAATAGTGGGTTTATGTTTTTGGTTTTCTTGTACGAGATACGGCAAATGAAACCGCTGCTACAGCTACGACGACGGCCACCACTACTGCAGCAATAGCCCATTCGGGAACCACTTGTGTCACAACCTGTGTAGGCTGCGTAACTGTCACCACTTCGGATTTGACTACAGTCGTCATAACGGTCGTTCCTCCTTGTATTATAGTCTGTATCATAGTTCGTTCAACGGTTATAACCTCTGTTCTAACCGGAGCCTTGACCCAGTAGATTTTCTCAAGATTGAGATACCCTGTCCCCATACCGTTTTCCCATGCACCTGGGGCTAGTTCGTCGGAGAAATCAAGGTTTACAGCGGCCACGAAAGTTCGTGAACACGTCCAAACAGCTGGCTGATCCTCGACAAGGATTTTCAGAGCTTTTCGGACGAGCTCAACTTCTTTTTGACGGTCGATTTCATACTCTGCGGCGAAAATCAACTTGTTAAACTCGGGGTTGTTGTATCCCATGGCGTTCGACCATGAAGCTCTAACAATGCCTTTTTCCGTGTAGTAGCGGATGAAGAATGTTGGGCCAGGTCCATGAACAAACGGGAATATGCTCATGTCGAAATCCCAATTGCGGAATACTCTCTCATGCCATGCTGCAGTATCTAGGGCAACGATTTCAACAACTATTCCCACTTGTGCTAAAAAGTCGCGTATCAGCTCCGCTTCTTTCAAGTAGAATGGGTATGAAACGGAATCTATCATCAGTCTCAGCTTGAACCTTGTTCCGTCCGGCCCTCTTCTGTATCCGGCTTCGTCCAGTAGTCTTTCTGCTAGAGCAGGGTTGTATGCTGGCTGATTAACTCCAGGGTTGTATTGAGCTACCGCAGGAGCGCTTGAAACGACGGTATCGAGTGCCTCAACTCTGTTAAAGTAAACGACTTCGGCGATTTTATGTCTGTCAATTGCAGCGGCTATGGCTTTTCTCACACGCACGTCTTTAAGCGGTGCTGGCCCCTCGGGGTGTAAATTGAACCCAACGACGTCGAGTGAGCCTCCTGGGCTTGGGAAGAACCAGACACGTTTACCTGGAAGCCGTCCAAGACCAATCTTTTCCTGTAAACCAACAGCATCGGAAATCGTGAGACCATAAGTCCAGATAAAATCAACATCGCCCTTCTCGAATGCAAGTGTCAACGCTGGAGAAGTTCGGATTATGCGGAAAATGATTCTATCGAGGTATGGTAACCCTTTTTTCCAGTAGTTTTCGTTTCTTTCAAGAATGATGTATTCGCCTTTCTTCCATTCTTTGAACTTGAACGGCCCTGTTCCGATAGGTTGTGTATTGTAAGGATTGTTTGCAATGTCTGTGTTTTCATAGAGGTGTTTAGGACTTATGTTGATCCCCGAACCGCCGAAATATCCAGGATAGAACGCGGGCGCCCACGTGGTGTTGAAACGGAATATGACCGTGTAGTCATCTGGTGTCTCTATGGATTTGACATAGGATTTAACCATATAGGCGACAAAGCTGTTGAAAACTGGCGCAACTACCTCGTATGTGAACTTTACGTCGGCGGACGTGAATTTCCTACCGTCGTGCCAGGTCGCGTTTCTGACCAACTTAAACACAATCGTCATTCCACCATCACGCTCTTTGATAACCTGCCAAGATTCTGCCAACTCAGGCTGCCACTCCAATGTTTCTGGATCAATGCTTACCAACGAGTTCCCAATTTGCCTAACTATTTGATAAAAGGCCCATGTTGGTGGTCCGCTCAACGCTAGATGCGGCGGCTCAGAGCTTATTCCGACAACTAGAGTTCCTCCGTGTCTAGGCTGAGCTTGGATGGATGGAGCCGCTGAAAACGCTAACAATAAAGCCAAAAGCAGAGCTAAAAGATATTTTCTATTTCCTGTCATATCTATAGTTCTGTATGTCTAGTTAATAACTTTTCGCTAATTAACTTTTTTGCAGTTTAAGGCACTGTCAACTTTTACTTAAGGTTTTTGGAAAGGGCCTATGGGCTGGGTTGTTTTGATGGGTTTGTGGACGTCTTCGATTATCTCGTAGGGCGTATGTCCAGAAGGTTTATGCTGCTATGTTGTTCGTTGCTGGTTTGAGCCTTAGAGACGTTATTACAGGCGCGTCTAGGGAGAGTGTTAGGTGTTGGGCCCATAGGATGAGAAAACTCTTCACACCATATAGTCTGCTGTAGACGTGGATGCAGGGGGAGATAACAGCTGTATATGCCTTTAGGGGTAGGTCTATCCTAAACGCCTAACTGTTCTGGAAAAATGCGAGGGGAAAATGGGATTTGAAGAGGCTTCTATGAAACATTTGGGGATGGGAATAGGGTTGAGAGGTGGTTTAGGGGGCTTAAAGACAGGACCAAGAGATTCCACAACAACATAACTCAAAGACGGTCAGGAGTTATTGAGGAGATAGCCATAGCCCTCACACACAACACATTACTCAACACCCAAAGAGAAGGGGGCGTATTACCTGGCTGACAGTACCTGTGAATTTTTAATGGCGGGCAAGCCTTTGCTGATGCAAGATCCTAAGTTTGCTCACGCTTTGTAACCTCCCTGTTAAGGCTTTCAAAATTCTTCCAGTATACTGTTGTGACGAGCCTGACCACCTCCAGAGCTGTCGTATCATGTGAGAGTGATGTAGGCGCGGCCGTGGGTGAAAACCATTCTTGCGCCTACTCTATACCTTCAAAAATATCACAGACTTAACATTGCTAAAGAGTTTTAAAAGTCGAAACATGGTTGATATAACGAGGGGTATGGACAGGCTCGATGTTGTAGAGCAGGTTCTCAGGCTTCCTGAGCTTTCGCTGGTTGATCTGTCCCGTGACGGGGCATGGGCAGTTATTGTTTCCAACCTTACAGGCTCCTACCAGCTCTGGTCGTTCAAGCTGGCCGACAAAACTGTTGTCCAAGTTTCTCACGGCGACCAGCGTGTGACTTATGCCAGGGTTTCCCCCGATTTGAAAAACGTTTTCTTCCTTCGGGATTTTGATGGAAAGGAGAGACATCAGCTATTTGTGACCTCTATCGAAGGCGGGGAGAAGGAGATGCAGCTATCGGATTTTAAGGATTTGAGGCTCTTCGATTTTGCATGCTCCCCACAAGGCCGGAAAATTGCTTTAACAGGCAGCACTTCGGAATCAAACTATCTGTGGGTTTTTGACGTTTACGAAGGCAGGCTAGAGCCGGTCTTTAAATCAGGCGGGTGGATTTTCTCCCCCAGCTATTCCGAAAGCGGTGACGTTTTGGCTTTTTCAGCCAATACAACTGGAACACCACGATCCAGCGAGATCGTGGTAATCGATTTTCAAAGCGGTGCAACCTCGGTCTACACACCTAAACCAGGCAGCGAAAACACCATCCCTAAATGGCATCCACAAGCCATGCGAATACTTTTCAAGACTAATGCAGCAGGGCCTTATGACCTAGCCATTTACGACATAGATTCAAGCTCTTTCACAACAATGGGTTTGTCGAAATACGGTGTGGATTTCACAGATTTTGGATGGCTTTCCGACGGGGGTGTATTCTGGTTTGTTGCACGGAGAAATGGAAGATCTAAACTATACGTCAGGAAGGATGGTGGTGATGTGGCTGAGGTTGAAACCCCGGTTGGAACGATTACAGGCATTGAGGTGGACAGGACTGGTTCCTTTGCCGTGTTTTCATGGTCATCTCTGTCAAGACCTCCAGTTCTTTATAGGGTTGACATAAAGTCAGGAAAACTTCACCTGCTTTACGAGCCAGCTCAGCTCCGTGGATTGCCTCTGGGGAAAGCGGAATTCATCAGCTACAGGTCTTTCGACGGCTTGGAGGTGCCGGGCTTTTTGCTGCTTGCAGAAGGGAAAAAAGAGCCTAAACCCTGTGTAGTATGGGTACATGGCGGGCCGTGGTGGGAGGTAGGGGATGAATGGAATGCACCTGTGCAGGCTCTTTGTGCAGCAGGCTTCCACGTCCTCTGTCCAAACTTTAGAGGAAGCACCGGGTATGGTGCTGATTTCGAGAGATTGAATATAGGTGACCCTGGTGGAGGCGACATGCAGGACGTGCTGCATGGTGTGAAGTATCTTTACGAGCTTGGGCTTGTGGATGATGAGCGGGTTGGGGTTGCTGGCGCAAGCTATGGAGGATTTATGACTTTTCTCACAATGACAAAGAACCCCGATGTCTGGAAGGCTGGGGCTGCCATAGTTGGTGTTACGGATTGGATGGAGGATTATGAGCTTTCAGACGCGGCTTTCAGAAACTTCACGGAGCAGCTGCTGGGCAAGCCTGAAGAAAAACCAGAACTGTTCCGTGACAGGTCTCCGATAAACTTTGTTCATCAAACCAAAGCACCGATACTTGTCTGGCATAGGGCCAACGACAGCCGATGTCCACTCCAGCCAGTTGAGAAATTCGTGAAAAAACTGAAGCAGCTGGGCAAGCCCCACGAGTTCTATGTTGTCGAAGGAGAAGGCCACGGCGTTCAAAGGCTGGAAAACTTCGTAAAACAATACAGAACTGTTGCAGACTTTTTCCTACGGTATCTTTGAAAACACACAGCAACCGATTGGTGTGTTGCTGTTGTTCAACGCTTATATGATGTTATTTGAGAGAGCCTGTTGATGAAACGGTTTCAACATTTTGAAACAGTTGCCATAAATCGCTTCGAAACGTTGATAGGGGATTTTTGGGCAGCAGCCTCCAACAAAGGTTTGGTACGTCTTGAAAGAGAAGTAGCCAAACAATCTTTTGTTCACAGGCTTGAAAGGTCTGGAATGAAGACCGTCGAAAAACTGACAACAGTTATCAGAACCGTGCATAAACAGCTCAACGAATATCTTAACGGGGAAAGACGTAGTTTCAACATCCCGCTTGACCTACGGTTTAGAGGATTCGAGTTGATGGTGTTACGTGCAGTAATGGCTATACCGTTCGGCGAGACACGCAGCTACAAGGCTGTAGCAGCCATGATAGGGCGTCCAAACGCTTATCGAGCCGCAGGCAACGCCGTCGCCAAAAATCCAATAACCATAATTATTCCATGCCATAGGGTGATCAGGTCTGATGGACGGCTCGGAAAATACGGCGGAGATACACGTGTCAAAGCATGGCTTCTAAAGCATGAAGGCGTAGAGATAGACATTACATAACGTTATGTTTTGGAAGTTGTAAAAGCCTTGTTATAAGCTCGTAAGTTTTTGACGCTTGCTCGATGGCTTGCTCAGCATCCTTTCTGTCAACCAGGTCGTCAGGCGACAGCAGCGCTTCCTCGCCTCCGTAAAAGCTGACCTCTCTCTTGGCGGCGAGACTTCTAGAAGCGTTGGCGAGAAACTCTATTTCGTATGCGAACCATGCGGGAAACCTATCCCTGTATTCTAGTAAAACATCTGACACGTCATGTATTTTGGGGTATTCGACGCCGATGGTTTTCAACGCCGCTTTCAGACATAGCTCAACACATTCTTGCGAGAGCCTGAGAGTGTAGGGATAGTTTCCTCTTTCAAGAGCTCTCTTAGCGTCGTCCAGCCTGTCGCCAGCTTGCCTGATGTACGCTTTCGCGATTTTAGCCAGGTTCAGAGCGTGGACGCCTCCACCGCTCTCGGACCCAGGTCCCAGTACCAAGCACCACGCTTTGACATGTAGCGTTTAGCCCCCATCAACTCCAGCCTAGACCGCATCTGCGAAAACAAGCTGCGGAGAAAACCGTCGTCCAACAGTATGGCTGCGTCGTACACCATGTCTAGGAAAAGGAGGGGCAGTCTTTCGGCTTCGCTTTTCTTTAAAGGATAGAAGCTCAGCCTAGTGTGTATGCCGTACGATTTGAGGAAACTTAGTTCAGACTTGACGTCGACGTCGCGCTCGATCTCGAGCAACGCGTCTATCCGTGAAGACAGACTGCCGCTGAAACTGTCTGAGACGACTAACAGGTCCACGTCGCTCAACGGGGTGGCGGAGTGCCTAGCCACAGAGCCGTAGACGGCGGCAGACGAAGGCCTCCAAGACTTTTTCAGAGCGCGTAAAACGTCGTAGACGAGCTGTACATATTCGCCTTGGATGTTGGACGGCTTGCTGACAGCGCCTGATGCAACCAACATGAAGCTTCTCGGGTCGAGAAGCCTGTAGAGCCGGGGACGAGTTCTCCGAAAATCTATCAAAGCTCCCGACCTTCTTAACACGGTTAGAAGAACGTGGGCTCTGCCGCCGTCGATGGAAAGCCTGCTGCATACTTCGTCGAAGCCGAAAACCCCTCGGCCGAAAAGGGAGTAAAGGCTTGCAAACCTCTCGCCAGCCCATCTAGGAGGCCATGTCACATCAGATAGTAAGCTTAACAAATAATTAAGGTTTTTAGATATATAGTTGTCCACAGCCATCCTCAAAAATACAAAAAAGCTCCACCGGCGTTACACAAGCTTTTTCGCTGAACTTTTGTACATGTTTCATGCTTATTAACTTCGTTTAACTGTGGTTGTTTTAGGTTTGCAGCTTGTCGACGGCTTCGGCCGTGTTGCACGGAAGCTAAGGCTTTCTGTCACCGACAGATGTAACTTCAGATGCGATTTCTGCATGCCGCTGAACCCTGTGTGGATACCTCACCGGGAGATTCTGACGTACGAGGAAATGGCGAGGATTGTCAGGATTCTTGTTTCCATGGGTGTGACTAAGATAAGGCTCAGCGGCGGAGAGCCGTTGATGAGACGGGACATAGAGAAGGGCATAAAAATGTTAAGGGAAATTCCAGGCGTGGAGCACATCTCCATGACGACAAACGGCTACTTTCTCGCTGAGAAGGCCGAAGCCCTCAAGCGGGCGGGGCTCGACAGCGTGACCGTAAGCCTCCACAGCCTCAAGCCCGAGAGGTTTGAGGAGATAGTCGGCAGGAAAGACGTTTTCAGCAAGGTTCTCGAAGGAATCGACAAAGCTCGGAAGGTTGGACTCGAGCCCGTCAAAATAAACTGCGTCATAACGCGCGGCTGCAACGACGACGAAATCCTCGACTTCGTGGAGCTTGGACGAGCGTCTGCGCTTGTGATAAGGTTCATAGAATACATGCCTTTCGACGGAAGACATATGTGGAGTCCTGAAAAGCTTGTCAGCGGAGCCGAGATAATCGCACGCATTCAGGAGAGGTATGAGCTGGAGAGGTTGCCGCGCGAGCCTGGAAGCACGTCAGTCGGCTACAGGTTCAAAGACGGGGGAAAAGGCATGGTCAACATCATCACGTCGATGACCCAGCCCTTCTGCGGCGACTGCGACAGAATACGGCTGTCCGCCGACGGCAAGATAGTTCCCTGCCTCTTCAGCCGCGACGAATACGACGTCAAAAGCTTGTTGAGAGGAGGAGCCTCCGACGAGGAGATAGCCGAGTTCATTAGACGCTCGTACAGAAGGAAGTTTGCGGGCGTTGAGGCGTTGATCAAAAGCGGCAGGGTTCAGCCGTTGATTAGACCCATGCATACTATAGGCGGCTAAAGGCTGAAAAGCCGGCCGAGCTCAGGTCTTTCAACACCGCATCCAAGAACCTTCAGCGTGTTCCAGAGGGTTGACGAGTTGCTGGAGACAGCTGGCTTGCCGGTCTTCTCCTCTATCTGTCTGATGGCGTTGAAGGTTCTGAGGTTTGTGCAGCTTATAAAAACCGCGTCCGCCTCTCCATAACGTGTTCTTCCAACCCAATCCACAACCTCCTCATCCTTAATCATGCCAATCTCTCTGTTGCCGACAACCGATGCATGATAGCTGCTGACAACCTCGAACCCATAGTGCAGCAGGAAAGCCGCTTCTAGAGAGGTTATGTCGGCGGTGTAAGGTGTTACGAGACAGATTCTCTTCGCGCCGAGATGTTTCAAAGCTCTGAGCACAGCACCCGAGGTCGCAACGCATTCCAAGCCTGTGGCGTTCTTAATCTCCTGCTCTATCCTGGTAAACTGATCACGTCCTCCCACAAAGCTGCCGCTGGTGCATGCAAAGGCTATGACGTTGACGGCTGCGGTTGCAAGCTTCCTAGCCTCCCTGACGGCTTCGTCCTCAAGCTTCATAAGCTCGCTCACCTCCACCCGCTCGAGAAAAACCCGTGCAGCGTGAACCGTCGCAACGCCTTGAAGAACACGGTTGAACTCGTATTCCACTGTCGTGTTGGACGATGGAACGATAACCCCCACCCTGTACATCACGGTTCTACCGTGAAAACCGGCAAATATTGTTTAAATGATGGTTATTACGGCGGAGTTAAGGAATGCTTCACGTCGCCGTTGACGTCGGAGGCACGTTCACCGACCTCGTGGCCTTCGATGAGGATGCTGAAGCCATTTACATCGTCAAAGTCAGAAGCACACCGCGCAACCCTGAGCAAGGCTTCATCACCTCGCTCAAAACCCTGCTAAACAAGCATGGATTGCACGCCTCCGACGTTAAAACCATAATCCACGTAAACACGATTGGGACAAACCTGCTTAGGGGGCAGCTGGGTCTTGAGATCCCGAGGACGGCTTTGGTTACGACGAAAGGCTTCCGCGACGTGCTTGAGATAGGACGGCAGAACAGACCTGAGCTCTACAACATTTTTTATAATAGGCCGAAGCCGCTTGTTCCGCGCCAGCTCAGGATGGAGGTTGACGAAAGAGTTGACAGCCGGGGCGCATGCCTAGCAGAGGTAAACGCCGAGCAGCTAGATGAGATAGCGGAGGCGTTCATCCGTGAAAAAGTAGAGACCGTGGCCGTCAGCTTCCTAAACAGCTACCTCAACCCCTCCAACGAGAAAAAAGCCAAGCAACATCTCCAGAAAAGGCTCAAAATACCTGTCACCGCCTCGCATGAGGTCAACCCAGAGCACAGGGAGTATGAGAGGACAAGCACCACCGTCGTCAACGCCGTTCTGAAACCCGTCGTCTCCCGCTATTTCAACGAAGTCATCAACCGACTCGAGGAGACAGGTGTGAAGGCTACAGTCGAGATCATGAGTTCCTCAGGAGGCCTGGTAGACGTCACAGAATCCATGGAAAAACCTGTGTCATGCATCGAGTCAGGCCCCGCCGCAGGGGTTATAGGGGCTGCGGAGCTCGCACGGCGGCTTGGCGTCATGAACTTGATAAGCCTAGACATGGGTGGCACGACGGCCAAGGCAGGCGCCGTAGTCAACGGACAGCCTCTATACGTTCCAGAGATCGAGGTCGGCGGAAAAGTTCACATGGGCCGGTTTGTCAAGGGAAGCGGATATCCTGTCAGATATCCGTCGGTCGACCTCGCAGAGGTGAGCGCGGGAGGAGGCACGATAATAGACGTTGACGAATCTGGAGGATTGAAGGTGGGGCCCATGAGCGCGGGAGCCGACCCAGGGCCCGCATGCTACGGGTTCGGCGGCACGATGCCAACGATAACGGATGCAAACCTTGTGCTTGGAAGGCTTCAAAGCCTGCTGGGCGGTGAGTTCAAGCTCAACAAAGACCTAGCCCTCTCCGCCCTCAACAGCGTAGCTGACAAGGTTGGCGCAACCCCAGTGGAGACAGCTTCGGCTGCCCTCACACTGGTCAACCTGCAGATGGCGAGGGCAGTCCATCTCGTAAGCCTCGAGAGAGGCTACAACCCAAGCGACTTCGTTCTGATGGCTTTCGGAGGCGCTGGACCCATGCACGCCGCAGAACTCGCCCAGCAAATAGGCATGTCAACCGTCATCATCCCACCCCACCCAGGCCTGTTCACATCCCTCGGCCTTCTGATGACGGACTTCCGCTACACCTTCGTCAAAGGATTCATTAAGGTTCTCTCAGCCGAAAGCGAACAACACTTCGAAAATGTCTTCGCCGACATGGAGCTGGAGGCGTTACGCCATCTGGAGAGCAGAAAGATAAGAGCAGACAACGCGATG
>JAWBKB010000023.1:0-22168 GCA_038831915.1 Candidatus Caldarchaeum sp.
AAATGCTGAGCAGAGCTTCCGCGGGATAAACATCCATCTTAAGAAAATGCTCTTGCGTAACCGATTCGGCGTATTTCTCGAGTTTATTAAAATCGAGACACACAAGTAATACGGCGGCCGCCTGTCTAATCGCTTCCGTGCCACATATATCAAACGTGTTCTCCAACAACTCGTTTGACTTTATCCAAATCACAGAATAAGCCTGAAAATAGCAGGGCGCCGACTGTCCGGCTTCAACTATCATTTGAAGAACTTCTTCACTGATGGTTGATTTTCTAAAACGCCTGATAGACCTGCGAGAAGTCAGCAACCCTAATACGCTTTGCTCTATTCTACGTTTCAACAGAAATATGAAGAAAAAAGGGTTTTTTTGGTTTTAGTGATACGACGCCACGGGCTTTATGCCGAGTTGTTCGAGGATTTTTTCGATGTCTTCGCCGGTTTCCTCGTTGATTCGTTGGTCTACTGACGTCGGCGTGACTTCGTTGATCTCGACTATCTGCTCTGCTGATGAGAGACCTGTGAGGATCAGAGACACCTGCATAGTGGCGTTGTACGAATCATCTATCCGGGCTCCCCAAATCACCAATCCGTCTTCACCCATCAGCTCGGAGACAATTTCAGCTGGCCGCGCGGCTTCAGCGAGCTGCATATCATCGCCTCCGCAAACGTGGACGATGGCTCCGGAAAGGCCTTCGTAGGACGCGTCGAGAAGCGGCGATTGCAACGCGTTGAACGTCGCTTCTTCAGCCCGGTTGGGCGATGACGAACGACCTATGCCGAGTGATGCAAGCTTGCCGCGGCCAACAATTGTCTTAAAGTCTTCGTAGTCGATGTTGATGAGTCCTGGCTTGGCAATTGACTCGGTTATGCTCTGTATCATGTTGCTGATGATTTCGTCGGCGAGGTTGAATGCTCTTCGGAGGTTGTGCTGCGGATAGAGTTCGAGCAGCTTGTTGTTGTCGATGACCACGGACGTGTTGGTGTATTTCTTCAGCTCTTCAAGCCCCGCTAACGCGATCTTCTTCCTCACCTGTCCTTCAAACCCGAACGGAAGAGAAACGACTCCGACAACGGTCGCGCCCTCTTCCCGAGCTATTCGAGCAACAACTGGTGCGCCGCCGGTTCCAGTTCCTCCACCGAGGCCCGCTGCGAGAAAAACGATGTCAGCGCCTTCCAAAGCTCTACGAATCTCTTCCTCGGATTCTTCAGCTGCTTTTCGGCCGCGTATAGGGTCGCCGCCAGCCCCTCTCAGCCGAGTTACGGATTTTCCCAGCAGCAGTTTTTTGTCCGACTTTATCATGTCGAGATGCTGGAGGTCAGTGTTGGCGGCGATGGTGTAAACTCCGGATAAGCCAGCGAGGTTTAGCCGGTTGACGGTGTTGCACCCCGCTCCTCCTACTCCTATCAGCTTGATGCGAATTTCTTCAGTCGTTTGATTCAATTCATCAACGCTACTCACTTATCTGGACCTCCGTCCGGATGAAGTCGCGAAGGGCCATGCGGATGGCTTCGGCGCGGTTTGGATACAGCCTGCGTTTGACCAGTTCGTCGATGGCCTGAAGGTATGGTTCTGGTAGGTGAACCGTTACTACTTTCATTCTTTCATCACCTCATTCTTTGTCCACGGCTCAGAATGTTGATGGTTATAACGTTTGGTAATACGTGCGTATTTGTTTCCCCGAGATTTCGGCGGCATTTTCATCGAAGACACTGACAAAAAATGGTGAAAAACATCATGGGAACATTAAAATTAATCACAATTTGATTATGATGAAAATAGGCAGCATTGGTGAACAGGGAAGAGTTCTACGAGGAAATTCGAAAAGTTCTTCTAAATCTGGTGGATGAGTCATCGGAAGAAGTCGTGGTTCTCGTGGAAGGGCCTCGGGATGAACAAACTCTGCGGCACATCGGCATACGTGGAAAAGTTCTTCACGCCAGCAGAGCAGAGCACCTCTTGGAACAAATGCCCAAGCCTTCAAAGATTATTTTGCTGTATGACTTTGATGAAGAAGGTCTAAAAAATTTGAGAAAAATGTCGAATCTGCTAAAGTTGCGTGGATACCGTGTCGACGAAACATATTACCGCAAGCTACGCAAACTGAAGCGACTAGGAATCAACACGGTCGAAGGAATCAAAACACTGATGCCCGACCTCGGCTAAAATTATCGGCCGCCTTTCCTACGAAAACTATGTCGGAAGCTCGCGGTTAAAATAAATATTTTTGTTCAAACATATGATGCCGTGAAGAACTTAGGGAAAAAAATTAGGATGAATAACATTTTCAGAGAGGACGGCAGAACTTTGATTTTCGCGTTTGACCATGGTGCTTTCATGGATCCGACCAAGGGTATGGAAAAGCCGGGCCAGATTCTTGCTCAAGTTATTGAAGGCGTGCCGATGCGGTGATGACGACTGTGGGAGTAATAAAGACATACGCAGCTTCTTTTGCGAGAAAAGGCCTTGGATGGATTTTAACGGTGCTCGACCGATCTCCTCAAACAGCGGAAAAAAGTGTTTCACTTGCTTCGAAGCTGGGCGTGGACGCTGTCAAGTTTTTCGTCACCATGGGCGGTGAGACCGAGCGAAACGACCTTGAAATTCTCTGGGCTTTGACGACTGTAGCCGAAGAATACGGCATGCCTGTTTTAGCCGGAATGTATCCAATCAAAACCGAGAAGAACCCAGACCCTCTTTCAGCGGAAAACATCAAAAAAGTTTCGAGAATAGGAGCCGAATACGGCGCCGACTTTATCAAAACTTTTTACACGGGGTCAGTGGAAAGTTTTCGAACAGTTGTTTCAGCATGTCCCGTTCCCGTAGTAGTGCTTGGCTGTGAAAAAACAGCTTCCGACCTCGACTTGCTTCATGCAGTATTTTACAGTGTCAGGGCTGGAGGAGCTGGAGCCGCGATAGGCCGCAACATTTTCGACCACGTGAACCCGAAAGCCATGATGAAAGCTCTTTCCATGGTTATACATGACGCAGTAGCCCCTGAGCAGGCTCTCGCCCAAGTAAAGTGAATTAAACACACATAGTCCGACATTTCAGCCTTCCTCAACATCGGTTATCTTAGGCAGTGCTGTGGAAGCCACTTTGATGACTGTGAATTCTTCGTTGATGATTCGCTGGTAAAGAGATTCGTCTAGGCTGAATTCTTTGAAGAATTTTCTCAACGCGGGGTTGAGGATTTTCTCGTCTCGCTGGCTGAGCTGACGATGTTCCACCACTAGTTCCTTGTAGTATTTTGTTTTAAAGAGTTTTGATATTTGCTGGAACGGTTTTTCCGGCAAAGTTTGCTTGAGGATGTCGAGTGTTATTTTCTTCATGTCTTTGAACTTGTTGTAAGCTGTTTCGTCTATCTGGCCCTGGAGAAAAAGACCTTTGAGGTAGCTTTTCACGTCGCTGACTGGGGGCTGTAATCCAATTCTCCACCGCTCAACATGCCCACGCACGTAGATTATTCCACCTACCATTCCCGTCGCAACGTATCTCCCGACCAAGCATTCATCTGTATGTAACGCATCTAAGCCGAGCACAGCTATCACTCCTCCGGCCATGTATTCGCCTAAGTAGTCGTCGACTCGGCCACCTATGATGAGGTAAGGCCTGTTTTCGAGATATTGACGCATCTGAATTCCTACGCGGTTTCCCGCACTTCCTCTGACGAATATTTCGCCTCCTTGAAAAGCTTGGGCCAGAACGTCTCCAGCGTTTCCATGGATGATTACGCGGCCGTCGTGCATGGCGTCTGCGACGTCGTCCTGAGAATCTCCATATACCACGATTTCGCCGCCTTTGTTGAAGTTGGCTAAACAGTTTCCAGGTGTTCCGTAGAGGTTGAGCCTGCATCCTTTCGGCACGTTGATTCCGAGGTAGCGGTGGCCGTTGACGTTGACCACGTTAACCTCCTTAACACCTTTTTGAAAAAGCTGAGAGACAAGGCTGTTGACCTGGCTGTAACCGAGGCCATACGCGTCAATAAAGTCGCCAGCCACAGTCCGCTTTTCAACGACGGGGAAGAAAGCTGCAACGTGTTCACGACCAGGCTCGATGACCCCTCTTTTCATCGACGCGAGGAAAATCCCTCCGGGTTTGACAGTCCATGTTCTCGCTTCCTCCGAAAGCGCTCTTATTTCGGCTTCTTCGCTCGCGACGTAAATTCTTCCACTGTCTTCCCCTACGACGAGTGGTCGGAACTTCGACCGGTCGGCCATCGCGAGCATGTAAACATCATCGCCGTCGCAGTATCCTGCAACCACGCTGAAGGGCCCGTCGAGCCATGCACCTCTTCCCCAAACATAATCATGTAAGCTAATGCCTGCTTCGCCGTTGATGATCTCGTCTTCGAACGGGTTTACGATTGCTTTCGCGGCTTTTTCGAGTGGGATGTGTTTGATGTTGGTTAGGTAGTCTAGGATGTATACGATGAGTTCGCTGTCGGTGCCGACGAAGCTTCTGAACCCACGGTTTTTGATGAACTCCATGTTGGCTCCGAAGCTGCTGATGTCGCCGTTGTGTGCGATGGCCCATTCGTGGCTGGAAAAGGGATGAGACCAAATTGGATAAAAGCCGGGTGAATTGGTTGGCTGACGGGTGTGGGCTATCCACAAATCCGCCTCGATTTGCCTTTCGACCAGGCCATACCTGTTGCAGACGTCGACTGGATAACCAACACCTTTGAAAACTTCAACAAACCGGCCCCACGAATACACACGCCCCTTTATTCCGGCGTTCAGCAATTCATAGTTCAGACGGTCGACCGATTTCCTCAACAAATTTTCCGCGGCTTCGACATAAGCCGTCCACGAGCCAAAACCGTTTCCGAGCGGAATTTCAAAAACCGCGTCAACTATGTTTGCTTTAGCGTAATCCATTAACACCTGTTTGACGTGTTCAACTGCTTCTAACGAGTTGACGAAAACTTTCACCTTATTGTATCCGTTTTGTGAATTGTCGAGGTTGTATGCGGCAAAACCCGCTCCATACCTGCTTCCCCGGTATCGGACGCACTCAATCGACGACAGGGTTTCTTCGGCCCTGATTTTCGACGCGGCTTCTTTTCTTAAAATCCCCAGTATGCCACAACCAGAAATGACGCGCATGTTTACCCTACTCCCGCTTGTTTGACTCCGAGCTTCTGCCTCAGACTTTTCTCGAGTTCGACCGCTCTCAGAAGTTCGCGGTTTCCCACGAGTGAGTTGAAAATACTGCTTACCCCCGCTGCGCCGGCGAGGAGCTTCAACTCTCGCTGAATACCGACGAGCAGGTTTTCCACTCTTTCGCGGAGAACGTCGCCGAATATCTTGTGTTCGGGGTAACCGACCGCATATTCGACTGCTTTTGAAATCACGACCGCGTCCGCGCCGAGGGCCACGAGTTTATAGATGTCGTCAGAACCTCTGACACTCCATCCCCCCGCTACGACGCTGACTTCATTCCTCAAACCCATCGCACGTAGCTCCTGGTCGAGAACAGAAATTCCGACTTCGAGAGGGGTTCCGCCGCCGATTTCCTCATCGATGTAAACTCCATCCAACCCCAGCTCGGCAGCATGCTTCAGCCACGGGTATTTCTCCATAGGGGATGTTTTGACGAAAACCGGGCCCTCAAGCTTCCTCATCCCATAGAAGTTTGACACGTATCCAGCATATCCTCCCTTCGCTGAAAGTCGGGCGTCGGCAAGCAACACCTCCCCGTATTTTTGATATTTTTCACATTCTGTTTCACTTGCGTCAACAAGTATGCCCATGCAGTATCCTGCTTGGATGATTGGTTCGGAAAACGGAGGCGGATGGTTTAGATGTAGCTTGATTACGACGGGCATGGATAGTCGGATTTTTCCACGGCAGAGGCAGACATGTGTTTCGACTGGTTCGCGGTATGGGTCTATACTTGGCCGTGTTACTTGGGCTCCGTCGCTGACCAGCCTGTCACGGATGAGAAGCGGTTCCTCAACATATGGAGGGCCTGTGCTTCCCATGCTTGAAATAGGCGGCTCGGCTGGCATTCTTCCAACCGTTCCAGCCATTTCCTGCAGATGTCTAACTCTGTCAACCGTCCACCCAAAATTTATCAAACTGCTTCAACTCCGATGAGACTAAGCTCTTCGGAATCGACGCCGAAACCCGTCAAAAGGTCTTTCCGGCCTCTAAGCTCCTTAACCGATGAAACACCGATTTCTTCCATCATGAGCTGCATTTCGGCTGTCCATCCACGAACCATGTTCGCCACCCATCTGGTTGCGGTTTCAAGTGAGAGAAGCTTGACGGGGTTTTCTTCGATTTTGTTGGTTATGACGGCTGGGCAGAAACCGAGATGACATTTGTGAACCATGACGCATCCCATCGCTATCAACGGCGCGGTTCCAAGCGAAACAACGTCAGCTCCCAACGCAATCAGTTTAGCCGAATCCTCCGCGCTGCTCACCCTTCCAGCCGCAACCACGGTAAATCCTTCACGCAAACCTTCACGGCGAAGAATCATATCGACGACGGGGACCGCAATTTCTATCGGCAGCCCCACGTTATTCCTAATAACTTTAGGGGACGCGCCTGTCCCCGCTCCGTGCCCATCCATGATTATGCCGTCGGCGCCCATTCTCGCTACTCCTGAAGCGATGTAAGCGATGTAGTTGGTTACGCCGACTTTGACGAACACGGGTTTCCCAGTTGCTTCTTTCAACGCGTGAATTCGCTGACCGAGGTCTTCGATGGAATAGATGTCGTGATGAGGAGCGGGTGAAATCGCGTCGATACCTATTGGGATGCGACGTGTCTCCGAAATTGGTTTCGTAACTTTAACTCCAGGAAGATGACCTCCTATTCCCGGTTTCGCTCCCTGCCCGATTTTAATCACGATGCCGAGACCTGTGTTCAACACGTCGATATCGACGCCGAACCGGGCGGAAGCCCACTGAACCGTAATTCGTTTACATTTTCTCACTTCTGGATGAAGGCCTCCTTCACCCGTTCCCGTCACGATTCCCGTCAAATCCGCGGCCCTAGCTAATGCGATGTTCGGCACACCGCTCAAAGCTCCGAAAGACATGTCGCCTAGATACAGCGGCGAAGTCATCTCTATTCGTCCATAAGCCATCTCAGTGGATGTGTCGACATCACGTGGTTTACGTATTGCCGGTGATGGTTTTTCAAGCTCGGCTTTGAAGCGAAGCCTGTCCAAAAGCCGTCGTGAAAAATGTTTGGCTCTATCCCAGACCGTTACCGGTTCGCCGAACCTCGCCAACATCCGAATATGCTCAATTCTTTGAATGTTCCAGAATTCGGGCCCTTCCTGCTTCGGCACGGGCAGGTATTGTTCGACGAGCTTCGGCGTCTTCTTTCACCTCTTCGTGGAATGATGGTGTCTAAAGGGCGATATTTAATGATATAGTCGTCATATCTACAATCAAGACGTCTGCTTTCCGTAAAAAAGACGATTTATAAAAAGTCGGGTTAAACATATTTACCGGCAGACCGTTTTCAAGAACGTGAAAATACATCTAAAACTCGAATCCGACATTCCACTCACTTTAACAAAGTACGGTAAAGTCCGTCTTCCATCCAACGTTATTCCTCTGCTTTCCGGCGGCCGGAAAACCATCAATATCATCTACGGCGGAGACAAACATCAGCTTCGAATCGACCGATACGGCCGAGCCACGCTACCCGCCAGCATAGCTGAAGACAGCCGCGGCAAATCAAAAATGATAATCGAAATGAAAGACGGTGAAGTGACGCTCGAATTTCTGTAGGTTTATCTTATTCCGAGAATGAATGATGCAGCTGTCGCTATGAGGATTACGCCGCTTATCTTGGGGAGTAGAGATGCGTGTTTTTTGAATTTCTGCTCTATCCCTGTGTATGCTTTGACGGCTAGCAAAGTTACGCCGACTAGCCCAGCCGCCACAGACGCGGCGTAAATGGTCATAAGGGTTAGTGGTTCGACGCCGCCGACAACGAAGGCGAGAAGCGCAAACTCTTCTTCATGGGCGAATCCGAGGACGAAGGCGAATGCCGCGAGTCCCGACAGGCTGAGCGATGCTTTCTTGGAGTTGTAATGAGGGCGGCTATCTGTCATGTCGTTGGGATGCTTATGCTCATGCAAGCGCCATCCGAAGTTTTCACGGAAATAGTCTTGTTGTTCATCATGGCTTTTTTCGAGGAGAAACTTGATTCCGAGGATAAGAAGCGCCGTTCCTGCAACATAGTTGACAAATGGTATGGTGAAGGATGTGAAAGTTTTGAGGATGACGTAGGCTCCGACGACGGCAAGCGATGAAATCAAGTGAAAGAAGGAGATTACCATACCGCCAGCGAAACCGCGAAGCAATGGATTTGAACTCCTTACCGCGTAGATCATCGCCACGGGCCAGCCGTGGCCCGGCTCCAACCCATGCAAAAGACCAATCGCAGCCACAGCAAAATACGCAGGCTCAGCCATGATTACGTGAGACATATTTCATGTGCTTTTAGCGGTTAGGCCTGTCTCACCGGCTTTCATCGACCTTAGTTTTTCGTCTGATAGTTTTTCGAAAAGCGGCGTCGGTTTCTTTATCGGTGTTCCCGCGGCTATCTGCCATGGTTTTTCACCAATCCACGAAGGTGTAACATATCCGTACCCGATCATTTCCAGAATTCGCCGTGATTTTTCAGGCGTAAATGGATGAAGAAGCAACGCAAGCGCTTTCACCGTCTGCGCAGCCACGTGAAGCACGGTCGCCGCTTCATCTTTCTGTGTTTTGACTAGTTTCCAAGGTTCGCGTCTGTTGAAGTAAACGTTTCCATCCCTGCAAAGCTGAATCACTGTTTCGAGCGCTTGTTTTTCACGAACTTCCGACAAAAGCTCGTCCACTTCGTTGAAAGTTTTTTCCACGGTTTTGAGCATAGATTCGTCCTCCGTGGTGAACTGTCCTGGTGTAGGCACTTTTGCGTCAAAATAGTTGACGATAAATGTGAAGACGCGGTGGATGAAGTTGCCCAAAGTGTCGTTAAGGTCTCCGTTCACCACCGACTGCAACCCGTCGAAGCTAAAGTTCGAGTCACCGGTTTCGGGCCTCATTTTGACGAGGTAGAACCGCCAAACATCGGCGGGCAGCATTTCGATGGCTTGGTCAAGCCAGAGGCCGACGCCGAGGCTTTTGGAGAACTTCTTGCCTTCAAACGTGAGGTATTCTGTCGCGGAAACCGTGTAAGGCAGCACGTAAGGCTCATGCGTAGCAAGCAATAGAGCGGGCAAAATAACCGTGTGAAACGGGATGTTGTCTTTCCCGATGAAATAAGCGGTTTTGGTTTCGGGGTTGAGCCAAAACTCTTTCCAACGGTCAGGCTCGCCCCTTTTCACAGCCCATTCAATCGTCGCCGTCACATATCCGAGTACGGCTTCGAACCAGACGTAGATGGTTTTGTTCTGAGCGTTTGGGAACGGGGCTGGAATGCCCCAGAGGTTGTCCCGCGTAATAGCACGAGGCTTCAACCCTTCCCTTATCCAGCTCAAGCTAAAGTTACGCACCTTATCGCTTAAAGCAGGGTTCAAAACCAGCCAGTTTTTCAGCTTGTCTGAGAAACGCGGCAAATCGAAAAACCAGTGCAGGCTTGACTCGACCACGGGTTTTTCACCGCAGATGCTGCACCGCGGCTCAACGAGGTCAAGCGGGTCGAGAACTTTTCCACATGATTCGCACTGGTCTCCGCGGGCTCTCTGATAGCCACATGAAGGACACGTGCCCGTCACAAACCTGTCGGGCAGAAAACGTCCACAGTTCCTGCAAAATAGCTGGTTAACCTCCTCCTCGTAGATGTAGCCGTTGTGATAGATTTTCATGAATATTTCCTGACATTTTTCGATGTGAATGGAATTGTGAGTTCTCGTATAATTGTCGAAAGAAAGGTGAAATTTGTTGAACAAGTCGACTACCAAGGCGTGGTTTTTATCGGTTATTTCGCGTGGGTCGACGCCGCGCTTAGCCGCCTCCACTTCAATCGGCGTGCCATGTTCATCGGAGCCGCTGACGAACACTACTTCATGGCCTTTCGCACGAAGATAACGTGCAAACACATCAGCCGAAAGCTCCGACCCTATAAGCGTCCCTAAATGAGGCACGGTGTTAATGTATGGCCATGCACCGCAGACAACCCATCGGCCTAGCGTAAACCACCCTTTTAACACACCCTGCAAACCATTAAAAAAGCCTTTCCAAATTTCATGCATCAAAAATCATGTACAGCTCACGGAGGTCTTTCACGACGAAGTCCGGCCTTATCGGGGACGGTTTTCCACCATGTCTGTCGACTAGGACAGCGTAGAGCCCAGCCGCCTTCGCTCCGCTAATATCGTTGACCGGGTCGTCGCCAACCATCACACATTCCCACGGTTTTACGTTTAGAAGCTCGACAGCACGTAGAAACGGCACTGGACTCGGCTTGATTTCGCTCGTGTCCTCGCCGGCGATAACCACGACTTTGAAATATTTGAGCAAACCGCCTTTTTCCAGTCTCTTTGCCTTGATTCCTGGAAGACCGTCAGTGTTAGTCACCATGCCCAACACATATTTCCTCGAAAGATTTTCGAGCACTTCGATTGTTTCGGGGAAAACAGGGCCTTTCATGTATTCTGTCCAGTAGGTCACGGACCATTCTCTTAGAAGCTGGTCGTCGATTTTCACGTCCAACTCCATTTCCGACAACACGTGTTTCCAAATCTTGTCCCGGTCGAGAAGACCCATTCTTTCAACGACTCTTTCCACTCGCCCCAAAACACTGTAAACTTTGTCAAAGTCATAGGAATTTCCCAAATGAGCTATGATGGCTTCGGCCACGCGTTTCTGCGCCATCGGAAGGACGGAAGCTGAATCAACCAACGTGTTGTCGTAGTCAAATAGCACTGCTTTAACGCGAAGCTTTTCCACCAATTCATCAGCACCCCGCACGACCGAGAATAAATATCCAATATGGTGACGCCTTCATCCACAGTGATGTTCAACAGCCAAGATGAAAACACCACCATCGAAACCAATCTTGACAGCTCTTTCGTACAAGCTATATCCGGTTTTCGCCTTCACCAAGGCAACCAGTTTTTCCACATCCTCGGTGTCCAAAGCCACGACGGTCGGAGCCGGGTTCAACGCCTCAAATTCACGCGGATAGGTCGTGGTAGAAGATGTTTGGCGGCTTTGTTTCAACGCTTCGACGATTTCAGTCGAAAGTTCAGATTCGTCGACGTACAAGTCAGGTGTTGCTTCGGAGACGTGCACTATTTTGACTCTTATTTTTCCCGGTGAAGTATCGATGTAGCTTTTCTCATACATTTCAATATCCTCCCCGGTGTCGTAGAATTCCAGCTATACCTTTGAAAGCCTTCTTAAACATCTCTCCTTCTTCGTGTTCAGAGGAAATCAATTCCACTTTTACGCCGAGCTTATCAGCTTCTTCGATTAATTTGTCTATCAGAAGCCGTGTATCTGATAGCCCGAGGCTGTTGTTACCGCATACGGGACATTTTTCCGCGAGCTTTTTCGGAATTTCCGCCTGCATTTCAGATGAATCCAACGTCAAAACAGTCTCGTATCCACAGTTCTGGCATTTGATTTTCAACTCAACTCTGTCAAGGTCTTCGGAAATCAACAACAGCTCAACCATGTTTTTCTGAAGCGCGTCCAACACCTGTTTCTCGCCGTAAACCGCCAATCCATCTACCCGCGTAGCCTCATTCATCAACCGCTGAATCAACCGCTGCTCCTCAATCATCCGCACCTCTTTGAGAAAATCAGCCGACTTCGCAATAGCTTCGCGAACACCGCTTTCACCCGAATAAGAAGTATCAACGATGTGAATTTTATCGCGTAAAGTGTAGTGAAGATAGTCGCCTTGTGCGAATAGCTCTTTAGTCGGGCCCGGGCCCGCGATAATCACGCCTTTCATCTCGGGATACTGGAGAAAGAGTTCGTTGGCTTTTTCCGCGACTCGTTTGTAGAATTCGTTCAAAGTCATTTCGCGTAATCTTTCGAACCTTCGGGCGGACTGGCCTCCGGCGTGATGTTTGCCAGGAACACCGGACGTGTATGTTTTGAGCTGCGAAATGCTGCGACCCTTAACGATGGCGACCGCTGCTTCTTCGTTGTCAATCACCAATACTCCGTAAACGGCTTTTTCACGGAGTAGGTCTTTCAAAGGTTCGACGAGGAACTTGCTGTCACAGCGATAGAGAAACGTAGTAATTGGCTCGGGTGGAATCAAATGGTAAACCTCTATTTTGCTTGTTTGACCGCTGTTCTGCGGAATTGCTCCACTAAAGATTACCAAGCCAGTTGGACCTGGGTTGTTGAACAGCTTAAGCCTCTGTATCGCGCTTTCGATGGCGTCCTGAACATTTTTACGTGTCTGCTTGGATTTGATGTTGGCAGCCGTCGCGTATTCCTGTCGCAGATAGTTGATGACGTCGGAAATCGATTTGTCAGGTGGAACGTACAGCGTTACGAGCTCCGTTCCACGGCCTTCCAGCTTCTCGATGGTCTGAAGAAGACGCTTGAACTGAAAAAGCGAAACAGAATCTCTTCTCAACATAACGCCTACACCGGTGGAGAGCGGTTGCTACGAAAAAGCCAAGCTGACCAACATGTGGGACACACTTCTATGTAAAAAAGGTTATCGCGGCTGTTCCTGGTTCACAGCTGGGTAGCCTTTAAAAGACAAATCATCATCGAAAAGTCGGCAGGTAAATGTTAGTTTCCGAAGTCGAGGAAAGCTGGCATTCGCTCACGGTTGACGAAACTCTGCGGAAGCTCGGAACAGACGCGGTGACCGGCTTGTCAAGCGACGAGGCGGCCCGACGACTACAGCGATATGGGTTTAACGAGCTCGAACCCGTTCCAAAACCCTCGCCCTTGAAAATTTTCTTCAAACAGTTCGCCAACATCCTCATCGGGCTGCTGCTCGCGGCGTTGGTCATCTCGGCTTTCTTCGGCGAAATCATCGATTCAATCGTCATAGGCGTGATTGTTTTCTTTGTGGCTGTTGTCGGGTTTTTCCAGGAATACAGGGCTGAAAAAACTCTCGAAGCTTTGAAGAAAATGCTGACACCCGTCGTCACAGTTGTGAGAGACGGTCGCGAACGCGAAGTTTCTTCCAAAGAGCTTGTCCCCGGCGACATCGTCGTTTTAACTACGGGAACCAAGGTGCCAGCCGACCTCCGCCTCGTAGAAGCCGTCAACCTTCAGACCAATGAAGCACCTTTGACCGGAGAATCCACACCTGTCCAGAAAACAACAAGTCCAGTGCCTCAAACAGCTTCAGTCGGCGACCGGTTCAACATGGCTTACGCCGGAACAATAGTAACCTACGGACGTGGAAAAGGAGTGGTTGTCGCAACCGGGTCGAGAACAGAGTTCGGCAAAATCGCCAAAGCCACATCCGCGCTGGTGGAAGAGAAGACGCCGCTAGAAATCCGCATGGATGAAATCGGGAAAAGGTTTGCTGTCTTCGCCGTGGCGGTCATCGCCGCCATATTCGTAACCGAGCTTTTCCGAGAAATTCTCGCCGGCTATTTGGCTTTGAGTTTTCTCGTCGAAGTATTTCTCTTCGCGATTGCTTTGGCAGTTGCGATTGTTCCCGAAGCTTTGCCGGGAATCGTGACAGCTACTCTCGCGATTGGAATGGGTATCATGGCGAGGCAAAAAGCGTTGGTGCGTAGAATGCCGGCGGTCGAGACACTCGGCTCCACACAAGTCATCTGTTTTGACAAGACGGGGACTTTGACGATGAATCAAATGACTGTGCGGCAGCTCTATTTCGACGGGAAATTTGTTGAAGCCAATTCCTTCGAAAGCAGTAATGAACACGGTGATTTGCTTTTGAAAGCATGTGTTCTCTGCAACGACGCAACCGTGAAAACCGAGAACCGGAAACCCGTGGTTTACGGCGACCCAACCGAAGGAGCGTTGCTGCTTTTCGCCACTAACATCGGCGTCGATGTTGATAACGTGAGACGAAGATTTCCCCGCGTCTTTGAATTTCCGTTCACATCTGAGCGGAAGATGATGACGACTTTCCACAAATCGCCTGACGATGGAGTCCATGGCTATATGAAAGGAGCTGTCGAATCTGTTCTGCCGCGATGTGTGTCTGTGATGGATACCGATGGTTTGAGGCCTTTGACCGATGAATCGCGGCTGAGAATAATGCGGGCCGCTGAAGAAATGGCCCTCAGAGCCTATAGAGTTCTCGCAGTCGCTTACAAAGCCTTGGACAAGTCGGGAGGATTTGACGAACAAGGGTTTGTCTTTCTCGGGCTTGTCGGGATGATGGACCCGCCACGGCCTGAAGCATATGAAGCTGTGAAAAAGGCCCGGGAGGCAGGTATCAAAACTGTCATGGTAACCGGTGACCATAAGCTGACAGCCTTGGCAATAGCCAGGGAGGTTGAAATCTATCGTGAAGGTGACATGGTTTTGACAGGTGAGGAACTCGACAAACTGTCCGACGAAGAATTTGACAAAATCGTGGAAAAAGTCGTGGTGTATGCGCGGATTTCACCGATGCATAAGCTGAAAATCGTCGAGGCATGGAAGCGGAAAGGCTACGTGGTGGCGATGACAGGAGACGGTGTTAACGATGCTCCAGCCCTGAAGAAAGCAGACATCGGAGTCGCGATGGGAATAACGGGAACAGACGTCGCCAAGGAGTCCGCGGACATGGTTTTGGCGGACGACAACTTCGCAACCATCGTCAAAGCAGTTGAACTCGGTCGATGGATTTACGGCAACGTCCGCAAATATCTTGTCTATCTTCTGGAAGCCAACCTCGTCGAAACAATAGTCATAGCTGGAGTTGCTCTCGTGATAGCTGAGCTTCTCGGCCTCAAAGGAGAAGACGCGTTACCGCTTCTCCCCGTCCACATCCTGTACATCAACCTCGCCACCGATGGATTACCCGCCATCGCTCTCGGCTTCAGCCCACCCGACCCCGACATCATGAAACGCAAGCCAACACCACGCAACGAACCCGTCTTCAACAAACAAGTCATCAGCCTATTGCTCACTATAGTGGCTGCAGCCACTCCGCTCTATTTTATCGGATACATAACAGCCCTTTCCGCCGGCGTCGAACAAGCAAGGACAAGGCTCTTCCTCATGTTCATCGCAAACGAGCTTGTCCTCGCACTCAACTGTCGCTCACTCGTCTACACCAACTTCGAAGCCAAACCACACAAATGGCTCTGGCTCGCAGTCGCATGGGAAGTCATACTGATAACAACCATCCTAACCGTTCCACGAGCGGCGTCGTTACTGCATCTCACTACTCCGACCACAACCGACTTGCTATGGATTTTCGGCGGAGCAGCATACGTATACACCGCGGTTGAGCTGTCTAAAGTGATCCGTCGCCGCGGGCTCAAACCTATAACCGAGTAAGGGATGTGGTGGAAGATGAACGTCGTCCTCAAAATCGGCGGCAGCGTTGTTTTCGGCGAAAAAATCGACGTAGAACTGCTCAGAAAATATGCGAAGCTTGTGCAAGAGGTTTACGACGGCGGTCGATGGGTCGTGGTCGTGGGAGGTGGCGGCATCTCCCGCCAGTATATTGAAGCCGCTAAATCAATCGGCCTCGACCCCGCTTCATGCGACGAAGCAGCCATAAAACTAACACGTGTCCACGCCTATCTTTTTGCACGAGCTCTCGGAGACAAAGCTGTTCAAACAATACCCACATCGGTTGATGAAATCCGGTTCTTGACAGGGTTTGGCAAAGTTGTTGTTTCCGGCGGGTTGCAGCCGGGCCAGTCCACGATTGCTGTGAGCATCCACGCCGCGACAGTCACAGGAGCCGAAAGAATCGTGGTGGCGAGCGATGTAGATGGTGTTTATTCAGATGACCCGAAGAAAAACCCCGACGCAAAACTCATCCCCAAAATGACGTTTGAAGAGTTCGCGGAATTTGGCCGGAAAATTTCACAGCAGCCAGGCCAGTACCAGATAATCGACGCCGTGGGGCTTGCGATGGCTCTCCGAGCCCGCATCCCCATCTACTATGTGAACGGTCACCGTGTTGAACAGGTTCGGGACTCTTTGCTGGGGCGGCGGGCTGGAACCATCATCTCCGACTAAGCTTATCGTCCCGATATCTACATTGTGGCGAGTTTATTTTCAGTGAGGTTTTATACACCCAAGTATGCTTTTTTTATGTAGTCACTTCCCAAAAGTTCTTTTCCACTGCCCTTAAGAACCGTCGAGCCGTTTTCTATAACATAAGCTCTATCGCTTAAGCTTAGGGCAACATAGGCATTTTGCTCGGCTATCAAAATAGTAATGTTTCTTTCCCTGTTTATCTGAGCGATAGCATCGCTTATTTTGTCTAGCATTATCGGCGATAATCCAAGTGAGGGCTCATCTAGGATAAGTAGATTCGGGCCCCCCATCAGTCCTTTAGCTATGGCGAGCATCTGTTGTTCTCCTCCGCTCAATGTCCCCGCTAGTTGCTTCCTCCTATCTTTGAGGACTGGAAAAAACGAGTAAACATAATCAAAATCTTTTTTGATGGAATCTTTATCTTTCCTTAAATACGCTCCCATCTCCAAGTTCTCCTCTACCGTCATCATGGGGAATATACCTCTTCCTTCTGGAACATGAATGATGCCCAAAGCAGCTATTTGGAACGGTTCTAACATTGTAATGTCCCTCCCCTCGAACAATACACTTCCCTTTATCGGCTTTAGAATTCCGGAAATCACTCTTAGCGTGGTTGTTTTTCCCGCGCCGTTAGCTCCGATAAGAGACACAATTTCCCCTTTTTCCACCCTGACGGACACTTTTTTTAGTGCCAACGCTGTGCCATATGCTGCAGCTAGCTCCTTAACCTCTAGCATAAAACCTTACCCCCAAATAAGCCCTAATCACTTCATCATTTTTTGCTATCTCGTCGGGAGTTCCCTCTGCTATCTTTCTTCCAAAGTTAAGAACCATTATTCTATCGCAGACCCCCATCACCACCTTCATGTTATGCTCTATCAACACAATCGTGATTCCAGATTTTTTGAGTTTTTTGACTACGTTTATGATTTCGTCCATCTCTGATGGTGTCAACCCACCTGCAGGTTCATCCAACATCAGTAGTGTAGGCTCTGCTGCCAGAGCTCTAGCTATCTCGAGCCTTTTTCGTTCGCCTTGTGGAAGAGTTTCCGCATATGAATTTTTTCGGTGTATCAGGCCCACAAACTCGAGCAGTGCATCGGCTTTATCAACAGCCTGCCTTTCGTCTATACCTCTCAAAACACCTTTTTTTACATATTGTGGGATGAGAACATTGTCTAGCACGGTCATTCCCAAAAATGGCTTTACGATTTGCCATGTCCTGACTAGTCCTAACTTCGCTATTTCGTTAGGTTTCTTTCCGGTGATGTTAATTCCGTTGAAATAAATCGTTCCTTGATCAGGCTTGTAAAATCCTGTTATTATGTTGAAGAGCGTTGTTTTCCCAGCCCCGTTCGGTCCTATTATACCGAATATCTCGCCCTGGTTGACTTTGAAAGACACATTGTCCACTGCAACCAAACCGCCAAACAGTTTCGTAATATTATGGCCTTGCATGATCATACAGTAATCTTCCTCCACAGAAACTGAACCAACCCATATATTCCCGATGGAAAAAATTTCATAACGAGAACTATGAGTGCGCCATATATCAGGTATCTATACTCGAGGTAAGGTCTCAAAATCTCTTGCAGAACAGTCAGTAGTGTTGCACCTAACAGAGGACCTACCAAAGTACCAAACCCACCTATAATCGTCATCGAAAGAATGCTGATGGATTCTGAGAGGGCCGACATTGCTGGGCTTATGTATCTCATGTAGTGTGCGTACAACGCGCCTGATAAGCCTGCGAAAAATGTCGAAATAACGAAGGCAAAAACCTTAAAGAAATTAACGTTTACACCTATTGATAGCGCAGCTTCCTCGTCCTCTCTTATGGACATCAAAATCTTGCCTATCCTAGAACTTGAGATCAAATGCATTAGGTATATGCTGATTAACGTTATTATGAGAGCAACGTAGTAGAACCAAAACTTCGTTCTCAAGTCTACGAAAAGAAAACTTGGGAGAGGTGGAATTCCAGGAATTCCAATTGGACCTCTGGTCAGCCAATCCAAGTTAATAAGCATCAAATGTATGATTATTCCGAATCCCAAAGTCGAAATGGCCAGGTATGGTCCCTTGAGCTTTAGTGAAGGTATTCCAAGCAAAAGTCCGAAAATAGATGCCAACACAGCGCCGGTTAAAATCCCTAACCATGGATTAATGCTATAATTCATGCTTAGAAGGGTTGAGGTATAGGCGCCTATTGCGTAAAAGGCTGCATGACCTAATGAGAGCCTTCCGGTATAACCAACAGGTATGTCGAGGCTCGCTGCAGTAATTGAATAAAGCATTATAAGAGTAGCGACATGTGTTATGTAGTCGCCGGCGAAGGGTAGAGGAAGCAGTATGATGAACGCAAAAACGTAGTACGCTGCTTTTTTGTAAGCTAATTCCCTAGTTATTCCAAGCAACTACACTCTACCTCTTCCTGCGATTCCTTGAGGCCTAAACCATAAGACCAAAATCATTATGATGAAAGCTACCACCTGTCTGTATTCTGTTCCAAAGAGTAGGCCTCCCCAGTTCTCCGCCAAGCCAACCATGAATCCAGCTAAAATAGTTCCGACAAGATTGCCCATTCCCCCCGTTATGACCACAACAAAGGCCTTGGCAACAACATCTAACCCCATTGTGGGATAGATGTTGTAAATCGGCCCGAGTATTCCTCCTGCAAGTGCAGCCAAGCTAGTTGAAATGAACATTGTGATATCGTAGACTCGATATGTGTTTATTCCAACCAGAGAGGCTGCCAATGGGTTTTGCGACGTTGCTCTGATTGCTTTTCCTGTTTTTGTAAATAGTAAGAACAAGTACAGTAAAAAAAGCGAAAGTAAAGCCATTATGAAGGTGATTATCCTTGCGATCGAAAAAGAGAAGCCGCCTGGAATCTTAACAATGTAGCTCGTGAATATGCTCGGAATCGATATAGGTATAGGTCCCCATACCACCAGAGCAAAGTCCACTAGAAGTATGGAAAGTCCTATCGTCAGCATTATGAATCTAAGGTCTTGAAAGAAGAATGCAGCACCTCCTTTAACTTGACGCAGTTCCTTGTATAACGATAAAAAGATTAGTTTGTTGAAAATTATACCAAGAAAACCAACGAAAATCGCTGATAAGGGCGCCATTATGTATGGGTCGCCGCCAGTCCATAAAACTAGAGTATACACAAAAAATGCTCCAAGCATATAAAATTCGCCGTGAGCAAAATTACTTAGTTTCATAACTCCGAAAATCATAGTTAAGCCTGCCCCGACAGCTGCATAAATTCCTCCCATCATTAAGCCGAGCATTGTCTGTTCTAGGAAAAGCGTAATATCCATGGCACTCTCACAACATAAAAAAGTTGAGAATTGTTTTTCCATCAGGTCCTTATTTTCTCTGGGGGTATGTAATCCGCCTCTTTATCGGATTCGGGGTAAATTATGACTCTTTTTAGATTTTCACCGACCTTCATCACCTGCACCAACAGCACCTTTGTCTGCGCTTGTCCTTTTTCATCAAAATAGATTGTGCCTTGCGCTCCCTCGAATCTAATGTTTCTCAAGTTTTCGGCGACTTTGTCAACATCCCAAGTACCCGATTTTTCAACGGCATACTTCAAGGTCATGAACGCGTCCCAGACTCCAGCCGCATACATTGCTGGCATCCTGCCCCATTTCTTTACAAATTTCTGCACAAAGTCTTGAGCAGCTGGCCTCTTTGAAGTTGGCTCAAAATAGCTTACGTGAACCAAGCCAATGGCATGGTCTTTAGCTAAATGTAGAAATTCATCACTCGTTACCCCGCCGAGCATGGTGAACTGTTTGTGGAAACCGATTTCATGTGCCTGCTTAAGTATGTTCGCCGCATCCCTGATGTTTGCGACCACAAACACGACGTCAGGATTGGCTGCTTTGATCTTTGACAGTTGAGGCGTGAAATCTGTTGACCCTGGGTCGAAGTATTCCTCAGCAACTATTCTCACTCCCTGACCCTTAACACTATCTCCCCAAATCCTTAGCCCCTCCCGGCCATAATCGTCATTGACACCTAACATGGCGGCGGTCTTCGGCTTCAGCTGGTTAACTATGAAGTTAGCATGCTGAGTTGTTTGCATCAACTGGTTTGCGCATGTTCTCGCTGTATATTTGAATCCTTGTTCAGTTATTTTTGTGGCCACTGAAACGGGAACGAGAAGGAGTCTTTTGTTCTCCATAATTGTAGGCTGAACGGCTAATGTCACCGTCGAACAGTACTCACCGACGATGGCGTACACGTTATCTTGGGTGATTAGCTTTTGAACGGCTGACGCGGCTAGATCAGCTTTACAGGCTGTATCCTCGATTACCAGTTCGATCGTCCTTCCCAGTATGCCTCCTTGAGAGTTAATTTCCTCAATAGCGAGCAGGGCAGCCTGTCTCATATCCAATCCATGTTCTGCAAGAGCGCCTGTCAACGGCACGATCAGTCCTATCTTGACGCCACCTTGGGGCCGTGTCTGTTGTGGTATGAGGAACGCCGCAGCGGCAAGCACAACTATGACAGCGGCAACGACTCCAACTAGAATGACCCTTCGGGGCGCTTTACTCATAAGCTCGTGTATTTACATGCTATGATATAAATTTTGCAACATAATATCCTGCGTCCTTGGTACTGTCAACCAGGTATTACGCCCCCTTCTGTCTTGGTTTTGAGTAGTATGTTGTGTGTGAGGGCTATGGCTGTGGCTATCTCCTCAATACTCTTTGGTTCTGTTTTTAAGCTTCCTGAACCATCTCTCAACTTTGTTCCTATTCCCGAACGTCTCATTGAGGTATTCTATTCCAAGCCTCTTCAATGCCCATGGATATTATGGACCCCTATCCACTACTACCACCGGCTTACCTTCGCATGCCCTTAGGACCATCCTAAGGAAAGTCAATGCATTAAGCATAGACCTACCTCTGGAAGCGTATACCGCTATTATCTCGCCTGCATCGATGTCTATTGCAGACCATACGTAGACCCACTCTCCCAGCCTCTTCTCAACAGTCTCATCGACGGCTACAAGCCTCCTGGGCTTACGCATGGAATTGAAGACCCTCCCCAGCCTATGAACCCACTCCCCAACACTCTCCCTAGAGGCATACCTCTCAGACACATCCCTAAAGCTAAGCCTTCTCAGAAGAACTATGAAGAGGCTGGAGAAACGCTCAACCAAGCAGTCGAAGACATGCACAGCCGATAGGGGAACAGCCCAGGCCATAACCATTCCGAGAAAGACTCAAGTTGACAGTACCCTTAAGTACAAGAGCTATGTTCTTATCTGTGAAATGTCCAATCATTCGCGGAGAGATTTTCTGAGAACGCTTCGACGGCTTTGCTCGTCCTCGCTCCATCTCTAAAGGCTGCTTCGGTTCAAAAATCTTCGAAAAGATACGCTATGCTGGTCGACGTCGACAAATGCTATGGCTGCATGGCTTGTGTGATAGCATGCGTAGCCGAGAACAACGTTCCGCTCGGAAACTTTAGAACATGGATAGAGCGCTTAGAGAAGCTTGACGGAGTAAACGTCTTCATCCCAAAGCAGTGTAATCACTGCGACGACCCGCCCTGCGTTCCTCCATGTCCGACGGGAGCCACCTACAGGACTGAAGACGGGCTTGTTCTCGTCAACGACGAGCTCTGCATAGGCTGCGGAGCTTGCGTCAAAGCCTGCCCATACGGCGCCCGCTTCATAAACCCGGTCAAAGGGGTTGCCGACAAATGCACATTCTGCGACCACCGGCTGGCCGCCGGTCTTCTGCCAGCATGCGTGGAGGCCTGTCCAACAGGGGCTAGAGTTTTCGGCCCTCTGGCCGAAGATAATGAGCTTTCGAGAATTGTGAGGAGCAGGCCGACACAGGTGCTCAAACCCTTCAAAGGCGCTAAGCCCCAGATATACTATCTCAGCCTTCCCGACGGGGACTGTCAACTTAAGGTCTATGGCCGAGAGCCTTACCTTCAAATCCCTGGGTGATGCAGAGTTGGGGTAGGCCTCGGCCGTCTTATAGGTTTCTTTGGTGATAGAAATGTCT
>JAWBKB010000024.1:0-21568 GCA_038831915.1 Candidatus Caldarchaeum sp.
GGTCTGGGTTGTCCCCCTCTCGGCGTGCGAGCTTACCCCGCACACCCCACTCCCGGCATCTACGGCGTCTGCGGATTCGGAGTTCGAAAGGATGGCGGGCCCTTTCGAGCCCTTACCACCCCATCGGTGCTCTACCCCGCAGACCACCTCCGCCGAGGCTGTCCTGCGAGACACTTCGGGGGGAACTAGCTATCACCGGGCTAGATTGGTTTTTAGCCCCTAGCCCCAGGTCAACGCACCGAATTGCACGTCAGGACGCGTTCGGGCCTCGACCGAGCTTTCGCCCGGCTTCACCCTACCCAGGGCTAGATCGCCCGGTTTCTAGCCTCACCGCCGTGGCTACGGGCCCTGTTCGGACCCGGCCCCTCACCGGCTTTCGCCGGCTGCGGGCTTCTCGGTTTCCCCACGCCTACCCGCTTTACGCGGTTAAGCTCGCCACGACGGTGAACTCCCCGGCCCGTGTTTCAAGACGGAGCGGACGACGCCGGATAATCCGTTCTCCACGTCTACGCGACGTGTTCGAACGGAGTACCTTGCGCGCGGCCCTCGTCCGTTACCAGCCGGTTTCAACCGCTTTTCACCCCCCTCTCGGGGTAGTTTTCAACTTTCCCTCACGGTACTGCTGCGCTATCGGTCTTGGGAGGTACTTAGGCTTAGAAGCCAGTGGCTCCTTCCTTCCCACACCATATCCGAGGTGCGGTACTCGGGTACCAGCCCATCTCCACGCCCGACTTCCTCTACGGGGCTTTCACCCTCTACGGCGGACCATTCCAGGTCGCTTCGAGTCGCCGGGCAGAGGAGGGCGGCTGGCCCACACTCCACATTCCCGCGTGGTTTCCCACACGGGTTCGGGTTGGCCTGATCCCCTTTCACTCGCCGTTACTCGGGGAGTCTCGTTTTGATTACCTTTCCTCGGCCTACTTGGATGCTTCCGTTCGGCCGGTTCCCACTCCACAGCTCAAAGCCGTGGAGCGACATCCCACGCCGAAGCGCGGGATGCCGGGAAATCCCATTCGGGGATCCCCGGATCAACGCCTGCTTGCGGCTACCCGGGGCTTTTCGCAGCTTGCCGCGCCCTTCGTCGGCCCCCAAGCCGAGTTATCCACCGGCTGGCGTATTCTGGCCTAAGGCGTCTGCCGTCCAGTTGGCGACGCATCCAAACCCTATGGACGCGGTCATCGAATGATGATTTTCTACCGCTTCAGGCATCCATCCACGGATGGACGCCGTCATCGTCACGCAAATACTATGTGTGTTTTGGTGGTTTATAAATTTGTTTACGGGCCCTTGAAAAAGCATGTCGGACATACGTATGGTTTCGCGAGTTCTCGGCAGATGCGGCATCGCCAGATGGTTGATTTTCCGCAGTTTGGACACGGGAAGGAGACTGCTGATTCGCTCGGGATGATTGGTCGGTGACACCATGTGCACTGTGGAAGCGTCAGCTGGCCGCTCATCGACTTGTTCAACCTGTTTGTGAATAATTTAAACGTATGCGTGGGATTTGATGAAATGCTTTAATGCAGTTGCCGCCGTCTTGAAAATGGCCGGCGATAAAAGAGCTTTGAACGCAGTTGTCGATTGTCGGTCCATGTCGCCGACTCTTTTCAATACGTTTGAGAAATATGAATCCTGCATTGATGAGATTATGAGATGGATTTGTTTTGGAGATAGTTTTTCGTAGAGCTGACGGATGCGATACATGCCTTGAAGCTCAGCCTCAAGAGGTCTGAGAAGCGATTCGTATAATCCTTCACCTGCGATGTGTTTTGCGGCGGCGACTGACGCCAGTCCACCCGTAATCACTCCGCCTCCAGTTGTTGCTTTAACTTGGCCTGCGACATCTCCGACCAGCAAGGCGTTTTGGTTTCGCACTTTCTTCAGAGGCCATCCAACGTAAATAGACGAGGATGAAAACCCAGTGATTTTCGCTTTGGGAAAAAATTCTTCCAAAATTTTTCGCACATAGAGTTCAGGATGTTTCGATGCTGCAACGCCCACCTTGCCTGTTTGGTCGTCGACGGGAACAAGATAGCCAAAGTAGTCTGTTAGATATTTTCGGAAAAAAAGATATACAAAATCGGGGTCGTATCCATGGTTTGTTGCTTGAAGCTGAACTATCGGAAGCCATTTTCCGCATCGATAGTCAGGGAAAAGCTGTTTCGCGACTGTAGCGGCCCTCCCTTCAGCGTCGATAACATAGTTGGCGGTCACGATGTGTTTACTCGTTTTTACTGTAGCTGTTGTACCGTTTGTGACAGCTGAAGTTACTCGGTCATCGATGAAGATGTCGGCTCCGTCTTTTACAGCTTGTTCAGCTAAGAACAAATCAAGCCTTTCTCGATTCAGCACTGCGGCTACAAATTTTCCAAAATCAACTTCGAATCTTTTTCCAAAAGGTGAGACGAAAACAGCTCCCCTGATTTTGTTTTGAAGGTAGGGGCCGTCTACCGGGATTTCTAATAAACGAAGTCCTTGGATGCTGTATAACCCTGCGCATTTTTCAGGTCTTCCAATCACCGGGTCTTCTTCGAAGACTGCAGTTCGGAGTCCACGTTTGGCTGTTTCTCGAGCTGCTATCAGCCCGGTTGAGCTTCCGCCTACAACAGCGACGTCGTAATGCATGATAAATGCCTCACGAAATTTTTATTCCAATGTATTATAGGTGTTGACGTGGCTCGCGTAGCTGTCAGGGTGAAGATTTACGGGAAAGTTCAAGGAGTCTTCTTCAGGGTCTCGATGAAAGAAATGGCGGACCTGCTGAAAGTCGACGGATGGGTCCGCAACAACCCAGACGGCTCCGTTGAGTCCTTCATTGTCGGCGAAGAATCACAGGTTCGAGAACTGGTCGAATGGTGTAAAAGAGGCCCGCCGCTCGCAAGGGTTACTAAAATTGAGACGTGGAACGAAGAACCGGTATTGGAAAAGCGGGGTTTTCACATCATCAAATGAAATTTCGTAGTGCGGTAAAAATTTAATTAGGGTCGCCAATTATATATTGTAAAAAAGGTATGTTTAGGATGATTTCTGAAGATGGAACCCTTTCAGACCGTTTGACAATTGAACCTTCGGTTTTGAAGGAAATATACCGCGACATGGTAATGTCACGCGTCCTGGATGCATGGTTGCTTAAGCTTCAACGGATGGGTAAAATCGGCATTCATGCTCCTTCGGAGGGTCAAGAGGCGGTGGGCGTAGGCACGGCCTACGCGTTGGAAAAAGGAGATTGGATTTTTCCTCTTTATCGCGAGCTTCCAGTTTTCGTGGCAAGAAAAATTCCTCTGAGGGAAATCGTGAACAGGCACATGGCTAATTCTGAGGACCCTTTGAAAGGCAGTGATTTTGCAGTTTACGGAAACATTCGGCATAGAGTTGTTGCGGCACCGGTGTCTGTTGGACTGAACATCAGCGTTGCTGTGGGTTTTGCGTTGGCGTTTAAGCATCGTGGAGAAAAGAACGTGGTGGTGAATTATTTCGGAGACGGTGCGACGTCTAAAGGCGAATTCCACGAAGCTCTGAACTTTGCCGGCGTCTTCAAAGCACCCGTAGTGTTCATTTGCAGCAACAATCATTATGCGATTTCAACACCTTTTTCACGGCAGACCGCTTCGAAGACGATTGCGGAAAAAGCCAGAGCTTATGGGTTTGAAGGTGTCAGAGTGGACGGCAACGACGTGTTGGCATGTTACCACGCTACACGTGAAGCCTTGGGAAAAGCAAGGAACGGAGGAGGGCCAACTCTGATTGAAGCCGTAACATACCGGTTAGGGCCTCACACCACGGCGGACGACCCGTCTAGATACCGCGACGAAACAGAGGTAAGAACTTGGCGAGAAAAAGACCCGATACGAAGGTTGAAAAAATTTCTCATGTCAGTTGGATTGTTGACAGAAGAAATGGACCAAAGACTATGGGAAAGTTGTCAATTCGAAGTGCAGAAAACAGTCGAAGAATGTGAAAAGGTACCACCTCTCAACCCAACCATTATTCTGGAAAACGTGTACAAAGAGAACCCTTGGCATCTCGTCGAAGAACACAACGACCTTCTCGAACAGCTTGAAAAATAGCTCTCACGTCAGGATAGTGATGTAAACATTTTGATGTCCCAAATGCTGCCTACCCTGTTTTCCTGGAACACCGGTTTCACCCTGAGATTTAGTTTCGGCTCGATGACGGGGTCGAGTAGATGAAGTATTCCGCCATGGGTTTCTTCGAAGCGGGCGAAAATCCATGTCTTCATAACTGTCTTCGAAGGCTTGAGAATCGTTAACGGGGACCTACTATACGTTATGACGCGTGCCACGGACTTAACTTCAACATACCGAATAGTGGTTGTGAAACATTCGGGACAGTGGGCCCGTGGTGGAACACGTCGGTGACAACATTTCATGCATTCGCTAGCCATGATTTTCTCCTCTCTAAGTCCGTTGAGAAAAACCGAAAGAGCTACGCCGGCCGGATATTCATAGTAGTTATCGATATTCATGGCGCGTTCACCTTCGGCTTGAAATACGCAATGTCGAGGATGCTCCCGACTCGTTCTTCAGGTTTCCTCCAAACAGGGACAACATGCATCCCTATCCGGACTTTGTCGGGGATTGTTTCTCCGATGATGTGAAGAATTCCTCCGGCGTGTGTCGTTGTGTGTGAGGATGGCTTGTGCTTGATTGTGTCGACGAACCATATTACGGCGACTATTGTGGGCTGTTGAAGCCGTATGCTTGGGTCAGTTCCGATGTATGAAACCGAGTAAGTGGAGACTATTCCTTCGCCGGTGTGTTCGACCTCTTCCGAAACGTGGGTGAAACACATTTCGCAGAATGACCGTGGCGGGATGAGGATTCGGCCGCATCCCGAGCATCGCGTGCCGATTATCTTGCCTTCACGAAGGCCTGCGAGAAACTTGCTGTACGCCATTCCCGGGCGATGAAGGTTTTCTATGAAAATCCTCCAATAGCTTAACACCAGTTGTTCGATTTTCAGGCCATCAAGTTCAGAATATTTTTTCTCAAGTGCCGATAGCCATGCATCGCCTTTGCCATAGCTGATATTTAGCTGCCTTTGTCTAATGTATTCTTGAACGTCTTCGGGTAGCTGTTCGAGATACTTATCGTCGATTCGTGAGGAAATTGTTTTCATGCGCGGCACACCACCACTTGCCCAACCTGCATCAAATCACCCCACGCTTGAGCAACGCCAACGTAGGCGTTGGGAACTTGTCGTTTACCCGCTCTTCCGCTCAGCTGCCAGTAAAGCTCCGCAATCTTCAGCAGTCCAGCCGCGGCGATTGGGTTTCCAACTCCGAGCAGCCCTCCTGAAGGACAGGTCGGGTAATCTCCGTCTCTCTCGAGCATGCCTTCCTCGAGAAGCTTCGGAGCAAGGCCGGGCTTACCCAGCAATCCGTCGAGGTGATGAAGCTCCTTATAGGTGAACGGGTCATAGGGCTCGAACACATCGATTTGTTTCAACGGGTTTGTGATACCTGCCATCTTGTATGCTTGCTGTGCGGCTAAATACACATAATATGGATAGGCGAGGTCACGGTTTGTCCAGAACTGGCTGTCCAAACAAGCTCCGACACCGTCAATCCAGACGGGAGTATCGGTGATTTTTCTCGCTTCGTCGTCCGACGCCAACATCAGGGCCACGGCTCCGTCCGACGTTGGGCTGATGTCAAGCCTGTTAACAGGCCAAACCAAGACAGGTGAATTCAACACGTCATCGACGGTTATTTTTGTTCCGAGCTGGGCGTATGGATGGTCTAAGGCATTTGCTTTGTTCTTGACCGCCACCTTGGCGATAAGCTCTTTCTCCAAGTTGTTCATCTCCATGTAGCGTCTCATTTCAAGAGCGAAAATCCAGATGAGGTTCGGGCCAAGTGGTTGCTCAAGCGCGGGGTCGAAAATGGACTGGAAAAGCTTTTGAGCATGTGGGTAGGGATGACTCATCTTTTCCCAAGCCACGAGCAACACTTTATCGAATACGCCTGACTTGACATGCCACCATCCTGCTACTCCAAGGCCTACGCCGGTGCCGCCGCCGACGAAGATTCTCGAAAATGGTTTTCCAAAGGCGTCGGACGGCTCGGCCGCAAGCAACCCTTTGTGATGATATCCGTCGAATGCGTCGGGAGCAGAGCCCGCAACGACTGCGTCAACATCTTTTGGCTCAAGCCCGCAGTCTTCTAGGCATTTTCTCACCGCTTCAAAAACCAGTTCCTGCGAAGTCAGCGGGGACAAAGAACGGAAATAAGTCATGCCTGCACCAACTATAGCCACACGTCTCGTCATGTTTCACGCCTCCGATTCAAGCAAGACCACTGCACCACCGTCCACAACCTCGACTTCAAACGAACCAACCAAACACGACCGAAAACCGCCTTGACGCAGCTGTTTGACAGCTTGAACCAATCTTTGAAGACCAGCCGCGTTGAGAGGATAGCCCATCCCTAAACATCCACCCGACGAGTTGACTGGAACTGCGCATCCGCTGTCAAAGTCACCACGACGAAGAAGCCTGACGACCGGCTCCCTGAAGACCCCAAGCCCGTCCAAAAACATTAGCTCAGACGATGCGAACGGTTCCGAAACTTCGACAAAATCAAAACGAAGCGAATCAGCCATTTTTTCCACCTGTTTCACCGCCGGCCTCACCCACGAAGCTGTGCCGAATTCCCGAGCCGAGAAATCAGTAGTCGACAATCCGCTTGAAAACCCAAATCCTTTGACAAGCACTTTCCCGAGAGAACTGTTGTTTGTCAGGACTACGACGGCGGCGTAGTCGCATAAACGTGCTACATGCCCTTCACGTAGAGGCTCGGCGTATAGGTCTGAGCGGTCCAAAGCATCGGGTGAAACCTGCATGCCGTAAGCGGCTGACTCGTTTTTCAACGCGTTTCCATGATTCTTCGAAGCGACAAGTGAGAAATCATGCAGATTTCCTCCAACTCTGTTCAAGAATGCTTGCGCATCAAGTCCAGCAACGACGCCGTGATGCATCAATAAAGGTCTTACCAGATGAGGGTCCCACGAGTTGAGCACGACTTCAGCATAGTTAGGAATCTCCGATGGTTTGCTGAAAACAGAGACAGCAAGGGTTCGAAATTTTCCGGTTTTCAACAACATGCAGGCGTGGATAAACGCGTTCAGCGAATCGTTTGTGACTGATGTGTTGAATTTGAGCCTTCCACCAACTTGGTCGGGCGTGTAAGAGTCGGTGATGCTTATGCCTTCAAAGAAATCGAACCCGCTTGCAACGATACCGTCGATGTCGGAGCGAGAAATTCCCGCGTCCCTGTAAGCAGTCTGAGCGGCTTGGAAAAGCATTTCACGGAAATCGATGCCCTCATAGCTTTGTTTGCAAGGAATTTCTCCAACACCCGCAACCCAGACCTTCATCCCAACACCTCAGTAAGATTTCGGAAGACCGAGAACATGCTGTCCGATATGTGCGAGAACAAGCTCGTTCGTGACCGGCGCGGTAAGAAACAAGCGGATGATGGGATAAAGCGTGATTACATCAGTTTTGCGGTCGAAGGCGTTTCCTCCAAAAACCTGCATAGATGCTTCAAAGGCTTCAAGCCCGGCCTCCGCCGCGACAAGTTTCGCCATGTTCGCGACACCGCCCGCCGGCTCTCCAACATCATACAAATTGGCCGCGTGATAGTTGAGAACGCGAGCGGCCTCGACATGTGCCTTAGCCCTCGCCATTCTGAACTGAAGACCCTGATAGGAGCCGACCGGCCTGCCGAACACCACACGCTGTTTACCATATTCAACAGCCCGGTTCAACACGTGATCTCCAAGCCCGACGCTGCACGCGGCAATCAACATTCTTTCGACGTTAAGCCCGTCAAACAGTACCTCGACACCGCGGTCGGGGCGGCCTACCAAATTTTCATCAGTCAACTCCACGTCGTCGAAATACACCGTGTACTGGGTTTCGGGAGAATAGAGCTCGATATCCAAGGGTTCAAACGTGACACCACTCCTACGCGATTCAAAAACAAAAATTCCCAAGCCGTGCTTCTTGTCGGAAACTTCTTCGAAACGCTTCGTCCTTGCTACAACAAGCATGAAATCCGATTCACGGGCACCTGTGATGTAGGTTTTCTGGCCTGAAAGATAATATACACCATTCTGTTTGCGAGCGAGGGTCGTTATCTTCCATGTTTCAGAGCCGGCGACAGGCTCTGTTAGAGCAAAGCTGATCTTCTTGCCTTTCTCAAAAGTTGGTGCGACGAATTTTTCGAATTGCTCTTTGGACCCGTGGCGAGCTATCATAACCCGCGAAAAATGCGTAGTCAGGAACTGGAGAAGTGGGATTCCGGTTTTGGCCAACCCCTCCTGGACAAGAACGGCGTCCAAACATCCGGAACCCTCATGGACACCAACTCCGAGCAAACCGGCTTTCAGCAGGTCATCCCAAAGACGGTCAGGTGTTCTCTTTTCAGCGGCGCATTCCAGCCATGCTTTCCGACCAAATCTTTCACCAATCTTTTGAGCAGTTTGATAGATTAGAAGATGCTCATCCGAAAGCATAAATCAATAATATCTATTCAGTAAATAAGCTTTAGTCAGATTGAAGCATCGGCGTAATCATCTCAAAAAATTTAAGTGATTCAGGGTTGATGATCGAATCGCGGTTTGTCACTTTCCTACCGTTGATAATGTTCGACACGGCGATTTCGACTTTTTTCATGTTAAAGGTGTATGGAATGTCGGGCGCCTCTAGAATCAGGGCCGGAACATGACGGGGTGAAGCCTTAGCCCGAAGCTCCTCTTTTATTCGTCGCTTAAGCTCCTCGGTGAGTTGATGTCCTTTAGCCATCTTGACGAATAGAATGATGCGTTGGTCTTCTTTCCAGTTTTGGCCGACGGCTAAGCTGTCCGCTATTTCGTGGAAAGATTCTACGATGGCGTATATTTCAGCTGTGCCTATTCTCACACCGGATGGCTTGAGAACCGCGTCCGACCTTCCCAAGAAAGTGATGCCACCTGTGTCGCTGTGGAAAATCACAAAATCACCATGCCGCCAAACACGTTTGTGTCGATAAAATCGGAAATACGAATCGAGATACTTATCGTTACCCGGGTCGTTTAGAAAGTAGATCGGCATAGGCGGCGCCGGCGCTTCACATACCAGCTCTCCTTCTTTGTCATAGACAGCGTTGCCGTTTTCGTCGTAGCATTTGATTTTCATGCCAAGAGCTGGTGACTGAATTTGGCCGGCGTACACGGGCAGAACGGGCGAGCCGTTGGCAAAGGTTCCGTTGATGTCAGTGCCTCCTGAAATCGAGTTGAAGTGATGGTCTTCCTTCACGTGTTCATACACCCATTTGAAACCGTCTGGCGAAAGGACAGAACCAGTCTGTGAAATCTCTCGTAATGATGAAAGGTCAAAGTATTTCCCCGGCTCAGCTCCGGCTCCTCTGAGTGAATTGATGTAGCTCGCGCTGCAGCCGAAGATGGTGATGCGAAACTCATCTACAAGTTTCCACATGGTTCGCCAATCCCTGTAATTCGGGTCACCATCGTAAAGCACGATTTGTGCGCCCACAGCTAGCGCTGGCATAATCCAGTTCCACATCATCCAGCTCGGCGTCGTGATGTACGTGATGGCATCATCTTTCTTCAAATCGCTATGAATGACCAAATCTTTCAGCTGGTTAACCAAGATTCCTGCCAAAGGTTGGGCCATGCATTTTGGTTTACCAGTAGTTCCAGACGAAAACATGATGTAGACAGGGATGTTAGAAGGTACCTGTGCAAAGTCAAACCAAGTTTTTGAAGGGCCTTTGAACTCGTGGTATCCCACGCCTTTCGGAATACTTGGCTGACCGTCCGAGCTGGCATACGGTACTAAAATCACTTTTTTAATCGAGGCAACCTTTTCGACGACCTTTTCAACTCTTTCCTGAATCGAATACTGTTTACCCTTGTAAAAATAGCCGTCTACGGTGAATAGGATCTTTGGTTGAATTTGTTCGAGTCTGTCGACCACTGTGACTGTTCCCAGCTCGGTTCCAACGGAGGACCACGTGGCGCCGAGAGCTGTTGTTGCGAGCATCGCGACAACTGTTTCGACGGTGTTCGGCATGTAGCCCGCCACGACATCGCCATGGCCTACCCCGGCTTCACGAAGACCTTCAGCAACCGATACCGCTTCACGGAAAAGGTCAAGATACGATAATCGCCTGACCAGTCCATCTTCTCTAACAGCCGTCAAAGCAGTTGAATGATCACGAATTTTCAGCAAATTCTCGGCAAAGTTGAGGCTGGCGCCAACGAACCATGACGCACCCGGAAATTTTGAGAGGTCGTCAACGACTTGTGTGAAAGGCTGTGAGGCTTTGATGTCGAGAAAATTCCATGTTGCGGCCCAAAATTCGTGGAGGTGTTCAACGGACCAGTTGTATAGCTGAAAGTAAGCCTTTTCACGCAACGGGTCGATGTCAAGGCCCTCCCGTTCAGACACGAATTGAATGAATTTTGTCATGTTGGCGTTTTCGACGATGTCTTCAGATGGCTTCCACAGCATCAACGCCCCGCATAATTACACCTCGTAGCCAGCTATAAAGACTATCAATTTTTTAAATTCCCCACGCCAAAGAAGTTCATGAATGAATCATTCGACCCGGCCGCAGCTGTGGTTATTGTTGCCATCATCTTTTTTAGTTTCTACGTCGTGGGTTCGACGGCAAGCCGAAAAAAGATCGCGAAAATCGGTTCTTCTATTCAACAAGCAGTTGCCGAGCTCGGCGGAAAAACAACAGCGGCTCGATTCGGCGTTTCAGCGGCCGTCCTATCTTTCAAAGGTCTGGGGAATATGGAACAATTTTCCGTCGTCGTGGGGATATCGTCGTGGGCCAACCCATTGAGCTATGTTATTTCCAGAGTCATGAAGAAAAAAGACCTGCTGATTCTACGGGGGAAAATTTCAAAGCCGCCATCATCTTCATTTACTCTTATTCACAAAGATTCACCCGCGATGCGTTACGCAGACCGGTGGGGAACTTTCGTGGACAGAATCGACTCTTATGTTTTGTTCTCAGTCGAGGAGAACGCGCCGAAGAACTTCGTTGAACAGGTTGTTTCAGCACTTCGTCCCCTCGACATACTATATTTGGTGTCCTTTAGCAAGGAATTGCCGCATCTACACGTCTATGCTTCGCCCTCGGAGCCGGAAAAGATAAAAACATTACTTTCTATTCTAAAAAAGCTTATATGAGTTCAATATATGTTTTATCACGATTAGAAAATGGTTTTCGACACACCATTCGGTTTCACGGTCGTCGGCATTGTTGTATTTCTGTTCGCATACATGGTGTATAGCAAGATCATCGACCGAAAGGTGTGGAGCCCTGACAGGTCAAGACCAACGCCAGCCCACATGTACGCCGACGGAGTCGAATTCTTTCCAGTAGGTCGCTTCGTTCTCTACGGGTTTCAGTGGAACAGCATCGCGGCTCTGGGGCCCATAATCGGGCCGGGCACAGCGGCCCTCGCCTTCGGATGGCTACCGGCATTTCTGTGGATTTTGTTCGCGGCGCTTTTGATAGGATGGGTTCAAGACTATAGCGCGATATTTCTGTCGGTGAGGAAAGAAGGAAGGTCTTTCGGGCCGCTCGCATACGAAATGCTGGGCCCGACTCCGCGAAGGCTGCTGCTCGGTTTCCTGCTCCTGTATCTACTGCTGATTAACGCTGCGTTTCTGTTCGTTGTGGCGACAACGATGAACGCTTTTCCCGGGTCATTCTGGTCGTTGCTGGTGCTTGTCATCGCGGCGATGATAACAGGTCATTTGCTTTTCAGACTAAAAATGAGCGTGGGCCCAGTAACCCTTCTCGCCGTGTTCCTCCAAGCGGTTGGAATCGCGTTGGGTGCGACCATTCTTTCGAACGTGCCGCCGCCGGGAACCTTTGTCTTCACACCGCCACCGCCAGGAGTGACACCAGCAGCAAACCCATACACCTATTGGCTCGTCCCACTTGTCGCCATCCTCATTTTAGGCTCTCTACTACCCATGCCCCGTCTCATCACGCCCATGAACTACATCGCGTACTACTCGTTGATACCCGCGGTGCTTCTTCTGACCATCGGAGCCCTCGTATCTCCGCTGACTGGAGTGAAACTTCAAGTTCCTGAATTCCGCGGATGGGCCGAAGTGGTCACCGTGGGGCCTCTCTGGCCTGCGCTGTTTGTGACTATTGCATGCGGAGCGATATCTGGATGGCACAGCCTCGTCAGCACAGGACTAACATCGAAACAGATTGACGTCGAAACAGACATCAGACCCGTCGGGGCAGGAGCCATGATCACGGAAAACTTAGTGGGCCTCTCAGCTCTCGCAGCATGGTCTTCAATACCGCTTTTAACCATCGCTGGCGAAGCTTCACCCGGAAACTTCGTTCTAGGAGCAACAACGCTAACTTCTTTCCTTGTAGGCGGTGAAGCGGCCGTCCCGTTCTTACGAGTATTCTTCGCAAACTACATGGTCGGCATGGCGGTCACCATACTCACAATTCTCGGAAGGTTCTGGAGAGTAACGATGGCTGAAGTATTCGGAGGCACACCGCTTTCGATACTCGGAAATAAATTCATCGCCTCTGTTCTCGGCTTCGTCTTTCCAATCGCCTTCGTTCTGACAGGCAGCTGGACAAACATCTGGCTGTACTTCGGTGGAACGAACCAGCTTCTCGCCGGATTCGCATTACTCATCGTTGGCCTCTTCCTTTACACACAGAGAAAATTCCATTGGTACACAACCATTCCTGGCATCTTCATGATGGTCACGACCTTGGCCGCCATCGCTTACCAGACGTCGATTTTCGCCAGAGCTCTCGCAGGTGAAAATCTAAGAGGTCTCGGACCCGGACTGCTGCACGCAACACAGAGTATTGTTCTTAACGCAGCTGGTCCTGGAGGGTTGATTGCCATCAACGCATTTTCGACGGTGGTAGGTGCATTGATGTTCGTCATCGGGCTGGCGATGACCTTGTACTTCATCAGAGGATTCCGTAAAGCGGCGAAGGTTGAAGTTAAGGCATAAACTCTCCTCATATTTTTATCATTGCGGCGAAACACTTTTTAAATAAGTTAAAGCTTGTATTTACATGTCTGAGGAACGCAAGGGCGGCGTTTTGTCGGGCATCAGGAAAGCCGTCGGGGACATGTTCTATGGGGTGGCGCTACATCAACAAGTCACTTCGGTGCTCAAAACCCGAATGTACATGGAGCATTTGTTCATACTGATGGTAATGGGTGACATGCTTGGTTTTCCAATTCTTCCACCATATTATTCGCTTCGTCTCCTACCCTACGCGATTCCAAACGTCAAAGCCTGGAAACACCGATTTTACCGTGAAAGAGATTTCACGGACGTGATTTATGGTTGAAAGGGTTTAACTCGTTTCTAGCGTCAAAACCAAATCTCAAGATGGTGATTTTCGCCGGTAAGGGAGGGTTGGGCAAAACAACATGCAGCGCCGCGTTATCCTACGCGGTTTCGTCAAGCAAAAAGGTTCTCTGTTTCAGCACAGACCCACAAGCCTCTCTCAGCGATATTTTCGAGCAGAACATTTTCGGTAAAGGCGAAGTCGAAGTAAGGCCCAACCTTTTCGTTGTCGAAATAGATGCCGACACGAAGATTGCGCGATACATAGAAGAAATTAAACAGAAAATCCGTGACATGTATAAAATGGAGGTTCCACCTGAAATCGAATCTTACATCGACAGCTCAGTGGCGGAACCCGCCATGTACGAATCGGCGACCTACGATGCGATGGCCGAATATCTCGCCGCGGGAAACTACGGACTATACGTTTTCGACATGCCTCCTTTCGGCCATGGAATAAGGATGATCACTATGGCTGACATCCTCAGCGCATGGGTTGAAAAGCTAACCGAGGCGCGGGAAAAAGCAAGGGAATATGATGAAATCGCGCGAAGACTTAAAGGTGAAAAACTGGTCAAAGAAGACGAAGTGTTGACGGAGCTCTACGACATCAAGAAAAAGCTCACGACCTTCACTGACGTGATGAAGGACAGAGAAAAGGCTGCTTTCTTCATGGTTATCACGCCAGAGCGCATGTCGATCATCGACACCGAGAAAGCGTTGGAGATGTTTAAATCAGTTGGAATCGAGCTTGCAGGCATCGTTGTCAACAAAGTTCTACCGCCCGAAATGACTTCAAACCCGTCTCCTTTCATCGCAAACAAACTCAAACAACAAAAAGAATGCATGACCGAGATAATGGACAAATTCGGCAAACTCGTGATATCCATAATTCCCATGTTTCCCCGAGAACCACGAGGCATCGAAGGAATCGCCGCAGTTTCAAAACACCTGATGAGCGGAGGAATCGAATGGACATGAAGCAGGGCATCAACCTCGGCAAAGCAAAATACATATTCGTAGGTGGGAAAGGCGGAGTCGGAAAAACCGTTTCTGCCGGAGCACTCGCTATCGATTCCGTAAGGCAAGGTAAATCGGTTTTGCTTGCGAGCCTAAACCCAGTCCATTCCCTAAGTAGTTTGTTTATGCAAGACCTTTCCGGCGGAACCTTTAAGAAAGTCGAGGGAATACAAGGGCTGACGACGGTCGAAGTCGAGATATCAGACCTTGTTGATAGATACCGAGCGAACATGGCATCAAGACTGAAAGAGTTCTTCAAATGGGCTGAAATACCGATAAACCCCGACCCCTTCATCCAAATCGCTACGACGAATCCCGCGTTTCAGGAATCAGCAATGTTCGACAAAGTCATGGAAATAATGGTGACGGAAGGAGAAAAGTATGACGTGGTCGTTTTCGACACAGCCGCAGTCGCGAACGCTGTAAGGCTGATTGGGCTAAGCAAGCTCTACGGTCTGTGGCTGGCGCGGATGATACAATCTCGGAAAGAAGCACAAGAATACAGGCTGCGTCTATCAGTTCGAAAAGAAAAAATCATGGAAGAAATCAAGAAAGACCCCGTGGTCGCAGACCTCATCAACCTCTACGAAAGATTCAACAAAACCCGCCAGTCCATCACCGACCCCGAGAAAACTCTGTTCTACTTCGTAACAACGCCTGAAAGCCTGCCCATATCAGTGGTTAGAAGATTCATTTCGATGGTACAGTCTTTCAACATTCCAGTTGGTGGCATTTTCGTGAACATGGTTCTTGACCGCGGCGACGTTGCAACAGACCCCACGGGATATCTTTCGTCAAAATGGGAAGAGCAAAGACACTACCTCGAAATAATCGAAAGAGACCTCGGCCAGCATGTTCGAGGATTTATTCGGATGTATCCGACCGAGATCCGAGGAATCAACGCCTTGGAAAAAATCATCGACGACATTTCGCAGTTCGTGCCCGCCTAGTGAACGGCTGGGCCTTCGTGTAACAGTTCAAGGATGTCCACATCGCGTAAAAGTCTTTTCTTCGCTTCTTCGAGCTGCGGAAGGAAGTAGGGAATCAGCCTTATGGTGAAGTAGTTTCCAAGAACAGGTATTCCCAAAAATTCTCCCATTACGAGAGAGAAGAAAATGTCGTCGTATTTGTGCTTAAAGCTGACAACGCTTTGGTAAAGGCTGAGCATTAACGCTCCGAAAAGAAAATCTTTTACAGCTTGTTTTAGTCCGCCGGTCCTCGTCCCCACTACGGGCTCGCTTTTTTCAGCCATGCCTGCTCAACCGCCGACCGGAGTTTTTCCCATTCAATTTTTCCGTCGCAAACCTTTTTACCGTCAACGACTATCGCCGGCCTTCTCAAAATTCCATGCCTTATGCTGCGGAAAAAACCAACCGGCGAAATCAAGTTAACCATTTCAACTTCGACGTTCATGTTTTTTCCGACAAAATTGTTTCTAAGAAATTTCACAATTTCCGCTGCTTTGCGGTGGTTGGCTATAATGTCGTCCGGATATTCCGTGGCTTGGGTGGAAAGCTCGCAAAATTCAGCGCCCATCGCATACATTTCCGCTGAAAGAAGGTTGTAGTGCGGGCAGTGACCGAGCGTCATTGGGTAAATTTCGTAAAGCTCCACCTTGACGGACTTCAAAACCACCGATAATTATTTTAGTTTTAAGCTTTATTAACGTTTCCAACCATCTACTTGCTGGTTGCGTCAACGTGTTTACCTGGTCGGACTGTTTCCGTCTATATTTTCAGCTACGGCGCGTTACCCTCTGTTGAGCATGCGTGACTTCATCTCTCAGTTAAAAGAATATCCTCCCGAATTAACATCGAGAATGGATTTCATCAGAAATTTCGTCAAAAGGTTGACCGCTGAAGGCTTCGACGTTAAAATCGTTCATTCTGTTTCTCCACTCGGTGTTTGGCTTTCGATGCGTTACCGGCTTAACTCCAGTTTCTACTGTATCGTAAACGGCCAGAGAATCAGGCTGGTCGGCGACCTCGACTGGCTTATTAGAGAGATTAAAGCCGCAGCACATAAGGAGAGGAGGAAATTTTTCGGAGGTTTTCGAGTGGTGAAGTAAATGGCGAGAAAATTCGAACTGGCGACAGGTAACTTGTTGATGGGAAGGTTTCTATGGCTTTTGTTGGACGTGCCAGAAGGATGGACCGTAAAAGTCGGCGACATTCCATCGGATGTCTACTACACAACGATAGTCGAAGGCAACGGATGGATAACAGACGGCTCGACAAGCTATTTCCTAGTAAATCTGGTGAACGGGGAAGTATACGACCTCGAGCTCAAAGTCAAAAAAGGCGTTAAGGAGCTGGGCAGGTTGATGACGTCGGGCGGAGAAAAGACAGTGGTTAACGGACACATAGCCTCGGTTGTTCACCGCGAGGTCAAAAAAGGGTTCCGCCGAACACCGATGAAACAAATGGCCATCACCGTTCCTTGCGACAGAACAATGCGGACCATCGAGCTGACAGTTACAGGGAAAAATTCCGACGGGCTCGACCAGATTAAACAAAGCTTAGCAAACTCGCGATGCCATTAAGCCCCCGCATTTTGCTTCGCGAGACCATCACTCTTCCAAACCTCCGTAATCGTAGAGTAAAATCAACGGGCCCGATGGGACTTGAACCCACGACCTCCGGCTCCGAAGGCCGGCGTTCCAAAGACATCTCGTATGGAATGTCTTCTCTGTCCAAGCTAAGCTACGGGCCCTTAATATATGCGGTTCTTCCATTTATAAATATCTACAACCAGCGTCAATAAGCAGTAACAACATATTTCTGACCATAACCATCAACAGCAACCAAAAAGCGAAGCCTGAAATCAAGTGATTTTGCATTTCGACTCAAAAAATCGCGACATCAAAGCATGTCAATGAAAAAATTTTGCTAAGCTATTATCGATGTAAGCGTTGATTCGCCAATACTTCCCTGTCTGGATTCAAAAATGCAGCGAAACTGTTTTCTTTACCTTGCACAATGTCAGCCACGACCTTAGCGGTCGACGCCGCCATAGTAAGACCGAGCCTGCAATGACCGGCCGCGACTAAGAGGTTGTCGTATTTGGTCCTACCTACGTATGGCAGCCCATCAGGGGTGCATGGCCTTGCTCCCAACCATTTCTCTACTATCTTTAACTTGCCGAACACGGGAATATACTGGGCAGCCTTTCGAGAAAGCACATCGAACCTCTTTTGAATTGCTTGGTTTATTTCATGTCTTAGCTCAAAAAACCCTGTGGCACGCAGTTTTCCTTCTGATGTCTGTGACATCGCGACCCTAAATTCCCCTCCCGCGGTAGGCCAGCGCATTTTCTCTGCAACGGGTTCTGTCATGACCATGTAGCCGTAAGCGGGCATGATGGGGAGCACTATTCCAAGCTGAGACAAGAGCTGTCTCGTGTTAATGCCGGCGCAGACCACGTAAGTTGATGCAGTTAACATGGATTGGTCTGACAGCTTGACTGAAGAAACAATGTGACCATCTTTGTGAATTTTCTCCACCTCTTTGTCGACGATACTTATTCCCATCAAATTAGTGAGAGCTTCGCGGAGGGATAAAACAAGTTTTGCAGGGTCAAGCGAAAGGTCCTCTTTGAAAAGAATTCCGCCGGCGATGTTCTCGGATAGCAAAGGATTGTTTTCCAAACATTCTTTTTTGTCGAGATGTATGAAATCTATTCCAAGCTGAGTGATGTTCTGGAGGAGGTTGAGATGTTCCGTTAATTTTTGGTTGCTGAGGTAAACTTCGAGAATTCCACCGTGCTTTAAATTGGCTGAAACTCTTAGCTCTTCCATAACCTTCTTCATTGTCTCAACCCCATCAACACACATCTGCCTCACTAGCGAAGCATGACCCAGGGTTGATAATTGCCGTGATTTCCGCAAATATTTTGACAACCAACCTTTGGGCGTTATTTCTTTCAAAAAGAATTTTGTTGAGATTTTGATGGGTGAGTCAAAAGTAATCATCCATTTGATAATTTGGGATATGCTTTCTGCTGATGGAATGGGTGAGCCGAAGCCAGCGGCTAGATATCCAGCGTTTCCCCAAGAGGCGGATTTTGTTACATCCTTCCCTGCGATAACGGTAACATGCAGCCCCTGGTGCCGTAACATATACGCAGTAAGCAACCCAACAATTCCGCCTCCTATCACTAATGCGTCTTGTCTGTGTCCGTCGGTCATAAATTGTAACACCCCCTTCTTTCTAACGACGTCTAACTATCCATTTCTCCCTTACATGATTTTCGTTCTTGTCGAAAAACAAGTCATAAATTTCCGCGTCGTAGCCGAGCTCCTCCAAGGCTGCAAACATTGTGTTAGTCATGATGTGTGAAGGCGATTTTCCTTCGTCAACCAATCTTATCGATGAGTCCAAAACCGACACGTCATACATGTCCACTACCAGTTCGTTGTCGCCCGTCTTCGTCACAGTGATTTTACCCATGTACCCAGACTTTTCTAAATAGTCGACTATGTTCTCAAGAGTCTTTATCGGGTCAGGGTCCTGATTCACCATTCCCCTTTTCCTCAACTCGCTGTAGTGTAACTTTCCCATCGTTCTGAAGAGCTTGGCGGCCTCCTCTTTACCTAAATACTTGTTGACGGCATCGCATATGCAATAGTTTAGTATGTCGAAGAATTTCGCGTCAACCACGAATACCTTTTAGGAGAATGGGATTTAAGCCTTTTTACTCAGAACACTGACTCTGACCAGTAGGCGGATTTGTTTTGCCCCTGATAAGGGCAAAAATTTTTTAATGTTTATTATAGGGTCTGACCGCGACTAAACAACGTTAAAGCATGGAAGAGGTCATCCTTTCGCTGAAAATGTTGGAGAAAAAGTTCGGCGGTGTAGAAGCTCTCAGAGGTGTTGAGATGGATGTCATGAAAGGAGAGATTGTCGGCTTAATCGGTCCGAATGGTGCCGGCAAAACGGTTCTCTTGAACATTATCTCAGGAATATATCCTCCCGACAAGGGTCAGGTTCTAATCAAAAGTAGAGATGTGACGCTATTTCCGTCATATTTAATCGCTAGGCTCGGTGTAGCGCGAACCTTTCAAGTCCCAAAAGTTTTCCCAGAGATGACAGTTTTGGAGAACGTGCTAGTGCCTATCTATGCGATGAGCAAGGAGCTTCGTGGAGGAGAAGGGAAGAGACAGGCGATGAAGGCTCTAGAGTTTGTTGGACTAGACCAAATGTCAAACCTAAAAGGAAAGAACCTCAGCGGTGGACAGAAAAAACTTTTGGAGTTTGCAAGAGGAATTGCCATGAAAGCAGACTTGTATTTGATGGATGAACCCTTCGCCGGAGTGAACCCAGTCATCATAAAGAGAATGATGGAGGCCATTACGGAGATTGCTAAAAATGGCTCTACGGCGGTTATCGTTAGCCATGAAGTGGGAATAATTTCTAAGCTATGTTCTCATGTTGCAGTTCTTGACAGAGGTGTGAAAATCGCGGAGGGGCCGCTCAAGGAACTAGCGCTGTTGGCCGAAGTTAAGAGGGCTTACCTTGGCGGATGACTACATCCTCAAGGTAGAGGATTTATGGGCAGGGTATGAGGAAGACATAGCTGTAGTAAAAAAAATTACCATGGTTCTACAAAAAGGGTTGTTAACAGCAGTGGTAGGAGCAAACGGCGCAGGAAAAAGCACACTACTTAAAACAATCTACGGTTTTTTGAAACCATTTTCGGGGAAAATATTGTATAATGGAGCTGAAGTGACCGGCTGGTCGTCTCATGAAGCCAAGAAAGCAGGAGTAGCCTACATTCCTCAAGACCTAAGCCATTTTCCTGACATGACTGTAGAGGAAAACCTTCGGCTGGGATGGTGGATATGGAGAGGGAAAAGAGGGTTATCTGAACAGCTCGAATGGGTTTACGAGTTGTTTCCAAATCTTCTCAAAAAAAGAAACATGAAAGCATCTTTTCTCAGCGGCGGTGAAGTCAAAATGTTAGACATTGCTCGCGGCATTCTAGTGAAACCCCAGCTTCTTCTAGTGGATGAGCCGAGTGTCGGTCTATCACCAAAGCTTGCCGAGGAAGTTTATAGAGTTCTGCAGAGGCTTAGGGGCGAAGGCATAACTGTCCTACTTGTAGACCAGAACGTCAAAAGAGCTATCGAGATATGTGACTATGCATACGTGATGGACACCGGAGAAATAATAAGCCACGGCTCTTCGGATGTTATCCGACACCAAATCGAGCAGATAATCGAAGCCTCTCTGATGGGTGATTTGATTAAGTTTTAAATTAATCTATGACACCGAGTTTTCCGCAAGACGCACCAATGCCAAGTAATCATACACTGGTAGTCCTGTGATGCTCTTAACCTCTTCCCTAAACGGCGCTAGATTAGTGCATTCGCATACAACCGACCCGATTTCAGGATGGTCAGAGATTAGCTCTTCGGCAGCAGCCCGTATGTCCCTCCTCATGTTCTCTAGATTCATGTCTGGCGAATCCTGAAGGATGACCCTTCTAAATTCAGGTTTTCCCTCAAGCCCTTTAACGTAGAGTGGAATTGTATCGGAGACATTAGCTGCTTCAAAATGTCTTCGAGTAAGTGCTTGAGAATTTGCTGTTAATATGCCTACAGGCTTTCCTGTAGCCATGAAAGCCAGAGGAATAAGCAGTAGCGTGGATGTGTAGACGGGCACTTTCACCGATGTCGCCAAGTCTTTCTGTAAAAGGGCGAGGAAGCCGCATGATGTGGTGATTGCAGAAACTCCGTATGCTTCAAGCTCCTTAGCAGCTCTTACAAGCGAGCGAACGACATCCTCATCTATTGATTTCTTAACAATCTCCGATACGGTTGCCTTTTCCACAACCTTAAATATGACAGGGCAATCATAGGTGGCAGCATTTCCAGGGTCTCCGACTATCCTCGGAAACCTCGTGTTTAGCAGCAGCACACCCAATTTGTATCCGTAGAATGGTCGGCCTCCAACCACCAAATTTTCCATCGACGACAAGGCATTGGTCAAACAAATATAAAATTTTTTGGGTGTTTGGGACTGTCAGCTTAAGGTCATCCATGACCTTATCCACTTTTCTGATACCTTAGGACTGTATGTTGGGAAGCATGTGTTGAACTGTTTTATTCTTCTCTTGAGCTTGCTGAACCAAGACTCTATCGTGTTTCTCT
>JAWBKB010000025.1:0-19001 GCA_038831915.1 Candidatus Caldarchaeum sp.
GACACTAACATTGTCCTTGTAGTAAATAGCCTTATATGGCCAATTTTCACAAAAACGTTTAAAAGCTCTTCCAGCCTTTAAATACCAAAATACACCTTATTAAGAAAAAAGAAAAACAAATCAACCATCATAATATTATGATTAGGCGGCCGAATATAATCGTGTATTAAATATTTCAGGTAAATATGTTGACTATGCGTTTATTTCGCACCTGAGAAAATTGTTTTTAAGTTGTGGAACATGTCGTAGGTTTTTTATACCTGTAACAAAGATGGATTGCCGTCATGATGAAATACGTCGGGGCCAGTGTAAAGCGGAAAGAAGACCCGAGACTGGTTAAGGGAAATTCAACCTACGTCGACGATGTCAGGCTTTCCAACATGCTTTACGCTGTTTTTCTTCGAAGCACACATGCACACGCGAAAATCAAGAAAATCGACGTAGAAGAAGCACGAAAAATCAAGGGTGTCCACGGTGTTTTCACGGCTGCAGATTTGAAGGAATTTGTGGGCCCATGTGTGGTAGAGACGATTTTTGACGAAAAGAGGTTTGTGGAACATTTTCCTCTCGCCGTCGATGAAGTGAAGTTTGTCGGAGAACCCGTCGCGGTGGTCGTCGCTGAAGACCTTTACACAGCCTTCGACGCCCTCGACCACATCAAAGTCGAGTACGAGCCGTTGCCAGCAGTTGTCTACCCTGAAAAAGCCTTGGAAAAAGACTCCCCAAAAGTGCACGAAAACCTCGAAGACAACCTATGTTATCGATGGAAACGAGTTTATGGAAATGTGGAGAAAATTTTCAAAGAAGCTGACGAAGTAGTTGAAGGTCGTTTCGTCATTCAGAGGTTGGCTCCTTCGCCGATGGAGCCGCGGGGAGTCGTGGCAAGCTACGACGGCTATAACAGGCTTTTGACAGTTTGGTCTTCGACACAGTTTCCGCACCGCCTCCGCACATGGATATCCATGTCTCTCAAGATTCCGGAAAATAGGATAAGAGTCATCGCTCCCGAAGTCGGAGGCGGCTTCGGGTCAAAACTAAACCATTACCCCGAGGAGGTCATAGTTCCGTATCTCGCTATGAAGCTCAACAGGCCCGTCAAATGGTTTGAAGACCGCGGTGCAAATCTGTCAGCCACAACGCATGGACGTGACATGATAGCCTACGTATCCGCGGCCGCAAAACGCAGCGGCGAAATCCTCGGGCTCAAGGTCAAAATAATCGCCGACCTCGGAGCATACAACCATGTTTACACGCAGGACAACCCTGTGATGGCCGCCCGCATGATTCAGGGATGCTATAAGCTTCAAAGCCTCGAGCTCGAAGTCGTCGGCGTCTACACCAACAAGATGGCTACAGACGCTTACAGAGGTGCGGGAAGGCCTGAAGCATCCTACATCATCGAGAGGACCGTCGACCTCGTCGCCCGCAAACTCGGAATGGACCCAGCTCAAATCAGGAAAATCAACTTCATCCATCCCGATGAATTCCCCTATGAAACTCTCACTCGTTTCACCTACGATTCTGGAAACTATCAAAATGCGCTCGACGAACTGCTCAAAGCCATGGATTACGACGGGTTGAAGAGACAGCGGGATGAATTGCGGAAACAGGGCCGTTACCTGGGCATCGGGCTTTCCACATTCGTCGAAGTATGTAACTTCTCTTATCAGAGTGCATCGGTCCGCGTCGAGCCCAGCGGCAAGATAATCGTGTTGACCAGCACGTCGCCGCATGGACAGGGTGAGGAAACCGCTTTCGCCCAAATAGTAGCAGATGAATTCGGTGTTTCCGTGGACGATGTTCAAGTCATCCACGGCGACACTCTTGCCATTCCCTATGGCTGGGGAACTGCGGGCAGTTGGACCTTAACAGCAGGGGGAATCGCCATCCTCAAAGCATGTAACGAGGTCAAAGAAAAGATGTTGAAGATTGCCGCGCATAGCTTGGAATGCAGGCCGGAAGACGTGGAACTCGCGGATGGAAAATTCTACGTCAAAGAAGCTGTGGAAAAAAGTGTTTCCTTTGAGGAAGTTGCGGCGAATGCGTATGATGCTGAAAAGCTTCCGGACGGTGTTGAGATGGGGCTGGCAGCGACGAGTTTCTACAACCCTGATTTGACGTTTCCCTTCGGCGCGTATGGCGCGGTTGTGGAAGTCTTTCCCGAAACCGGCCAGGTCGAGGTCAAGCGACTTTACATGGTGAGCGACTGCGGCAAAGTCGTCAACCCGATGCTCGTCGACGGACAAATCATGGGCGGCGCGATGCAGGCCATCGGACAAGCTCTTTACGAAGAAGTCGTCTACAACGAAGACGGTGTGCTACTTACCAGCAGCTTCACGGATTACTTGGTGCCGTCAGCTGTGGAGACACCGCCGATGGTTTTGCTCAGGACAGAAACACCTGCACCCAACCCTCTTGGCACAAAAGGCGTGGGGGAGCTCGCCACCATTGGAGTCACGCAAGCAATCGTAAACGCGGTTCAAGACGCACTATCACCGTTCAACGTAACCATCGAAAAAACACCACTCCTACCATCCTACGTCTGGAAAATCATGTCAGGAAAAAAATGATAAACCGGGAGCGAAGGTTCCTTTGAGAATCGCGGTTCTCGGCGGAGCTGGTGCGACAGGTTCCGCGGCTGTCAGAAACCTGGTCGAGGACAAACATGTTTCAGAAGTCTTGGTCGGCGACGCTAATGAGGAGAAGCTCGAAAAATTCGCCTCGAAGCTTCGAAGTAGCAAAGTTTCTACGAAGGTGGTTGACGTGAGGAAAATCGATGAAACAGCGGATTTTATTCGTGGATGCGACGTTGTGATCAACGCGGTCCAGTACTACTTTAACTTGGATGTGATGATGTCCGCGTTGAAGGCTGGTGTCCACTACGTCGATCATGGCGGGCTGTATCACGTCACGTTGAAGCAGCTTGAACTCGACGACCAGTTTTGCAGTAAGGGGTTGACTGCCTTGGTTGGCATGGGTGCTCAGCCAGGGTTGACCAACCTATGCGCTTCACATGCGGCCTCGCTGCTGGACGAGATGAAAGCCGTTTACATCCGTGATGGATACCGTGATTTGACGCCGAATGGGCCGTTTTTCACATGGTCTCCTTCGACGCTTTTCGACGAAATGATGCTTGACGCCGTCGTGCTACGCGGCGGAAAAACCGTCAGCGTTCCAGCGTTCTCCCTCTCTGAAGAGGTTGATTTCCCAGAGCCCGTAGGCCGTCTAAAAACCTACGTAACCCTGCATTCGGAGCTCGCGACCTTTCCACGAAGCTTCAAGGGCAAAAACCTCTCGGAATGCGACTGGATGGAAGGAAGCCCCGAGCTGGAGCTTATCAAGAAACTCGCCGACATCGGGTTCGCGTCCCTGGATGAGATAGATTATGAAGGCTGCCGTGTTTCACCGCGTAGACTGTTTCTCAAGCTCGTGGAGATGAAGGACCTTATGGGTTTCAGGGAAGGAGTGGTTCCCGACGACTGGGAATACACATACGTCTACGTTGTTGGCAGAAAGATGAGCAGAGACGTGAAGCTGGTTTACCGAATTTTGTTTCCTCCGCATCAGGGTTGGATGATGAGCTGCTCCCAAACAGGGGTGGGCATACCTTCGTCGACAGCCGCCGTGATGATAGCTGAAAACCAAATAACAGCGAGAGGAGTCGTGCCTCCCGAAACCGCTTTGGAGCCCGCCAGCTTCTTCGAAAAAATGGCTCAGCATGGCATCGAAATCATGCAAACCGAGGAATCAATTCGCTGAATTGGGACTGTCAACTTAAGGTCATCCATGACCTTATCCACTTCTCTGATACCTTAGGCCTGTATGTTGGGAAGCATGTGTTGAACTGTTTTATTCTTCTCTTGAGCTTGCTGAACCAAGACTCTATCGTGTTTCTCCTACCGAACGTCTCTACCCTCCTCCTAAAGCCCAGAACCTTCATAGGTCATCCATACCATGGAGCCCTATCCATGTAGACTGTAGGGTTATTAGCGCACCTATCCCTAACAACCTCGAGGAACCTTATACACTCTGCTATCCCCCTAACCCTAGATACCTGGACTGCCATTATCTCCCTAGCAGCCCATACATAGGCTCTCCTGACGAGATTATGGATTACTGTCTCATCTACAGCTATCGATCCACGCCTACTATAGATGAGAAGGCCTCACCACCCCTTTGGAACCAATCCCTAACAGACTCAAGGCTTACCTGGAATCCGAGCTCGCATAATATCTCCGCTACCCTCCTGAGGCTATAGCCTAACACCTAGAGCCCTAAACCCACGGAGACGTCCTAAGACGGAAAAAGACACTTCTATCACCGAAGAAACCTATAAGACGGCCGAGGCCTACCCCAACTCTGCATCACCCACAACTAATGGGAAAGCCCAGACCATAGACCAAGTTGACAGTCCCGCTGAATTTCCGAAAAAATTTATAAACATTTGATGGATCCACATCACATATGACCGACGTTTCTCGACGCTCCTTTTTCCGGGCAGTTGGTTCAGTAGTGGCGGCCGGAATCGCGGGAATAGCCGGCGGATATGTTCTCGGTTCCTCGATGACTCGGGCAGAGTTTGAAAGACTTTACGGGCCCGGCGCCACTCAGGCTGGAAACGAAATAATTAGAAGGCTTGAAGCGGAAATTAAGGAGCTGAAGGAAAAGCTCGCACAGTACGAAATCAAGGACAAGGAAGTGGGGGTTTATTTCTGGGCCGAAACAATACCCGAACATTTGATCACGTTTTTCGAGGAGAAAACAGGTGTCCGCGTCATTTTCGACACGTTTGACAGTAGCGACGAAGTTTACGCCAAGCTTTTTACCGGCCGAATGCCCTACGACGTGACATCAGTCACCATGGGTGGAATGACCCGTCAAGAACATGAAAGATATCTGATGAAGCTTGATTTGTCCCGCATTCCAAACTTCAAGAGATATGCTTTCGACGGATTCATCAAGGAAATTCTCAACCCGCCTTTTGACCCGAGGAGGGATTATTCTGTTCCCGCAGAGCTCGGCACAACAGGCGTGTCATTTAGAACGGATAAAATTTCTGAAAACGACTGGCCAACAGGATTCAGAGATTCGCTTTTTGATTTTGACGGGTTTTTGCGGAAATACAGCCCACGAGATGGTGTGAAGAGGGCTACGATGATTCCCGGCGGAGTCGAAACAATTCCCGTAGTTATCAAGGCAATTATGGGTAAGTCCATAAACGCCATCACGCCTGAAAACGTACAGGAAGCGAAGGAAATTCTCATCCAGCAGAAGCCATACCTCGCGACATATGCGGGGGCGTCGGAATATGTGCCAGGCCTCGCCGAAGCAAGGTTCTGGGTCAGCGAAACATGGATTTGGCAGGATTCGCCTAACAACGTAGACTACGTCGCCCCGGTCGAAGGCTCCGAAATCTGGGAAGATTCTTTCGTCATTCCCAAGTCAGCTGAACACGTCGACGCCGCGTATGCGTTCATCAACTACATGCTTGAGCCGCCGGTTCAAGTCGCCCATGTTCTTTACAACAGCTTGGTAACCCCGAACAGGCTCGCTTATGAAATGCTTCCAGACGACGTGAAAAACGACCCGAGCATCTACCCGCCCAAAGAAATCATCGACAGGTATGAGATGTGGGTTAACCGCACGCCGGAGGAGAAAGAACTTCTCACACGAGCATGGCTCGAAGTATTAGCCGCGTAACTATTTTCTTCTATACCTTGTGTAGAGTAAAGCGAGGGTCAAGGAGATTAACAGCGACACAGTTGCCACTGCGTTTACTTCCGGAGATATTCCTCGTCCTCTACCAGCTGCCGCGTTCCAGATGTAGACGGGAAGTGTTTCAAACCCTGGGGCCCGTGTGAACTGTGTTTTGATAAAGCTGTCCCAAGACCATGTGAAAATCAACAATCCGCCGGTGACTATGCCGGGCATCAACAACGGCAAGGTGACGCTGAAAAACGTTCTCACGCCTGAAGCACCCAGAACACGGGCCGCGTCTTCGTAGATTTTCGGCATCCCCGCCATTCGTGCCCTGATGACGACGTAGACGAGCGGAAACCAGACAAGGTGCCCGACAATCACCGCGAAGACCCCGAGCGGAAGGTCAACCCAGATGAAGAATAAGACGAGTGTCAAAGCTTCTGCGATTTCGGGAATCACGATGGATAGGTAGAACGCGTTATGAAGAGACATGCGTATTCTTTCGGAGAGCTTTTCCACGGCGACCGCGGCGAGTAGGGCAAACACGATGGAGATGGCGGTGACGACAGCCGCCACCCAGAAACTGTTGTAAAGGGCGTTGAGCACTCTTGTGTTTGAGAAGGCGCGGAAATACCAGTCCAACGTGAAGCTGCCGACAGATGTTAGAGAGCCGCCCGAAGTGAAGGAGACCAGAGCCATAGCGGCTAACGGTGCGTAGAGAAATGCGAAGATAAGCACCGCGAATCCTTTGAGCAGTAGGTCGCCGAGCTTCAAAGCGTGAACTCCTCTCTTGAATATTTGAGGTATAGGATGACGCCGACCATGACCATCGCGATGTATATCAGGGATAGCGCTGAGCCCCAGTTCCAGTTTCGTGCGCTGATGAACGCGGAGTAAATCATGGTTCCGACGAAGACTTCGCTGGGGCCTCCGAGAAAAGCAGGTATGACGAATTCGCCTGCCGCGGGGATGAATGTGAGCAGCGTTCCAGCTACTAGACCTGGCTTGCTGAGCGGCAGCGTCACTTTGAAGAAAGCCGATAAAGGCCCTGCTCCGAGAGCTCGCGCCGCCTCGATGTGTGTTTTGCTGATTTTTTCCAGGCTTGCGTAAAGAGGTAGAATCATGAAGGGTAGGTAGCCGTAAATCATGCCCAATAGGACGGCGAATTCGTTGTAGATGAGGTAAAGCGGTTCTCTAATGATTCCCATGGCGATGAGTATGTTGTTGACAATTCCTTCGGGCCCGAGAAGGGATAGAACGGCGTAGGCGCGGAGCAGGAAAGTGACCCATAGCGGTAGAATGATTAAGAGGACGAGGAAGTTTTTGTATTGTCCGCCTTTAAACGCGATGAGGTATGCAATCGGGTAGCCGAGAATGATGCATGCGGCTGTCGTAGCTAATGCGAAAACCAGCGACTTGCCCAGCACACGGAGGAACACGGTGTCCAGTGCCTGCTGAAAATACGTGAGCGTGAAAACATCCCCTCTCAGCTGCTGCGCGGGACTGGGAAGGATGACGCCGAAGCTTACGCCAACAACCGTGATAAAGGGGAAGATGAAAAAGACGAGGTAGAAGAGGATGGGCGGCAGTAGAAGAAGTAGAATCAGCCCGGTTTTCCGCTTCTGTTTCATCTCTTCTCAACCACGAAAGAGTCGCTGGGCTTCCAGCAGATTGTAACGCTGTCACCGATTTTGATGTTCCTCAATATCTGGGGCTCGCGGACATGTATCGTCAACAACACCTCGGGAAGAACTCCGACCTTGACCACTCCGTACGGGCCCATAAACTGTTTATCTATGACTGATGCGGAAAGCTTGTTTTCATAATCCGGCGAGTTGCCGATGACGATTCTCTCAGGCCTAATTGATAGGATGGCCTTTTTACCGATGACTCCGTTCGTCTGCGAAGGGTCGATGGTTATCGGCGGCAGTCCATTTGCGACGAAAATGTTCTCCCCTTCGACTGCGCCTTCGATGAGGTTTGTCTCGCCGATGAAGTCGGCGACGAATTTGTTCAATGGTTTTTCGTAGATTTCCTCGGGAGTGCCGACTTGAAGAACCATTCCACGGTCCATTACGGCTATTCTGTCGGACATGGCGAACGCCTCCATCTGGTCATGAGTGACATAGATGAAAGTCGTTCCCACTCTTTTCTGAAGACGCTTCAGCTCAAGCTGCATTTTCTGCCGTATCTTTAAGTCGAGAGGTCCGAGAGGCTCGTCGAGAAGAAGAACTTTAGGCTCCAACACGAGCGAACGGGCGATTTCAACTCTCTGCCTTTCACCTCCGCTGAGTTGATGCGATTTTTTCCATGCATATTTTTCGAAAGGCATGTTCATCAGTTCTAAAATTTTCTTGACTCTTTCACGAATCTCGCCGCGTGAAAGACCCCGCATCTTCAATCCGAAAGCGATGTTGTCGAAGACGTTGAGATGGGGGAAAATCGCGGTTCCCTGAAAAACAAGTCCAACACCTCTTTTGTTCGGCGGGATGTCGTCCATGATTTTGCCGCCGATTTTTACGTTTCCTTCATCCTGGCGTTCAAGACCCGCGATTATCCTGAGGAGAGTTGTTTTGCCGCATCCGCTGGGCCCCAGCAAGGAGAAGAATTCGTTCTTGTTGATTGATAGAGTTACTCCGCGAAGTGCTTCGACGCCGTCGTAGCTTTTTCGAACGTTCAGGACTTCTACTTCGGCCATCGTATTCTTTGCCTCACCTTTCTATGAGCTTTACATAAATATTGTGAAACATGGTTATAGGATTTCTTCAACCCCTATGGGTGCGAATTTTTTCTTCAGCTTTGTCACCACGGCTTTCATGGCTTCCAGCGCTGTTTCGATGTCTTGTTGGGTGTGTTGCACCGAAACGGTCCACTGCTCGTCATAGCCTAAAGCCTGTGGGATAACGCCGTTCGCTAGCATACCCATCACCCAGGCATACCATTTGCCGAAGTCGTTGAACTTGACGAATTCACGCCAGTTGGTTATCTTGTGAGGCGTGAAGTAGATGGTTCCGCTTGTGGCGATGTGCACGATGTTATACTCGATGCCGGCGTCCTGGAGAATGTCTCCGTATCCGTGTGCGAGGTCTTGGCTTAGGCTCTGGGCTTTTCGCAGATTTTCCTCTGTTAAAATCTTGGTCAAAGTCACGTAGGCCGCTGACACCGACAACGGGTTTGAGTTGAATGTTCCGCCGTGAGCGGTCTTGCCAGGGCCCACGACTTCGAAAATTTCCTTCCGCGCCATGACAGCTGAAAAAGGATAACCTCCTGCGATCGACTTCGCCGCGACCATTACATCGCCTTTAACACCGCACCATTCCTGAACACCTCGATAAAACTTTCCACTTGTCTTAACCTCGTCGAAAATCAGCAAGCAATTGTATTCATCCGCTATTTCCCGCAGTCCTTTGAGGAACTCGATGTCCGGTATGACGACGCCCATGTTCATGGCGATTGGTTCGAGAATTATGCCTGCGACCTGATTTCCATGTTGCTGCATGATTTTTTCCACGGCGTCGTAATCTCCAAACGGCGCGGCCACCACGAGGTTTGCGAATTCTTCCGGCATACCCATACTCGCCGGAACTGAATTAGGTGTTTTAATGTGACCCGCCCTATAGATATTAGGCTTAACGCTCACCATCAACGGTTCATGCGTGCCGTGGAAACAACCTTCAAACTTGAGAATCTTCTTGCGGCCCGTGAAGGCCCGTGCCAGCCGAACCGCGAGCAAAGTCGCCTCCAACCCGGTGGTCGCAAACCTAACAATGTCATATCCAAACCTCGAAGTAAGAACTTTCGCGGTTTTGACAGATGTTTCGGATTCGAACCCGAAAATCGTGCCATTTTCGACCACTTTTCGCATCTCTTCGACGAGAATCGGATGAGCATGTCCGACACCCAACGCTCCAAAAGCCATGTTAAAGTCGATGTATTCGTTTCCGTCAACATCCCATATCCGCGGCCCTTTACCAGACCGCATAAACAATGGATATGGGTCGAAAATCCTCCAGTTGCTATGAACACCGTATGGAGTCAGTTTTTTCGCATCCTCGTAGAGCTGAGAACTCCGTGATGTTTTGGACTTGAATTCCTCTAGGAATGATTCCTCAGACATACTTTTGAACAATCAATACTAAAAATATAGATATAAAGCTATTCCTACATCATACGCCGGTTTTCGGCTAGCATATCCAGGTTTCGCAAACAATTTGTGTAAGCGAACTTAGACGTGTGACGACATGCTGTAAATAGAAACGTGATGTCAAGAATGTTTGGATAGCAACTTAACAAGCCACGTCTTTGGGCGAGGATTTGGTTACGCATAAATTCACGCTATGGTTTGTATATGTCGGGATGACGGTTCGCGTCAATTTCTATTCGAGTTATCTGAAGGAGGCCTCGGGAACCGAAAGCATTCATATCTCAGAGGAGCCCAAAACTGTGGGAGAATTACTCGACCTTCTCGCCGCAAAGCTCGGAGCGAAATTCGAAGAACGCGTTTACGACTCGAAACAGAAGGTGCTGAAAAGAGCGGTTGTCCTTCTCGTTAACGGCCACAGTGTAAAGATGCTGCAGGGCATGGATACTCCTCTTACATCGGGTGACAACGTAACAATCGACACCGTAGAGATAGTGGAAATAGTGGGCGGCGGATAAAAAATAAGGAATGTTTATTTTTCTTTGGCCGCGTCGAGAATCGCGTCGATTATCTGCCTGTAGCCCGTGCATCTGCAGAGAATGCCGTCAATCGCCTCGGCCACTCTTTTCCGGTAGAGGCCGTTTTCATGCTGTATCAACCAATGGCCGGTCAAGACGAACGCGGCGGTGCATATTCCGCATTGAAGCGCTCCGTGTTTGATGAAGGATTTCTGAATGGGGCTGAGTGAGCCGTTTTTCGCAAGTCCTTCGATGGTCAGTATTTCGGCTCCGTCTACTTCGGGAGCGAGGACGAGACAGGATTTGACCGGGGCGTTGTTGACTAGAACGGTGCAGATGCCGCAGTCTCCTCTGTCACATCCATGCTTTGTTCCTTTGAGCTTTAGCTTTTCGCGGATAAGCCAAAGCAAAGTCCTGTTATCCTCGACCTCGACTTTTCTTTCAACACCGTTTACCTTCACGGTTATGCTACGCAACTGCCATCGCCTCCACACCAAGTAACTTGTTCAATGCGTTCCGCGTGAAAGTCTTCACAAGATGCAGCCGGTATTCTTTGCTCGCCCTAACGTCTGAAATGGGTGACACAGCTGACACCGCCAATTCAACAGCTTTGTTAATTTTATCACGGATGTCGCCGTCTTGTTTAAACACGTTTTCAGCATTTCTCGCCCTGACAGGGGTTGGTGCGACGCTCGCGTAGGCAAGCCTGACATCTCTTCCCCTGTCGGCGACCAAAGCCGCTACACCGACCAAAGCCAAATCTTCACTCCAAACTCGCATAGCCTTCATGTAGGTTCCCTTCGCGTCATGCGGAGGCTCGGGAAGCTTCACCGAAACAACAATTTCCCACGGCTCCAACACCGTCTTCTTAACTCCGGCGAAGAACTGCTCAATGGGAATCTTTCTGCCGCCGCGTTTACTGGCTGTTTCAACCACGGCGTCGTACACCAACAACGCTGGAGCCGTATCTGCTGCGGGTGAAGCGGTGCAGATGTTACCCACCAACGTCGCACGCATACGGAGGATTTCATCAGCCACGGTTTTCACAGCCTCCCACAAAACAGGATATTTATTCAACACAGGCTCGTAGGAAAGAATCTGATGGTAGGTGACGGTCGCGCCTATCACTAGCCCGTTGCCCGGCTCATACTTTAGAACGTTCAATCCCTTAATCCGTTTGACGTCGATGACTGCTTTCGGGTGTTTCTTTTTTTCGCGTAAATCGACGATGAGGTCTGTGCCTCCTGCGAGGATTTTCGCTTCGCCGCCGTATTTCTCCAACAGGTCAAGAGCTTCTTCAAGTGTTTCAGGCGCGTAATACGTGAATTTCGGCAAATACATCACTTCATCACCTCCATCACAATTTTCTCCTTCTTCGCCTGTATGTGGAGCCAGACGTTTTCAGGTGATATTGGCAGGTTTTTGATGTTGATTCCAAGGGCGTCGTAAAGTGCGTTTGCGATGGCTGTTTCGACCGACAGCATCGACAACTCTCCGATTCCACGTGCTCCATAGGGGCCGTCGAGCTGGGGGTTTTCTATGATGATGGCTTCATGTTCTTCTGGGATGTCGCTTGCTCTCGCGATTTTGTAGTCGGTGAGGTTCGGGTTAAGCATTCGTCCCTGCTCATCATAGACATATCCCTCTAAAACGCCGAGGCTCATCGACTGAAGAGCGCCTCCGTAAATCTGGCCGAGGACTAGCAAGGGGTTGATGGCTTTTCCTATGTCAAACGCGGAGACAAGTTTCAGGACTTTTATCATTCCTGTGCCTGGGTCGACTTCGATTTCGACGGCGTGAGCTCCGAAAGTCCATTTCAACGCCGGATATCCCTGACCTGTTTCGGGGTCGAGGTATGTTAGCCGAGCCGCTGAATAAAAGCCGCGTCCGATGACCGGGCCGCCGACCACGTTGCCGTTAGGATACACGTAGCCGTTGACAATTTGACGCAGCTCAAGCCCGACGTCAGGCCTTCCCTTCACATACACTTTTTCATCGGCCAACACCAAGTCGTCTTTGGAAACTCGGAGAACTTGCGAAGCGATTTCGAGTATTTGGTTTTTCGCGTCTCGTGCCGCGGCCTGAACCGCTCGACCGTCCATAAACAATCCTCGACTGGCTACGGTCTGCCAGGAATACGGCGAGACATCGGTGTGTCTGAATGGGACGACTTTGATTTTTTCAATCGGCAGCCCGAGTTCTTCCGCTGCGATTTGGGCGAGAGCTGTTTCAGCTCCTTGTCCTATTTCGGTTATTCCGAGCAATAGCTCAGCTGTTCCGTCTTCGTTGAATTTGATTACGGCTGCTGATGAAGCGTTGGGAGGCATGGCGGGAGCTTTCCACAGCGCCGCGATTCCTTTACCACGAGGCTTGCCGGTCGGAGACACAGATTTCTTACCCCATTCAATTTTTGCAGCCACGGCCCTTATGCATTCGTCGACTCTGCCCGCATCCTCTCTCAAAACCTCGCCCGTAGGAGTTGTTTTGCCGGGAAGCAACGCGTTCTTCAGCCGAATTTCAACCGGGTCCATCCCCAGCTCTCGTGCCAACAAATCCATTTGGCGCTCGATGGCCCAGAGAAATTCGAAATGACCGAAGCCGCGGAAAGCCGTTCCCCATGGATGATTTGTATAGACCGTGAGCGATTCTGTTTCGACGTTCGGCACATAGTAAGGCCCTGTGCATGAATAGCCGGCGGCACGGCCGACGTTCACGCCGTAGTCAGCGTATGCTCCCGCATCGTAGACGTAGAGAATTTTTTCAGCCATGATTTCGCCGGATTTCTTTGCGCCGGTTTTGATTTTCGCGTAAAGGCCCTGCCTCACCGGAGCCGTCATGAACTGTTCTTCACGGGTCAGTTCCAGCCGCACGGGCCTGCCGCCAGCCATCTTCGACAGCATCACGACTAATGGCTCAAAGTTGATTCCAGCTTTTCCACCAAATCCACCTCCAACGTAGGGCACGTAGACCGTGATGCGGTGCTCGGGAACGCCGAGCGAAACACTGAGAATATGCCGTACCGTGAAAGGTGATTGAGCCGACGTCCACACCTTGATTTTTCCATCAGGCATGTATTGTCCGATGCTGATGTGTGTTTCGAGCGGAACATGTGAAACCTGAGGCATGCTGAATTCATTTTCCAACACCACGTCGCTTTGAGCGAAACCAGTCCGAATGTCGCCTTTCTTTAAGACGAACCTGCTGGCGATGTTAGTGCCTGCGACGGGATGGAAAGCAGGCGAATGAGCGTATTCTCCAAGCTCTTCATGAACCAACGGCGCCCCGTGCTTCAACGCTTCCCTAACGTCTAAAACGGCTGGCAAAGGCTGGTATTGGACGTCTATCAGCTCGACTGCTTCTTCCGCTTGTTCAGGTGTTTCAGCGACGACGGCTGCGACAGGTTCGCCGGTCCATCTCACTTTTTTACGAGCCAGTATGTTCCGGTCATTTACGTAGAGACCTACGCGGAAAGGAAAATCATCACCTACCGCAACAGCGACAACTCCCGGAGATTTCCGCGCCTTCGACGTGTTTATGGAGAGAATTTTGGCATGGGCGTACGGGCTGAGCAGAAGCTTGGCGTGAAGCATTCCGGGAAGCTCAATATCACCCGTATATTCCGCGACTCCGAGAATTTTCTCAAACGAATCAACTCGTGGAATGGGCTTCCCTACGTACCTAAAGTCAGCCCCGAAACTCATCACATACATAATTTATGGCGCGTGGTTTAAAAACATAATCATTTTGACGACGGCGAAACAACTATCACTAAATTATTTACTAAATTTGTGTTCACGAGCTTTATGCATCAGTTGAATAGGGTTAAAACCAGCGACCGCCAACACATATTGCGCATGACCTCTAATCCGGCGTTAAACAGGATTCAAATGCTTTTGGATGAAGGAAGTTTTCAGCAGATTTTTGCGGGAATTGAGCAGCAGGCCGCCGATGTTCCGAAAAAGCCCGGCGACGGTGTCTTCGCTGGTTTCGGCAAAATAGAGGTAAGGGATGTTGCGGTCGCTGCACACGACCCGACTTTCGCGGGAGGCTCTTTGGGTGAAGTTGGGTTGAGGAAGATGGCTAAGTTGTTCGAGTTAGCTGGTCGATTCGGTGTTCCCATCGTCGTATTAACCGATTCTTCGGGAGCACGCCTGCAGGAAGGAGCGCGGTCTCTCCTCGCCGTGGGCGAATTAGTGAAGGTGGCGAACTCAGTTCATGGAAAAATTCCGATAATCAACGTGATTATCGGCGGCGGTGTCGGAGGAGCAGCTTTCACAGCTGAAGTCGGCCACATCGTCATCGGCGTGGCCAAAACCGGCTACATGTTTCTACACGGCCCCCGAGCAGTCAAGCACGCAACGGGACAAGACATATCCATCATGGAGCTCGGCTCGGTGAAATCTCTCGCCGAAACATCTGGTATGATAGACTTTCTTGTGGAAGATGAAGCCGAAGCCATCTCGCTTGTAAAAACAATCCTGACTTATCTGCCGTCTAACAGCAGGGAAGCTCCGCCGAAGCCTGGACGAGCCGTGAGGCTGCCGCGACCCGTTCAAGAAGAAACCGAAACCCGGAAGCTGATAGCGGAAATCGTCGACCCCGACAGCTTCCTCGAATTCAACGCCTTCTACGCACCCAACATGATAACTGGCTTGGCCCGTGTCGACGGCACGGTTGTTGGAATTGTTGCCAACGAGCCGGCCAAAATGAACGGCTACATCGACGTCAAAGCATGCATCAAGCTTTCTCAGTTCGTCAACTTCTGCAACATCTTCAACATCCCAGTGCTAACGATTGTGGACACACCCGGGTTTGAGCCGGGCAAAACCGCCGAACACGAAGGAATAGTTAGGGAAGGCGCCGACGTCTACAGAGCCTATCTCAACGCATCGGTTCCAAAGATAACTTTATTGGCGGGCAAAGCATACGGCGGAGCATTCATCGCGATGTGCAGCAAAGGCATCGGAGCGGACTATGTCATGGTGTTTCCTACGTCCGAGGCAGCTGTCCAACCTCTCGAAATTTCAGCTGAAATCCTTTACCGCAAAGAGCTGGAGAAACTTTCGGGTGAAGAAAAAACAAAAGCGTTTACACAGTACGTGGAAAATTTGAGAAAGCTGGCACGTGGCGAGGCGTTGCTCAGCATAGGAGTCGCCGACGAAGTCATCAACCGCGACCAAGCGAGAAAAGCCGTTTCAGCAATTCTACAAAAGCTCTACGAAAACTACGTCCGTTTCCATCTCAAACATTAGCCATTTTATTATATTCCGTATTTTTCGGCGTATCGTCTGAGTGCCTGTTTGAATGGTTCTATGGGTATTTCCACGATGCCTGCTCCGACTTGACCGACGCCGGGGTTTCGATGAGCTATTCCCGTATCGGCTACGGGAGGTAGGCCCAGCCGCAGAATCTTCCGGACATCTACACCGGTTGGTGTTCCTTCGAATTCGAGGTAGGGAATCGTGAAATAACGATGCTTGCCGTAGGTTATCCGGCTCATTCTGTTTGTTATTTCGACGGCTTGTTTGACGTCTCCTCCCACGAATCTGACTATTGCCGGGCTCGCGGCCATCGCAGCAGCTCCAAGCCCTGCTGTCTCGGTGATGGTGCTGTCGCCGATGTCAGGGTTCGAATCGGCCTCTGTAAAGCCTGGAAAGTAAAGGCCTTTCGGAACCGGGGCCGGTGAAACAAACCATTCATCACCCAGCCCGCTCACCCTAATGCCGAGGTCTGTTCCGTTCCGTGAAATCGCCGTAACAATCGTGCTGTATGGAATGTTATGTGCCTTGTCTGCCATGAGTTTGCAGGAAGCCATGGCGAGGTTGAGGAAGAAATGATTGTTCGCGTCTATGGTCGATAAAACTGTGCGTGCTTCGTTTTTGTCGGCGACTTTCAAGACGTAGGGTGATATTTCACGGAAAAACAGCGATGTTGCTGCCACGTTTCTGTTGTGACATTCATCGCCCATGTGAACAGCCTGAGCGATGATGTTTCGAAGGTCTATTCCGCCTTTGTCGTTGACGGCTTCGTGGATAGCGTTGGCTAAGACAACGGCGAACTGTCCGTTCAGATACTTCAGCCTATCGAGAACGTCTTTCGAATACGCTCCATAACGCAGAACGCGGCCCAAGCCTTCGTTGATGTTGCTGTAGGAGCGGGATTCGCCGTCTCTGAGGACGAAAACTTTCATCGAAGGAGATATTACTCCAGCCATCGGGCCGACGGCGGAGTTGTGATGATTCGGCTCCAGCAGTACTTCACCTCTTTCAAGGAGTTTGACGGCTTTTTCCTCGGTGTCCGCCCATCCTTCGAAGAGAACCGCTCCTATGATAGCTCCGCGTAACGGCCCGCTCGTCCTTTCCCATGAAATCGGAGGCCCGGCATGAGTCAACCGGTAGTCTTGCCTCAAAAAAGAGATGGCTTTTCTGGCTTCGACAACGTCGACGAGAACAGGCCGTGTCTCAACCATGCGTTCGAAAGCCTGCTGGTTAGCTTTTTCAACGGTTTCTTTCAGGCTTTCCATGGTCTATTCCGACGTAACAGCGATGACTCTGCAGTAGGCTGTTTCACCGCCTTCAAATTTGAACGGCAAAGCCATAATCAGACATCGTTTGTCGGCGACTTTTTCAATCTCGCCGCCGAGGTTTTCCGCATGCAGAATCATCTCCGGAAACAAGGCGATGTGCATCACCTGATAGTTTTCAGGCCACGGCATTAGTTCGTCAATTTTCTTCCCCCATTTCTTCTCGGCTTCGGCCACGAGGTCAGGCCTCGCCCGCCTAATCACCGTGTTAAACGGATGGTCCTGTGAAGCCGCGTCAATACCCAGCCAACGAATCTTTTTCTCGATACACCATCTAGCGAACTCCGCGGTTGGGCCGGGATGCTTACACATGTATCGGACTTCGTCAGGCTCGGGCCCGCACCACGCATACCGATGATAGCCGGTGTGAATGATGAGAATGTCGTCGGGCTTGATTTGCAGACCCGCTTCTTTCGCAACTTCTTCGATGGTTTGACTCGTGTAAATGTCGTAGTCTCCCACTTTCTTGCTAATGTCGACGATGACCCCTTCGCCGATGAAATAGTTGATGTCGATGCTTGCGATGTCTTTTCCACCTGTCATGAAATGAAGCTGGCCGTCGAAATGCGTTCCGGTGTGAAGCGGCCCTTCAATGTACTGGGCGTTCACGTTGTGTTCGCTCAAACGCTTAATCCAAGTCACTTTGAAAGGCGGATACCACATGAAAGGTGGGGCGCGGGGACTCGTCGGCTGAGAAAGGTCGTAAATTTTTATCTTCGACCAATCCCAAACAGATTTTGCACTCATACATATCAACATGTCAAAACTAATATAAATATTGGCCGCCAGAAGTTGATGATGTATTGACATGGGTTTGTCGCGAACAGTAAATTATGTGATTCGCGGCGTGTACAGAGATTCTGTTCAACTCATGGAAGTTTCTGAACGCGTTAAACGATTGCCCGGTGTCTTGGACGCGGCGGTTGTCATGGGGACGGCTGCGAACAAGGAATCCCTCAAACCGTTGGATTTGCTCACCGTCGAAGGTGAGCAGGCAGGGCCCAACGACATCATCGTCGCGTTAAAAGTCTCAGAAAGCCCTGAACAAATTTTCGAAGAAGTGAAGAAAATTCTGTTTGAAACAAAAAAAGCTGCCGCGAGACACTTTAGTTTTGAAGACGCAATCAAAGCTCATCCAGACATAAAGTACGCTTCAATATCTATTCCCGGTAAATATGTCGAACGCATCGCTTTGGAAATGCTTCGACATGGTGTGAACTTGTTTGTTTTTAGCGACCACGTGCCGGTGGAAACCGAAGTCCTGCTGAAGAGGAAAGCTGCTTCCCGTGATTTGCTGGTTATGGGTCCCGAAGCGGGAACCGCGATTGTCTCAGGAGTTGGGTTCGGGTTTGCGAACAAGGTTGCAGAAGGCCCCGTGGGAGTAGTTGCCTCCGCTGGTTCAGGAATCCAAGAATTCGTCACCCTTCTCGACCACTACGGATTGGGCATAAGCCATGCCATCGGCGTGGGAGCTCGAGACCTAAGCCGAAAAGTCGGAGGAATCATGACGAGAAAAGCTCTCAAAACTCTTGACGAAGACCCCAAAACTCTGATACTCGCGTTGATCGCGAAGCAATCCGACATCGACGTGGTTCGTGAAATTCTCGAAGGTGAGAAGTTTTCCAAACCTCTTGTCACTTGTCTTCTCGGACATGAGACGAAAATTTCAGAGTATCCACAGGCTTCGACGCTTCATGGATTGTTTCTGAAAGCAGCTTCAGCTTTTTCAAGACAGGTCTACCAGAAAGCGTTGGACGCGTTATTCAGAGATGTCAAGGCGTTGACGGGCCTCGTTCGGAGGGAAACAGGATTTCCGAGAGCTTTTTACAGCGGCGGAACTTTGGCGACTGAAACGGCGTATGTATGGACGAAGGCTGGGTTGAAAGTTTATTCAAACCTCGGCTCCTCATGGACGCAACAGCTTCCCAGCCCCTACGTTTCTGTCGAATCAACCGTCGTCGACTACGGCAGCGAGGAATTCACCGAGGGACGGCCCCATCCAATAATCGACCCAACACTTCGAAACAAAAGAATTATCGCGGAACTAAACTCGCCCGAC
>JAWBKB010000026.1:0-14875 GCA_038831915.1 Candidatus Caldarchaeum sp.
ACGATAGAGTCTTGGTTCAGCAAGCTCAAGAGAAGAATAAAACAGTTCAACACATGCTTCCCAACATACAGGCCTAAGGTATCAGAGAAGTGGATAAGGTCATGGATGACCTTAAGTTGACAGTCCCGTCCGGCCTCCTGAACTATTTATATACCGGCGTGGAAACAATTAAACGAGGTATAATGCCTTCCGCGTTTGTTCTCATCAACACGGAAATAGGCGCCGAGGAGGAAGTTGTTAACGAGCTGAAGAAAATCTCCTACATCAAGGAAGCCTATGTCGTCTACGGTGTTTATGACATCGTTGCCAAAGTCGAAGCAGATTCGATGGAAAAGCTGAAAGAAGTTGTTTCATGGAGCATCCGCCGCCTCGAAAAAGTCAGGTCAACCCTCACCATGCTGGTCGTCAGCTCCTAAAACCAAACTATTCGTTCTACAAGATTACGGTCTACCGTGTAAACTACCGCCGGACGGAAAAACTGTTACGCGATGGTTTTCCCCTCAATCAGCTATTTCAGGCGAGCGATCAAGTGGCGTTACCCGGTTGCGTTCATCACGCACTATTGGTCTAGACCAAGAGAATGTTTCGACAGGAAATTATGGTTGGAAAATGAGTTGAAGTTTAGTCCTTTGTGGTTGTTTTGTTTGAGGTGTTGGTTTTTCCGTTGATAGATTGTTTTGTGAATAATGGGTTGTCGATGCTGATGTGTCCGATTTGGATAGCGGGTTCTGGGTTGCCTGTTCTTTCGACGACGGAAACTATGAAGTTTATGGCTTCGTCGAGCTTCATGTCGGGGTTGTATTCGGACTCGATGATGTCGAGTGCTTTGTCGCTGTTCGCTCCGACGGCGAAAGCGTCTCCGTAGAAAGCTGTGCCGCTTGGGTCGACTTGGTAAAGCTGGACACCAAGTTTGTCGACGCCCGCGATGATGACCGCCACACCCTGAGGTCTGACGGGGTAAAGCGTGTAGCCGTGGAAATAGCCGCTAACCGAGTCTACCAGCGAACCGATGTCCATCGCCGCGTCATACAGCAGCCTGTGGCGCTGGGTTTCGAGTCGCATGTGGTCGACTAAGCGGTAGAGGTCGCTGATGTAGCCAGAGCCCGTTATGCCGACGTGGTCATCGATGATGAATACTTTGTCGCTGGGTTTCATGAGTTTACGTGTTGGCTTCACCATGCTTGCTACCACTGCGTATCTTGGGAATCGGAGGCCGATGCTGATGGAGCCGCGCATAACGGCTTCCAATGCTCTGTCGACGAGCGTCATTCGTCCTTCAGGGCCGTAAAACATCTGAAAACGTGAAGGGTCGAAAGCCATTTACTCAACCCTCCTGACCGGAATTGTCAACACGTCGACGCCGTTGCCCGAGCCAGGGTCCCGCTGCATTGCCGCTTCAACCGCTTTAACAGCGATGTTTTTCGCCTGCTCGAGAGTGATGTTGGGTGAATAGAGGCTTTCGAGGACACCGTAGGCTACGGGTGAGCCGCTTCCCGACGAAACAAATTCTTCAGCCATGATGGAGCCGCTCATGTCGCTGCTGTAAACGTGTGGGCCTTCGTCGTCGACACCTGCCACGATAAGCTCCGCAAAGTATGGAAGATAATTGCGCATACCGCTGTAGAAAAGGTTGGAGATGAGTTTGCTTGATTCCGCCACGGACATCGGATATCCTCTCCGCAGGGCTATGAGTTTGCGTTCGGCTCTTACGACGTTGACGAGGTAAACCGCGTCGGAAACAAGGCCCGCGATGGCCACGGCGAGGCTGTCGTCGACCTTCAAAATTTTCTGCGTGGTCTTGGACGCTATGAAGAAGCCTTTGCTCGCACGTCTATCCGATGCCAGAACCACTCCATCAACCGCTTTCAAACCAACAATTGTTGTCACGTTTCCTCGACAAATACATGGAAAAGGAGGTGTTTAGCGACTGACTTGATGTGCAGTTGGTCACAGCTATGCGGCGATTTTGAACGGGCTTGCAACTAATGCTTTAACGGGTGATTGGTCGTCGATCAGCGCGAGTTCGTATGCTTTGCGTAGGATGGCTAAAGCGGCTCGAACGGCTTTGCGGTCGTTGACGTTGCTTTCGATGACGAGTCGGCTGTTTTTGAGCTTGAGGGTTATGGTCATCGAACCGTCGTATGAAATCCAACGCAACACATGGCCGTCTTCTTCGACACTGTATCCATGCCAGCGGAGCTCGTCAAACCATCTTCCTCGGAGGGCCACTACGCCGGCCAAGACAAGGCCCATGTCTTCGACCTGCGAATCAACTATCACATGTGATTGGCTGGGCTTGGTTTGTTCTACAAATCGACGGGCTTTTCCGCTCAGCCTGTAGCCTGTCTCGGTGCGGTCGACGAGGCCGTGTTTTTCCAGCCTTTTTAGGATGCGGGAAAGCTTTTCCTGATGCATGCCGAGGGCCCTACGCATTCCGCCGAAGCTTATTTCACCTTCAGAAGCCGTGGAAAGGGCTTTCAGCACTTCGGCCTCGTCTTCACGGATATCTATGGAAAACTCGTCTCGCAACTTTTTCTCAACCGGGTTCATCGCCTCGACATTATTAAGATGTGGTTGCTACAACGGTGTTTACGTCGTTGGCGGTTTTGCTTGTTGTTGGTCGGGAATGCTTAAATTTTAGGTTCAGCCTAAAACTGTCGATGGTCACGACACAACAAAAACACCAAACCCTCTTGAAAGCGACAGAGGTTGCAGGCATATTCTTCATCGTGTTAATGGGGTCTCTGCTGCATTTCACCTACGAATTATCTGGAGAAAACGTTGTCGTCGGGTTGATTTCAGCCGTCAACGAAAGCGTTTGGGAACATCTCAAGCTGCCTTTCTTCCCAGCTCTTTTCCTCGGCGCCGCACAGCACGCGGTGATGCGGAAAACATATCCGAATTTCTGGCTCGGCAAAGCCGTCGGCACTTTCTCGATGCCGCTTATCATCGTCGTCGGGTTCTACGCATACAAGGCGGTTTTCGGAGGACACAACCTCGCATATGACATCGGGTTGTTCATAGTATCTGTCATGATCGGCCAACTCGTTAGCTATCGACTCATATCCCAGACAGGAGCCAAGCCCTTCAACATCCTTCCGCTGGCAGCGCTCATCGTCATGGCGGTCATCTTCATGGTCTTCACCATCGCACCACCCCGGCTTGAAATCTTCCAAGACCCGTTAACAGGTGGATTCGGCTTAGAAGGCCACAGCCACCTATAACAAACAACCCATTCCTTTTTTACGCAGCCGTTTTTAACCACCAGCCTCATGTATTGATGACGGTCGGCCGACGTAAACTGCTCAAAAACAGCGCATTCATCTCCCTACTCGTCGGGGCCTTCGTGACGGGCCTTGTTTTTCTACCCGGGTTTATAGTTAGGCGAGAACAACAACCAACTGTGCGAACCGATTTGAAAACAGTGGTGTTGCCTAAACCCCGTTTGTCGGGGCCGATGTCGGTTGAAGAAGCGATTCAGCGAAGGAGGTCGCGTCGAGAATATCGTAACGAGCCTTTGAAGTTGGCGGAGGTTTCGCAGTTATTATGGGCTGCTCAAGGAGTAACCGCTCCTCATCTATGGACGGGCCTTCGTTCCGCTCCTTCCGCGGGAGGCCTCTACCTGCTTGAAACATACGTTGTCGTCAAACGAGGCGGAGTCGAGGGCCTCGGACCCGGCACATACCACTACAACCCTCATCGCCACATCCTCACCCAAGTCGCTGAAGGAGATTTTAGCAAAGACTTGATGAACGCATGCGTTGATCAGGAATGGGTTGGAGCCGCGGCATGCAACATCGTTTTCACAGCGGTCGTCGAAAGAACACGTGTGAGATACGGTGACAGGGCTTTGCAGTATGTTTTTCAAGAATCGGGGCACGCGGCTCAAAACGTGTATCTTCAGGCTAAAGCTCTTGGTTTTGGATGCGTGGTGATTGGAGCGTTTTACGAAGACGAGGTGAGGCGAATCTTGAACGCTGAGTCGGATGAGCTTCCTGTTTACGTGATGCCCATTGGCAGGCCCGCTTAACACCCTACTTCTCTACCGAGGCGTTTTAGTTGTTCTGCTCGGAATAGTTGTTTACTTTCTCGTCTCTGGGTTCGGGCCCCTGTTGACGAGTCCGCGAATCAGCTTAGATGTTTTGGACTGGAAAGGCGGTGGATGGGCTGGCTACAGGCTTGGCTACGCCGGAACGGTCATGCTCGTCATCGCGCAAGCCTATCTATTCAGGCCCCGCATACTCAACAAGCTCATACTACTCAACATGCACTGCTACCTCACCACAGCAGGCGGAACACTCATTCTACTACATTCAGGGTTTCCCTACTCGTTCACATACTGGAATTTCCATGAAAGAATCTATCCATCGCTCGGGGTGTACGGCTTGGTCGGAATGCAGGGTCTGGCGGCTTGGATGGTGCTTCTTCTCATCGCCAGCGGCTTCTACGGCAGGTATCTATACGGCAAAACCCGCGCTTTCAAGAAATGGCATCTGTTTCATTCGGTTTTTTCCGCTGTTCTCTACGTAGCAGGCGTCATCCACCTCATGCTCGTCGTAACTCTGAAACACGTTTCGGCGGTTTAGACGGCAGTCAAGATATACGCGGCGACGGGCCCGAGCAAAATTTTTCTCGATGAGGTGACTGAGTAGCCCGCGGCTTCGAGGGCTTTGGACGCTATGGTTGGCTTGTTGACGATTACTGTCAGGGATGCGTGTGGACATGCCTGATGGATGCTTTTGAATGCGTTGGTGTAGAATTTTTCCGGCTCCTTCAGCCTAATCCGCAGCCCGAAAGGAGGGTTGCACACCACTTTGTCAACTTCGGTCGTCAACACTTCGACGAGCCGCATCACATCAGCCACGCCAAACCGCACAGAATCACCTAAACCCGACGACAGCCTGCTTGACTCCGCCACAGCAATCCACAGAGGCGAAACATCAAACCCTAAAACATTCAAAATCTCGCCAATTTTTTCACGACGAATCAAAGATTCACGGATTTTTTCAACAGCTTCACGGCTGAAGAGAACAAGCTTCTCTAATGCTAAGTGTTTGCGGAGGCCCGGCGACACCTCCAAACCGTGCACAGCGGCTTCCAAGGGAATGGTGCCTGAGCCGCAGAAAGGGTCTATCAGACATTCATCGCTCTTCCATCCAGATAATTTCACCATGGCGTTGGCCACGGTTGGAGAAAGAGCCGCACGATGATACGCGGTCCGATACCATCTTCTGTGAAGCGATTCACCCGACATGTTAACGCCCATCAACAACTCTTCACCGCGTAGAATCACGTAAATCTCGACGTCGGGGTTGTTCAAGTCCACACACAACCGCACACCGGTAATCGCCTTAAACGAATCGATAACAGCCTTCCCGACACGTGCGGCGATGTCAAGGCTTGTGAAATCGTGAACACCGATTCTTTCGGCCTGGACGGCGAAGCTCTGTTTCCGCCCAATTACCGAGGTGTAGTCAACAGATGCAGCGGCTTTTTCGATGTCGTCGAGGCCTGTGACTTTTTCACGAAGCAGAAGAAGAAAAACCCTGTTTACTGTCTGGCCTGCGAAATTGACCTTTACGCAGTCCTCCAAACTTCCCGAGAAAAACACTTTCCCAACATCGGCTTGCACATCATTTAACGAAAGCCGCATAAGCTCCAAAGCAACGACATCCTCTAAACCGGAAAACGTCGTAGCGAAAAATTTCATTCAACCAGATGAAGAGAAGAACTGGACGGCTAAAAACCTACTTAATTATTAGATGTAGTTGTACGCTATCGGTGGTGTGAATTCGATGAATTCGCGGTTTAAGGCGGTTTGTCGGAGGATTTCAGCGGCCTGTTCATATTTTGTTTCATGGTAGAACGCTCCAGCTTCCTGCCTGAATTTCTGAAGGATTTTCTGCAGTTCTTCTTCGAAGAGCTGTGGTGTTACTGTTCGTCCGTCGCTGAGCTTGACGCAGTGTCTCACCCACTGCCAGACAAGGGCCCGGGCTATTTCGAATGTCGCGGCGTCCTCCATGAGGTTGTTGATGGCTACGCATCCGTTTCCACGCAGCCACGACTCGAGATAACGGAGGCCCACCTCCATGTTAGCTCTCATACCTTCGACAGTTCTCTCGCCTTCAGGAACCTTGAGTAAATCATCCGCGGTTACAACGAGGTTTTCATGCTTGACGTGTAGCTGATTGGGTCCTTTGATGTTTTCCACGAAAAGCTGTTTGACAACGGGGACGAGGTCGGGGTGAGCTACCCAAGCCCCGTCGAATCCTTGTGAAATTTCCCGAAGCTTGTCCTCGCGGACTTTGGCGAATGCTTTCTGCTGTGCTTCAGGGTTTCCACGCAACGGCACTTGTGCAGCCATTCCTCCGATGGCATACGCTCCACGGCGGTGACACGTCTTGACCAGCAGCAGAGCAGCCGATTTGAGGAAATGTTTATCCATGGTGAGGAGGCTTCTGTCCGGCATGATGTAGCGCGGGTCATGACCCAGCCGTTTGATGAAGCTGAAGATATAATCCCATCGCCCAAGGTTTAGGGCTGTGATGTAGTCGCGGAGCTCGTAGATTATTTCGTCCATCTGGAATGCGGCTGTGATTGTTTCGATGAGTACGCTGCATTTGATTGTGCCATGTGGCAGGTTGAGGGTTTTCTCGGCGTCGGCGAAAACGGTGGCCCACCATCGTGCTTCACGGTAGTGTTCGAGCTTTGGAATGTAGAAGTAGGGCCCTGTTCCACGTTCCCGCAGCTCAGCCGCGTTGTGAAACAGGTAAAGACCGAAGTCAAACAACGCCGCCGGAACCGGTGTTCCGTTGATTCGCATGTTTTTCTCCACGAGATGAAGACCTCGAGGCCTAACAACCAAAGTCGCTGTTTTTTCGTTTAAACGGTATACCTTTCCGTCAGGTCCCTTGAACTCGATGGTTTTCCGAACAGCGTCCATTAAGTTAATCTGGCCCGCGATGGTTGAATCCCAGACCGGTGAAAAACTATCCTCGAAATCAGCCATGTAAACGTTAGCCCCCGAATTCAAAGCGTTAATCATCATTTTCCGGTCAACGGGTCCAGTGATTTCGACGTGTCGCACTTTGAGGTCTGGGGGAATTTCGGCGACCGTCCAGCCGCCCGCTCTTACGTCAGCTGTTTCTGGTGGAAAGTCGAGTTTGCCGCCTTGATGAAGGATCGCGGCTGTCGCTTCACGTTCTTTCAACAGCGTCGAAAGCTGTGGGCCGTGTTTTTTGACGAGGGAGACGATGAAGTCAACTGCTTCCCCTGAAAGAACAGCGTCGATGTTTTGTTTCGTTTTGGTGTTTACCGACACCGCGGTCATCGTCATTTGAACTGCATGTTTTCCGTTGATTCGGCGAGGGCCGTAACTGTTTCACCGCCTTCAACCGTTAGCAAAACCTCGTCATAGTAGTGAACTCCGACGAACCTCTGATGTTTGAACGCTCGGTAGCCGATTTTCTCCAGCTCCGATTCATGTGCCTGAAATTCGGCGTAAGCTTTCATGCCTTGTTCAGCCAGCTTCTTCGCGAGCTCATACATCGACGCGTTCAAGGTGTGGAACCCAGCCAACGTGATGAACTGGAATTTGTAACCCATCTGCCCGAGTTTTTTGTTGAATTCGTGGAGCTCATCAGCATCGACGACTTTCACCCAGTTGAAGGAAGGCGACATGTTGTAGGCGAGAAGTTTGCCCGGATATTTGCGGTGAATCGCGTCAGCAAACTGTTTAGCTTCTTCGAGAGAAGGCCTCGATGTTTCGAACCAAAGCAAATCCGCGTAAGGAGCATACGCGAGGCCGCGTTCAATAGCCATTTCCAACCCGCTTTTCACTTCGAAATATCCTTCAGCCGTTCGCTTACCCGTCATGAATTGTTTGTCGACGGGATCCGCGTCGCTCGTAACATACTGTGCACCTATCGAGTCTGTTCTCGCTATCAAAACCGCTGGAACTCCGACGATGTCCGAGGCAAGCCTCGCAGCCGTCAAAATGCTTATGAACCGTTTAGTCGGCACCAATACTTTTCCACCGAGGTGGCCGCATCTTCTTTCACTCGGCGACTGGTCCTCGAAATGAACGCCGGCAGCACCTGCTTCGATCATTGCTTTCATCAACTCGAAGGCATGAAGCGGGCCGCCGAAGCCTGCTTCGCCGTCGGCGACTATCGGGACCATGTAGTCGATTTTGTTGGGCCTGTTTTCGAGATGCTGTATCTGGTCAGCTCGTTGAAGTGCTTTGTTGATTTTTGCGACGAGGTCGGATGTGCTGTTGGACGGGTAGAGGCCGAGGTCGGGGTACATGTGACCACTGTGGTTGTTGTCGGCAGCGACCTGCCAACCGCTGACGTAGATGGCTTTCGCACCCGCCTCCACCAGTTGGATGGCTTGGTTGCCTGTCAAAGCCCCTGAGGTGAAAACGTAGTCCGAATTGTTCAGCAGTTTCCAGAGCTTTTCAGATGTAAGCCGAGAAACGGTGTAGTCGATTTTCCACGTTCCACGCAGCTTCAGCACGTCTTCCGCCGAATATCGTCTGACAACCCCGTTCCAGCGAGGGGTTCTCCAAATTTTTTCCAGCTCTTCAGGTGTTTCCGCTTCGAGTAATGGGTTCATGTCTGGGAATTACTGCATCGTATTCTCGTGCTTTTATACATATCGTTTGTCTCAACGACGCTGTTGACTATACATAACGCATATATTACGCAAATTACGTATCAGCCGTATGTTTCATCGGACAATACAGAGGACAGCCGGCGGCACATACGTCGTCACCCTGCCCAAAGAATACGTCAAATCACTGGGTCTCGACCGTAAACATGTCGTCAAGATAACATTGGAAGACGACCGGATCATCCTTCATCCAACAGGCACAAAGCCCGTCATTCAGAGCAAAACCATCCGAACAGCTGATTTCCGCGACCCGAAGCTTCTCGGACTCGCCATCGTCAACTTCTACATCATGGGTCACGACATCGCCGAAGTTGTTTCAGAAGGAAAAATGACGCCGGCACAGAAAAAAAGCGTACGCGAAGCCGTGGAAAACCTCATCGGAGTCGAAATCGTCGAAGACTACGCCGACCGTGTCGTGTTGCAGTCGCTCGTCGACCCTTCAAAGTTCGAAATCGATGTTTTGCTCGAAAGGTTTACGCAGTTTTCACGGGCGATTATGCGGGACGCCGCCAAAGCACTGAGCAACGATGACAAACTTCTCGCCAGAGACGCCTACGAAAGAGGAGTCGAACTCACCCGTCAATACCGGCTGATGATGCGAATCTGTTTCCAAGCGCTTCGAAGCAGCACAATTCGCGAAACCATCAAAGTTGGAGATGTTTCGAGCCTCGTCGTCCGCATAATAGCGGTTCGAGAACTCGGCCGCGTCGCGTATTACTGCATGAAAATGGCTGAAAGAGTTGAAGAAGCCGAAAAATCAGGTGGAGAAATCTCGATGATAATCGACGAAATGGTTCAGTTGGTTGACAACATGCTTGAGGATGCTTTGCAGGCGTTGTTGAAGCACGACCTCGGGTTGGCGAGCGAAGTCATCGACAAAATGGAAAACGTGCGAAACCTCTACGCCAAAGCCTACAAACAAATTATCAAGAAGCCTGAAAAAGAAGCTTATACTCTGGGGTTGATTATACGTGCTGTCAGGGCCATCGCGGGATACAGCGTAGCTTTAGCCGATGATGCAATTCTTGAAATTTTCTCAAAGTAAAACCAAATAAGCAACCGGATGTGTTTAACGTCGTGCCAACAGATATCGACTCCCCAAGGGCAGTTATATGTGGGGACAGAGAAGTTTATTTTTTCTCTGTTCAGCTCAAAGACGAGCCTGGCTCTCTCGCACAGGTTTTGTCAGTTATTGCCACTTATGGGTTGAACATTGTGAGCATTTATTCGAGCGAAACAAGTTCTGAGCAACGTCAATTCATCGAAGTCAACATGATGTTGGATTTCACGGGAAAACCGTTTTCGGTCGAGCAAGTCAAGAAAAGCATCGAGCTTCTGAACACGGTCAAAAACGTCCTCTACAGTGGTAAACAGTTTCCAAACATGATCTTCGATGATTTTCATTATCCAGTTAAGCTGATGGGAGACCGCATCATCATCTACAGGGAATATTCCTACGCAGCTTTGATTCATGGCATTCGCCGCCAACTTGGAACCGCGGGTGAAGCTCTTCTCTACCACATCGGCTACAACATCGGCAAAGGCTCGGGACAGAGACTCAAAACTCTTCTGACGGGACACTCTGAATTCATAGACAAAGCCCTGAAATATTGGATGCTGATTCACAGCGCGGCAAACATATCAGAGGTTCAAATAGACCCAGGAGCTAAGAAAGCGTTAATCAGAGTAGCTGACAACTATGAATGCAGAACCGGCCTCAAAACGGGTAAGCCATTCAGTAACCTGTTTCGCGGAAATCTTGCGGGGATTTTGGACGAGCTGTTCGGAATAGAGACGCTTGTCGAAACGAAATGCATCGCGGCCGGCGACCCCTACTGCGAATTCGTCACACCTGAAAACACGTAGAAAGAGATAAAGGCATCGATAAATGTCGACGGGCTGAAATAGCGACCTCATACACGCCGGGAGAAACACCGCGTGGGAGAATTATTGTTTCAGCCGCTTCTTTCGGCAGCGAGATATCACATCTCCGACATCGATATCCCTGGTTTTTGCCGGCTGACTCCATTCTCCGATAGCAATTTGGACACTGTGGGGGCCTTTTAATCGTAACGGTGATGAGCTGCTTAACTTCGAGTTTTTCGATGTTTAATGTCAAGCCTTGTGGCTTCGGCTTTACGGCGCCCATGACCGTTACGACGTCTCCAGGCCTGAGGGCCAAAGCAGCGTTTCGCAGCTTACCAGTGGGAGCGTAGGCAGCACATGTCACCGACCCCGTATCGTCTCCGACTTCGAAAAACACATGTCCACCCCGCTTCATCTCCGGCACATTCAAAACACGGGCCTCGACGACGGCGTTGATGAAAGGCCGCAGCTCAGACAACTTCACCTTAACATAGTGCATGTCCGTGGCCTGATTGGTTTTGTAGACCGTTTGCATCGCAACCTCTTCGAAGAACCGCAGCATGGAAAGGCCTTTCAAAGCTTTTTCAGCCGACGTAGCTCGGACGCCGGCGAGAACCGGACAAGGTGTATGCGGTGTTACACGGATTTCTTTTTTCTCGGGGTCGTAGCTGTCGAAGCTAAGGCCAGAAAGATAGAGTTCTTGAACCGAGGCTGGGTCGATGCGTCTCACGGTTCCCCAGTTTTCTCGGACACGGTAGGCGATGGCTTCGAACGTGTAGTGTTCGAGTGGAAGCGCGACGGCGGCTAATGCACCGATTACCCCTCGGCCTCCGTTAAACATGTAAACCATCGCTGTATATTTTTCGGCGAGGTCGAGAGCTTCCTTCAGCGAAACGATGTCAACAACCGCTTTCTCGGCGAACCTTCTCCATTCATCTGGAATTTCCACTCCTTCGTAAATTACTATGCCGGGCTGCGTGTTTTCATATCCTTTCTCGTAAAGTGCTTCAACTGTTTCGACGACGGTTTTGACGACTTTGTCCACGTTGTCTTCGGATGTTTTGATGTGGAGTGATACGGCGGCGTTTCCACGGGTTTTGAACGGGCAGTTCGGGTTGAGGCGGACGAGATGGCTGTAGTCGATTTTTTCGCATCCCATTTCCAAAAGCTTCCGCTCAAGCACTGCTCCTACGTAGGTGGTGCACATGCCGTTCGGGGAATCCGTGTCGTCGACGCCTATCCTGAGAACCCGCATCAAGGAAAACACCGCGTCATCACCTTATAAAAGGAAAACACGTAGCCAAGGCATGCATTAATATAACGGCGTTAACGCTGGCATGGAGAAGGTGGTTGACACTCTCAATCAGCGAGCCGAGCCTTTCCCTCGAGGAGATTAGGCGTTACGGTAGGCATCTAATCATCCCAGAGGTCGGTCTCGCAGGCCAGAAAAAGCTGAAAGCCGCGAGGGTTCTGGTCGTGGGCGCGGGCGGCTTGGGCTCGCCGATTTCGCTTTACCTCGCAGCAGCTGGTGTTGGACACATCGGGATTGTGGATTTCGACGTCGTCGACGAAAGCAACCTCCAGCGCCAAATAATCTACACCACGAAAGACGTGAAAAAACCTAAGCTCCAAGCCGCGAAAGAAAGACTCACAGCCATGAACCCCTACATCGAAGTCGAAACCTATGAAACACGTCTGACCTCCGAAAACGCCCTAGACATCATCAAGAACTATGACATCGTGGTCGACGGCACGGACAACTTCCCCACCCGGTATCTCGTCAACGACGCATGCGCTCTTCTCGGCAAACCCAACGTCTACGGTAGCATTTTCCGTTTCGACGGACAGGTTTCGGTTTTCGATGCACGTAGGGGCCCGTGCTACCGCTGTCTCTACCCTGAGCCACCTCCTCCAGGGCTTGTGCCAAGCTGTGCAGAAGGCGGTGTTTTGGGTGTTTTGCCCGGTGTGGTCGGCGCGTTGCAGGCGATGGAAACGATTAAGCTCATCGTTGGAATCGGCGACCCCTTGATAGGCCGTCTGCTTCTGTTCGACGGCCTGCACATGTCTTTCACAGAGCTGAAGGTGAGGAAGGACCCGAACTGCAAGCTCTGCGGACAAAACCCAACCATACGCGAGCTCATCGACTACGAAGCGTTCTGCGGCGTATCACCGTCCCAAGACACAGGCATGCATATCACACCCGAAGAACTACACGGCAAACTTCAGAAGGGTGAGAAAATCTTCCTCCTCGACGTCCGCGAACCTGTTGAATACGAAATCTGCCATCTCGAAAACGCCGTGCTGATTCCGTTGTCAAAGCTTCCTGAAAAAGTCAACCAATTAAGCCTTACCGACGAGATTGTCGTCTACTGCCACACCGGCGTCCGCAGCAGCATGGCTGTTAAACTTCTCCGCGACCTTGGGTTCCGACGTGTGCGCAACCTCGCCGGCGGCATCGATGCATGGGCTGAACGCATCGACCCCGAAATGCCTCGTTACTGATTTTGCGGTGGCGGCGGAGGCAGTGGAAGGGCCGGAGTCTGCAAATTATTAGGTCTACGTGTCCGCCGAGCCACTCCATAAACCGCTAAAGCCGTGAAAAGAACTAAAAGGGCAAACGCTTCCGCAAACGCGAGGTTACGGTGTAAAACGTTTTCATCATTCAGCATATTGTAACGCATCCGCAAATCCGCTAAACTTCGCTGAGTTTCATCGAGCTGAGACTGCAAATACCCGATTTGTTGTTTCGCGGATTCGTGCCGTGTTGACAAGTTTTCATAAATGGTTTGTAGCTGGTTGTAGGATGCCTGAAGCATGTTGTATTCTTTGGTCAGGTTCCGGTAGTCGCTGAGAAGCAGCCGGTAGTTGTCCATCAAAGCAGCGTTTTCACGTCGAAGCGATTCATACAGCGTTTCAAGGGAACGCAGCTCGCCCACGACGCCGACATACCGGTCGTTTAACCGCGCGTATTCGTTGGAAAGGTTTTGAAAACTTTGTTCAAGCCTTTCATATTCTCGACGAGAGCTTTCAAGGCTGGATACAAGCCTCGCCGCTTCCCTCGAAACTTCCTCTACTCGGGCCCTAAGCCGCGTTATTTCGCTCTGAAGCTCCTGAACCGTCCGCTGTAACGTGTTTATCTGGTTTTGAGCTGCTTTGAGGTCGTTGACGACTTCGTCATAGGTTCTGTTGCGAACCGTTGCGAGATACCACTTATGAGTTAATGGTTTGTAGGACGCGTCTCGGGTGTAGTTGGTGTAGACCGTGGCTTCGACAAGAGGGTCGCGTCTAACCGGAGTCGGAATGCAGACAGAATATGTCTTTGAAATCATCTGTCCCACGGTAAATGAAGTGATTGTGGAAACCAGGGTATCGCTCACCAAAGTCACGCTACCGGCCTCAGAAACATAGACCATCGAGAAACGCAGCTTGTCTACGTTGACGTTTCCGAGAAAAGTAATTTGGAGACCGACCGTGAAACACGCGCCGATTTTCACCTCGACAGGGTAATGTAATGAAATTTTCAAACGGCCGTCGTCAACTATTGACGAAAAGCCCTGCGAAAAAACCGGCACCGGTAGCAGAAGCCCGACCAACACAAACACGGCTAAAATTTTTTTCATCCCGAGGAAGTCGTTAAGCGATTTATTTAATCTGTGGCCAGTCATACGCCTTGGAAATATAAAGGGGAAACTTGTTTGATGGTGGGATAATTTAATTACATCGCTGGCTGTTTCGGAGATATGGCTAATGTTTTGCTCGAGGAGATGTTTCGGATTAACTACGCCGCAACGGCTGAAGCCATCATTTCCTTCATCCGCGAAACCGTGAATTCATCTAATGCTTCCGGCGTTGTTCTCGGTTTGAGCGGCGGCGTTGACTCTTCCGCCGTCGCTGTTCTTTCCGTTAAAGCTCTCGGGCCCGACAGGGTTTTGGGAATCATCATGCCCACGGATTTCACACCACGTCAAGACGTAGAACATGCGGAGATGCTGGCCCGCAACCTCGGAATCGAAACCTGCTACATCCCCATAACATCCATCGTCGAAGAATACGCCAGGCAGCTGAACGTCCCGCTCAGCCACGTCGACGCCAAAATACCATACGCCAACCTAAGGGCCCGAGTCAGAATGTCCATTCTCTATTTCCACGCCAACCTTCTCAACCGCTTAGTCGCCGGAACAGGAGACCGGAGCGAAATCCTGCTGGGATACTATACGAAGTACGGCGACGCGGGAGTTGATTTTCTCCCCATCGGCAACATCTACAAAACTCAGCTTCGCCATCTCTGCAAACATCTGGGACTGCCAGACGAAATAGCGTTTAAACCCAGCAGCCC
>JAWBKB010000027.1:0-12937 GCA_038831915.1 Candidatus Caldarchaeum sp.
TTCTCAGAAGAACTATGAAGAGGCTGGAGAAACGCTCAACCAAGCAGTCGAAGACATGCACAGCCGATAGGGGAACAGCCCAGGCCATAACCATTCCGAGAAAAGCTTAAGTTGACAGTGCCGACTGGTTGGATGGGTGTGGTTTTTGGATGGCTTGTTAAATGTTTTTCGAGATCGGTTTGAATCGTTAGGAGGAGAGGTTGAAATCGCTAAAGACCAGGAGGAAGCCGCTTTAACAGCCGTGCTTTTCCTTCGTCAAAAACAAGCAGGGTCGGTTTTTATCTCAGCCGTTCCAGCTGAAATCGAAAGAATTCTGACAACAGAGCTACGGAAAGAAGGTCTGGTTATTTTCACCGGGCAGAATGAATTAAATCCCGTCAGTGTTTTGAAGCAGGTCGACGCAGGCATCTCTACATCGGCTGCGGCCATTGCAAACACTGGGACACTCGTGGAATACGCTTTCGACGATGTTGAAAGGCTTCTTTCCAGCCTGCCTAAAATCTACGTCAGCTTCGTAAAGAGGTCTAAGCTTTTGCGTGAAGTTCGTGAAACGGAGTCTATCCTTCGTGCGGCGATGGAGCATCCAACATCGGTGGTGACTTTCATCTCCGGGCCAAGCAGGTCAGGTGATATCGAGCAGAGGTTGATGCTTGGAATTCACGGACCTCATTCTGTTTTGGCGGTGGTTTTAACATGGATGTGAAGAAAGCCGAAGAAATAAACCGTCAGCTTTCTGAAAAAGTCGCCGCAATTCTTGCAAAAACAGATTGGCGTGCCTATTTTCGCGACGCATTGACCCGAACCCTGGAAAAAAGGCGGAAAACCATTTCGGAGATGTTCACTGACTTTGATGCTTTCCGCCACGAAGTAAGGGAAATTCGTGAAAGAAGCATCGCCCACTTGGATGAACTGCTCAACCGGTTCATCGCCAATTGCGAGAAACGAGGTGTAAAAGTTCACGTCGTCAAAAACGCTGTTGAAGCATGCGCGGTAATACATCGAATAGCACTAGAAAAGAACGCGAAGCTTTTGACCAAAAGCAAGTCAATGACGACTGAGGAGATCGAGCTCAACGCCTATCTGGAACAGAGAGGTTTGCGGGTTGTCGAAACTGATTTGGGCGAGCTCATCATTCAGATGGCCGGTGAAAAACCGTTTCACCTTGTTTATCCTGCCGTGCACAAGACACGGCGAGAGGTTGCTGAAATTTTTTCGAAGGTAGCCGGCCGGCCTCTCAGCGACGACATTAATGAATTGATGTTGTTCGCTCGCGAATATCTGCGTGAAATTTTCGTATCAGCCAATGTGGCGATAACAGGTGTTAACATCGCAATCGCAGAAACTGGAACCATAGTCGTCGAGACAAACGAGGGAAACGACAGGCTTGGAAACACGCCAGCTCCCACCTACATCGCTGTCATGGGCTTAGAGAAGCTAGTCGAAACTTTGGACGATGCGTTGAAATTGATAATGGCACATCCCGTCAGCGCAACCGGCCAAACTCTCACAACGTATGTCTCGTTCATCACTGGACGCAATCCGTTAGGGGTTTTCACGGACAGGGAGCTTCACGTCGTCGTCATCGATAACGGAAGGTCGGCGATGAGAAACGACCCTGTTTACAAAGAGGCTCTATACTGCATTCGCTGCGGCGCGTGTATGAACATCTGCCCCACATATTCAGCTGTCGGCGGCCACGTATTCGGCTACATCTACACAGGCCCCATCGGAATAACGTGGACACATTTCGTCCATGGATTAGACAAGGCAGCTGAATTCGCACCACTTTGCATCTCATGCGGACTCTGCAAGGAAATTTGCCCTGCCATAATAGACATTCCCTTCATGATAGCTGAAACAAAACATCGCTACGTGAAAAAAGGCGGCCAGCTTCTCGTCAACAAAGTTGTGCAAAGCTACGAATCCGCGTATCGCTTCGGCTCACGTGTGCCATGGCTTTTCAACGCTTTGATTCAATCTCGGACGATGAGAAAACTGATGGAGAAATCGCTCGGCATTGATAGTCGAAGGACTCTTCCAAAAGTAGCTTCTAAACCTCTTGACAAATTGTTGAACCGTCGAAAAGTAGGGGCTGATGCAAAAGCCATACTTTTCGTAGACTTCTTCGCCAGATACGTGCGTCCTGACCTTGGAGTTAAAGCGGTTAGAGCGCTTGAAGAAGCAGGTATGCCTGTTCTGTTTCCTTCTCAACGTTCAAGCGGATATCCTTATCTCGCTTACGGCGATGTCGACAAAGCAAGACAGATAGCCAAATACAACGTTGAGCAGCTTGCGAAACATTTGTCTCGGGATCGAATCGTTGTCTCGGTAGAGCCAACGGCTACCTATGCGCTGAAACATGTTTACGTCAGGTTATTGCCCGACAGCGCTGAAGCCAGAAAAATATCGGAATCAACTTATTCTTTGACTGAGGTGCTAGCTAAACTGGTTGACGACGGAAAGCTTGTAAACCGGCCGCTGGTAGATGGAAAAGCCGCCATCCATATACCGTGTCACGAAAGAGCGCTTGACTCGTGTCAAAGTCTTCATAACCTCTTGAGCAGAGCGGGCGTCACCGCCGTTTTCGTCGAAACAGGTACTTGCTGTGGGATGGCTGGAACATTCGGCATGAAACATGGAGTAATGGGATACGAGCTCGCCAACGCGGTAGGCGAACCTTTGTTCGACTTGGTTAAGAGGAGCGGATGCAGATATGTGGTTACAAACAGCAGCGTTTGCCGAATCCACATCGAGGAGGGAGCGCAGACACCCGTTTATCATCCGCTTGAAGTACTGGATTTCAGCGCCCCGCGTAGACGATGAATTCGATTTCGACAAGAATTTCTTTTAACGGGAAATGAACTGCGACAGTTGTTCTGGCAGGCGGTGAATCTGGGAAATATTCACGGTAGACATCGTTCATCGCCGCGAAATCTTCCGGCTTCGCGAGAAAGACAGTTGCTTTCACAACATCCTTTATGGACAACCCCTGAGATTCGATGATAGCTTTCGCGTTCTCTATCACGCGTCTCGTCTGAGCTTTAATGTCTGATTCCTCGATTTTGCCGGTCTCTGGATTAATAGCAACCATGCCTGATAGGAAGAGGTAGTCTCCAGCCCAAACGGCTTGTGAATAGGGCCCGATTGGTTTTGGTGCTTTTTCCGTGTAAATGGTTTGTCTTGGCATGGTGCGGAATGGTTCGCTGCTCATTTATAGTTTGTTGTTCAGCCTCGCAGCCTTAGGATGTATGTTACTAATCCGACCGCGAGGCCGATGACGAATCCAAGGGCCGAATATGGGTTGGCTCCTAGCACATTTGCTAGCAAATTGATACCTTGGACGAAAGCATTTATGACTTGCTCGGGCGTGAACGGCGTAGTCATTCCAAAGAGACTCACTATTATTGGAAGAAGAACGGCCACAAGGACGACTACAAGTAGAACTTTCCAAAATTTCAGCAATGCTACCCCCACGCCGAAACCAATAAAGAACCAGATGATAACAAGAATGGTTGACTCGTTAATCGGTGGCTCCATGACCTAATAACTAACCAAGTTGGTTATTTGCTTTATGCTTAAAGTGATCGCTTTGCATATCACGATGGCATGTCGATTGTCGACGAATGGCTTTCGCAGACCTTGAGGAAAATCAATGACGTTCTTCCGAAAAGAACTGAAAGTTTGAAGAAGCTTCTTGAAATGGATAGGCCATATGTAGAAACCGTCGGAGGTAGAAAACATTTCTTCGACAAGAAAGAGCTGAATGATGTTTTCAGAATTCTGCCGCCCGAAACGGCTGACCAACTGTTTTTGCCGATTGTGTTTTCCAAAAATTTGTCATTGGGCGAGCATGTTTATGTCATCAAGGCCAGGGGCCGTGAGCCTGAAGCGTTTAGGATCTTGATGAATTTGAAGGAGCTTCCGCAAGCAGACGGGCTATACTATACCTTCAAGCCTCTTGTCGCAGAATTCATCAACAGATATCCAACTCTCGCTGTCGCTGGATATATTTAGGTTTACACGGGCCCGGTGGGACTTGAACCCTATCGGCACGAGGCGTCGGCCACCGTGCTCACGACCCCCGACTTAGAAGGCCGGTGCGCTATCCATTCTGCGCCACGGGCCCAGCTCATCTTCAGCTCGGCTCAACTTTTAGCTTTTCGCAGTTCACCTAGCTTCTGACACAGCCCGTTCTGAACATTACGCATGTCGACGACAATAGTCACTATCGCCATGTTTTGTCGTGGGCTGTCAGCTTTGGTAGAGGCGTAGGTGGAGGTTTCCGACATGGACGTTTTTCAAATGTTTTTTCGCTTCTTTCAGGCAGGCTGCTACTTGAGTCCTCGGTGTGATTGGTAAGTCTTTCATCATGAAATCGGGATGAAAAACGAGCAAGCTATACGGGATTTCCTCGTTCAAAGACCCTATGAATTCCGCGATTTTTCCTACTTCAACCTCGTCCACGTATCCAGTAACCAAGAGGGTTGTGGCAGCGAGCACGGGTAGATGTTTACGACGCTCCCAAAAGCCGTAATAAACATCTTGGAAATTCCTTAGGATCGCTTTGTTGTCAAGCCCGGTCAAAGCTTTGTGTATGTTTGGGTCAAATGCTTTGAGGTCGAATTTGACGTTGCCGCCGCTTTGGACAACTGCTTCCATAGCTCTTTTGACTAGGACTGGGTTGCCGTCCCCGTTCCATTCGTAGCAAATTCTCACAATTTCTCACAATTCTGTTACTGGGCTTGCATTCTTTGAATTTTGATGCGTTTACGGCGAAGGGAAGCTGAGGCTCCGGCGAACCTCCGAACCAGTACCAACAGGAAATAGAGGAGTTAGCCATCGTCACGTCGACAAGTTCCTGAGCCGTTACCACCGGGGACTGAGAAATTATCTTATGGTTCCAGTTTTGACAGAAAAGACAGTTGAGCCCACAGCCGTAGAAGAAAAGCGCAAGATTTTGGTATCCGATTTCGGGCCCAGGCTTGCACGCGTATTTAGGATATCCTCTTCCCGTTCCCGCGGGGCAAAAATACGCGTTGCAGCAGTTTGTAACGTGCGGGTCGAGATAATAGTATAGAAGCCCCGTCTGCGGAGATGTTTTCGTTATGAGACGGCCGCCGACGTTCATCCTCAGCCCGCAATATCCTTTCTCTCCTTCCCCCATCACGCATTCGGCTGCGCAAAGTCAGGCCACCAGCTGTCTTTGGCGGCGACGCTGGAAGACCAAACATCTGTCGCGAATATGCGTGACCATGCAGGGCATGGGGTAGAGCTTCGTCAGGCCTGTTTCTAAGACATGAGACACAGGCCTTTTGGGATGACGCGACAATTGCCTCTCTGTGGCAGACCACGCATTTCGAAGCGGTCATCCATAGGATTATGGAGTTTGGATGTAATGAGCTTTATCTGTACGCCCAGCCGACCAACCTTTTCTCAAGGAGGGCGAATATAATGAAAAGGCTGATTCCAAGGAACGAAATTACAAGCAGGCCTGCGAAGACAAGGGGGACGTCAAACCTCGAACTCGCAGCTATCATCAAGTAGCCGGTCCCTTCGTTGCTCGCGACGGATTCGGAAATTACGGCTCCGACGAAAGCGAGAGTGGAAGCGACCTTCAACGAGCCGAAGAAATACGGCATGGAGCGGGGAATTCCTATTTTCGTGAAAATCTGGCTTTTGGAAGCGCCGAGCGAACGCAAAACATCTCTGATCTCGGGCTCGATAGTCGCTAACGCGATGGCCACGTTCACAACTATCGGGAAAAACGAAATCAGAAAAGCGGTGAGAACGGCTGGAACTTTACCGATGCCAAACCAGATTACAAGTATGGGAACTATAGCGACTTTGGGAATCGTGTTAAAAGCAACCAACAGAGGATAGACCGCTCTGTAGATTATCGCGGAATATCCGACTCCTAGGCCCAGAAGTAAGCCGAAGACGATTGATAATCCGAATCCGATTATGGTGGATTCAAGTGTTGCGTAGGAATGACGAAGAATGATGTTTAGGTTAGCGTTCATGGTTTCGAATATGCGGGACGGAGCGGGTAGTACGAATTCTGGGATGTTTAACAGTCTTGTGAAAACTTCCCAAAACACGAAAAAGGCTACGAAGACGCCTGCCGGTAGACCGTATTCCTTTATCGAAGAAACTAACAGAATCGAGAGCGGTTGTTTCGACATCTACTTCACCTGAATCATGTCGCGTAGGCGATGCATTTGGTCGACGAAACTCTCCTCATAGGTGATCTCTATCGTGCGCGGCCGTGGAAAATCTGAATTCATCGAGCCGATTACCGTGCCGGGCCTTTTACTCATCACGTAAATTCTATCCGATAGATACAGTGATTCTCTCAGGTCATGTGTTACCATCACTACTGTGCATCGTGTTTTCATCCATAGGTTTTGCACGACGTTCCAAAGCTCTTCGCGTGTGAACAGGTCAAGGGCTCCAAAGGGTTCGTCGAGCAACAGAATTTCCGGGTCGTGGATTAACGCTCTGCAAAGCGATACACGTTGCTGCATTCCTCCTGAGAGCTCCCATGGCTTTTTTTCCGCGAAGCCTTCGAGCCCAACAAGCCGAAGCAGAGACAAAGCTTTTTCAACGTATTCGGATTTGTTTCGTGCAAACCGTGATTTGTGAGGTTCAACCACTTCAAGCGGCAGCAATATGTTCTGCAAAACGCTCCTCCATGGAAGCAGAACGGGGTTTTGGAAAGCCATTCCAACTATAGATAACGGTTTTTCAACCTTACGGCCGTCCACGTAAACTTCGCCCTCAGTCGGAGTAATCAATCCCGAAATAAGTTTGAGAATGGTTGTTTTGCCGCATCCGCTCGGCCCTACAATCGACGTAAAGCTACCAGGTTCAACTGTGAGGTTTACGTTCCGGATAGCCTCCAAATAATTTAAGGTTCTCAGCCCTGATTTGGACTCATACCGTAAAGTGACGTTCTTCAGCTGTATCAATTTTCACACACATACGTAAAAAAGGTGTTAAATGATTTAGATTGTTCTTTCTTCTCTGGGGGGAAGGAATCTGTCTGTGAAAACTTCGTCGACGCTTGGTGTTCTTGGAAGGTTAAACGCATCAACGACAGCTTTGATAGTTCTTTCAAGTCTCGCTTTGTCCACGGCGCCCAGCCCGTTTCGTCGAACTTCTTCGGTTACGATGTTGTCGCTTAACGCAAGCTTAAGCCGTTGAAGTTCAACCTCCCTGTCGACGAGTGGGTCGCGGAGCTTAACCAAATCCGCTGCCATTTCCGGGTTGGCGATCACCTCTTTTAACGCCCGGTTGACGGCTCTGACGAACTTCGCCACAGCTTCTGGGTTTTGCTGCATAAAGTCTTTACGGACGATGATTGCGTTGCCGTAGAGCTCGACGCCGAAATCTTTGTACTTAAACGCGGTTATCTGCGCTGGGTCAATCTTGAGAGCCAAAAGGTTTAGATACCCTGTGTAGTAGAACCCGGTTATCGCGTCGACTTCTCCCTGTACAAGTGAAGGTTCTCTGAGCGGAGGCGCCATGCTAACCCACGTGATTTTTGTCGGGTCGAGGCCAACCGCTTTCGCGAAAACTGGGAATAGTCGTCTCGGCGCGTCTCCTTCAGGTGCTCCTATCTTTTTGCCTTCAAGGTCTTTCGGCGAATTTATTCCTTTGTTCTTCAGCGTGATGACGGAATAGGGCGGGCTGTTCAAAATCATGTAAACCGCTATCACTTCCTGTCCCGGGTTTTTCACGTTGAATTCGATCAAAGCATCGAGGCTTCCGTATCCAATTTGATAAACGCCTGAAGCGACTTTTGTGACCGCGTCTGCCGAGCCGTATCCTCTATCGACCGTTACAGCAAGGCCTTCCTGCGCGAAGTAGCCTTTCTCCAACGCTACGATAAACGGTGCCTGAGGTCCCTGAATGGCCCAGTCGAGAACAAATTTGATGGCTATTACTCGTGGCGCCGGTGGTGGAAAAACAATCGGGCTGGTAAACAATCCCGCGACGAGGCCGACGACAAGGAACACTACTCCTACAGCCAAAGTTTTGGGCGATACCATTTGCGTAAAAAATGGTGATGGGCCGTAATTAAGCATTTAGAAAGTCAAGACCGCTAATCCTTGTGTCACCGCCTCGACCACGGTCGCCGTCGAATCGTCCGCGATGAACAATGATTTGTCAAATTTTTCGTATAGATTGTAGGCTTTGAGGTTGCCTGCGCAAACCAGTAGCTTGACTCCCTGTTCCTTCATTTCGGCTGCGTATTTTCTAACGAGGTCGTAGTGGATGTTGTCGGGGTCGAGGAGACGCGCTCCCGGGCCTAAGAATAACATGCGAATTTCGTTGACGATTTTTTCCCGTGCCATGTTCCGGGCTATTCTCAGCCCCTGTCTCGCTTTTTCGATTTCTTCGGGCCCAGAAAGAATGATAAACAACACGCCTGGCTTTGTCATCATTCAGTCACGATATAGAACGCAGGTTTAAATGGAATTGACTGTTTCGCCTTAGCAGATTCCTGTCCTCCGCCGGCTTCATCTTCTTCGTAGAGCTTTGCGGAAATTTTCAACTCCTGACCGACCAGCCTGGCACAGTCCTCCAACAATTTTCTTTCACGTTTTACGAGGTTTTGCAGGATTTTTCGGACAGCCGTCTCTGAAGCACGCAAACCAACAGCTTTACCTTCGATTTCACGCAACTTTTCAGCGATTTTCTGAACCGTCGAAGCACCTTTTGCTATGATCGTGGGACTTTCCTTCTTCAACAATTTCAAATCGTAAGGAGGCCCGATATCAATCAGTTTCTCAGCCGCCTCCCGTTTCCAGCCAGAAGCTGCGAAGAACTTCATCTCGACGGGTCGGCCTTTAACAAGTTTCAGCACTTCACGAACATCTGTAACCAGGTCTTTCAAAATTTCTTCATAAAGCAGAATTTCCGCTCTTTCAACCCCTGTCTTCGGCTGAGGCCATTTTTGAAGAGAAGCATATCCCTGTTTACCCAGCTTTTCCCAAGCCTCTTCGGCTGCGAACGGAATAAAAGGTGAAAGCATTAAAGTCCATTTTTCGACGAATTCTTTCGCGGCTTTCGAAAGTTTGCCGTTTTTTCTCCGCTGATACCATCGCCAAATGTTGAGCATCCCATAAACTGCTAGACTACATGCTGAACGGGTTTTCAGCTTTTCAAGGAAGTAGGAAACCGATTCGAGGCAGTCATCAGCAGCCGCGATAAGCCACCCATCAGAATCATCTTCCATGTCAAACGGCTCGCTCATAACTTTGTCAACTATGTCCAGGAAGTTTTCCACAAATTGTTCTGCTTCGACAGCTGCTTTTTCACGCCAGTCAGGGTCGTCCAAATCTTCGGCGCTCAGCAACAGAGCAAGCCTTGTCGCGTCACTTCCATGCTTTTGAATCGCTTGTTTCAATGTCACGAAGTTTCCGCGGCTTTTTGACATCTTCTCGCCCTCTATGGTTATCATGCCGTTGACACCGACCCCACGCGGCCACCGGCTTTCATCAAAGATAGCGGTGTGATGGAACAAGTAGAACGTTAGATGGTTAGGGACGAGATCTTTCGCTGAACATCGCAGATCCACGCCGTACCAGTAGAGAAATTCACGTCTCATCTCCGTCAGCATCTTTTTATCGACGCCGTAGCGAAACGCTAAAGCGTCTGGGTCGCCGATTCCGAGGAACACATAATCAAAAACATCTGGGCCGAATTTCGAGGCCGATTGGATGTTTAAGTTTAGGATTTTGCTGACGGTGTATAGGGCTGGGTAGATTGTTGAGTCGCTGAGTGTTTCGATTTTCCAGGACGGGTCGAACGGTAGCTTGGTTCCGAGACCGGTTTTCCGCGTGCATGCCCAATCCCGCAGCCAGTCAACGACGTTGAAAAACCATGTCCGGGCTGCTTCCGGGTAAATGTCCATCGACGCGATGAGATTTTTCACCAGTGTTTTCCATTCGGGGTTAGAGAAATTCAGAAACCACTGGTCTTCTACAATCTTCACGACACATTCGTCTCCCGAGCGGCAGACCACTTTACCCGAAAGGTCGTAGTATACCACGCCGTTGTTCGTCTCCGAGAGCTTTTCTATCACGCGTCGGCGGGCCTCTGAAACAGGGAGGCCTTTGAATTCGCCGACAGTCATCACCCCGGAATGAAACTCTTTAGAGTAGATGTCCTTGGTCAGGTCTTCGAGCCTTTCATCGGATTGACTAGTAATACCAAGCTTCTCAACCGCGTCGACTGCTGGAAAATCTCCGTAGCCCGGCGTTTCCACCACTTTCAACGGCTTGATGTTCTTCAGAATCGCCGGGTCGATTCCCAGCCCACTCAGTTTTTCTTGAGTTTGTTGAAGCTCTTTCAGGGCCGCATAGTCATAGGGTGCGTGGGCTGGAACGCTGTAAACCACACCGGTCCCTATCGATGTATCAACAAATGTAGCGGGAAGAACTGGAACAGAGGCATCGGTGAACGGTACTTTGGCACTCTTCCCCAAGAGTTCACGAGAAGACACATGTTCTATAACTTTCATCCCGCGAAACTGTTCCGACAACCGCATGGCGGCCTCCTCGCTTATGATTAAACGGACGCCGTTGTGCTCTACCACGACATATTTGCCTTCAGGGTTTATCCAAACGTTGGTTGTTCCGTATACGGTTTCGGGTCGAAGAGTGGCGGCTGCGAGCTTGGCGTTTCCGACGTCGAAGTATATCATCGTATATTCTTCGGGGTAGATTCCTTCTCCGCGGAGCCGGTCGTGGTCGCCTGTGGCGCTTTGACATTTAGGACACCAGACAACGGGATGCCGGCCTTGGACAAGATACCCCCTGCGATGGAGCACGGAATACTGCCAAGCGATGAAATTACTATAATATGGGTGGAGGTCTGTGGTGTAGAATTCGCGGCTCCAGTCAACTGACCATCCCATCGCGTCCACGGTATGCCTGTTCTCGCCAGTGTAGTAGGCGCAGATGAATTCTGGATGTGTAAAGTAGTCGAGGAGATGTTCTGGGACGCCGTCTATGACGACGAGCATTTTTCTAACCGATTCGTCTCCGCGGCGAAGCCTTTCACTGGTGCCTGCGACAGCTTCACCTGTCCAGTGCCAAGCCCATGGAAACAACACGTTGTAGCCCTGCATCCGCCTAAACCGAGCCACGACATCTCCACGGGTGAATGTGAATCCATGGCCTAAGTGTAAAGGACCGTTCTGATAGGAATATGGGACGCAGATGAAGAACTTGGGCTTCTGCTCGTCAGCTACGGCTTCGAAAATTCCGTCGCGTCGCCATCTTTCAGCCCATTTCCTTTCTCTCGGTTTCGGGGATGAAACGATGTTCGCTCCTCCAAGCTGAAAACCAAGCGCGACCAACTCTTCTGTTTTCGTCAACCCTTTTTCTAGCTTTTTCCACCTGTTAATTTAGGTTATGAAATGACCTCCGTCGATGTCGGGCATTTCTCGTTTAACGCGCTGGGCTGCAACTTCAGCTGCTTCACGTAGAATCGCCTCGGCTTCGGGGTCAGTAGTCGACGAGCCGATGTATGTATCAGATACGGTGCCGACGCTTACGGACAGGTCTTCGAGCAGGTCCTGTACTCCGCGAAGGCCTTGAGAAATCTCAGGCATAACTCCTCCGACGTCTTTCTGAACGGCCATCACCACCGCGGCGACGGGGCCGATGACTTTCCGAACCTCGTTATAATCACGGACAGCTTCAAGTCGTAGCACGACTCCTTCAAGCGATGCCTGACTTCTGACTGTCGCATGCATCATCTTCCGCAGTTGCGCCAATTCGTTCGCATAAACAGCGGCTCTTTCCTCATCCTTCTCCATTTTCGCGCGGACGACTTGGTTGAAAAGCTCTCGGCCTCGCATCTGCATGGCTCGGGCCTTCGAATCCATTCGGTTATGAATTGTCATTAAACGTGTTATTATTTCGGTGACTCGTTCGTCGAAGGGAGGTCTGGGTGGCGGCTGCTGTTTCTTCTTAAACAACCTAAACATGTCAGACGCCGTGAGAAACCCAAGCTCATCATAAAAGTGTGCCGGGCTTTTAGTGAAAAAATGTTATTTGGGTATTAATCTTGGATGATGTGTGGATGGTGTTACGCTTTACGCCGCCAAGTCAGGATGTATCCGAGGCCGCCGAAGACAACCCCAGCAACGGTGACGAACAAAAAGGCGACTATCCACATCACAATCCCAAATGGTAGGATTCCGAAGAAGATTTCCGTATGAACTCGGCCAGGGCTCCATCCAAGTCCACCGACCTCCGGAGGAAGAAGAGCCGCTCCACCAAGGTAGCCGACAACCATCAACAGCCAAGTAGCTCCAACAACCCCCACATTCATCAAAATAAAATGTAGCCATGCAAATTTTTCAGCGATTCCCTTGTATGGCTTTCCCAAAGTCACTTCTAGGTAGTTGTAGAACAGAGCTGAAACAGCGACCGCCACCACACCAACTATCAAATACGTCGTGTACCCGATGGTGAAATACATACCGGCGCTTCCGAATGCAATCACCCGGGTGAACTCCGGTTTGAGAAAGCCGCCGAACTGAGCGACCAGCCAGAAGAAAGTCAGCCCAGTTGCAAGAGCACCTTGTACAATTCCCGCAGCTATAAACCTACTAGCCCACTTGCTTTCAACCATGTTGTAGAAGCTGATTGATCGCTCAGATAAGTTTTGCCATGATACCATTTGGTCAAAGGTTTTTAAACGCCCTTAAGTGGTAAAATAAGGGCCCGTGGCCTAGGATGGATAGGGCGTCGGCCTCGCTGTTTCCCGAACCGATGTTTTGGAAATTCACGTAACCTCTGGCACAACAGGAGTTCCTACACTTGGATTCTATACAAAAAGCGACATCGAAGTATGGGCTGAAGTTTCCGCGAGAAGCCTCGTCATGTCAGGATTGACGAAAGAAGATGTCTTCCAGATA
>JAWBKB010000028.1:0-9920 GCA_038831915.1 Candidatus Caldarchaeum sp.
CAAGACAGTAAAGAATATAGAGGAGATAACAGCAGGAATAGCCCTAATACATAACCTACTCCTCAGAACCCAAACAAGAGAAGGAGGCGTAATACCTAGTTGACAGTACCTCTAAACAAGGCATGAACGTCGTGACTTCAAGGAACAGCAGCCAAATCACGCAAGATTATATATGGATGTCGGGAATGGGTGATGTGGCTTTTCCCCGTGGTTTTCTCTGGGGTGTTTCTTTCAGCGGTTTTCAGTTTTAAATGGGCGGGCCCGGTGGTGAAGGTGTTGACAGTAACACTGATTGGTTTGTCTGGGTTCACGACCGCGATAACATAGCGAAAAAAGTCGTGAGCGGCGACCTACCTGAGAACGGGTCCGACTACTGGCATCTTTTCAGGAAAGACCACGAGCTCGCAGCCGACCTTGGCCTCAACAGCATTAGGCTGGGAATAGAATAGAGTAGAATTTTCCCACGTCCAACCCGCGACGTCAAAGTCGATGTCGAAAGAAACGAGTTCGGCAGGATTTCAGGAATTTCCTCGCATGAATCTCTAATAGACAAACTGGACAAAATCGCTAACATCGAAGCAGTCAACCATTAACGGGAAATTTTAACTGACATACGTTCTAAAAACATCAAGCCAATTATCTGCCTAAACCATTTCACTCTTCCGCTGTGGATACACGACCCTTTGAGTGTCCGTAGGTCGAGTGATGTCCGTGTTAATTTCACGTGAATACCGAACGGCCAGCTGGTAAATTGTGTTTAACCGTTCACGGTCGATCTCCATGAGATTCACAGTGCAGCCATGCAGGCCTTTGGTCAAACATAGGTCGATGATTAGTCTTCCTGTAAAAACAACGCTTCCCGCCCCGATTATTGAAATGACGGCGGGTTTCACAATATACATTAGATTACTGTGTATTAAGATTTCGATGAAAAAATGTTAAGGAGTTTTGGCTTTCTGCTCTTTCATGAATTCTTCGTAAACTTTCCGCACGCGGTCAGCGGCTGGGCCTTCGCCGAAAACACCTTCACGAGTCACTCTTACGCGGTCCATCACGACGATGGTGTCAGATTCTTTGTGGTAGACGACGAGGTTGGGAAACAGCCTGTTAAGTCTTTCGACGAGCGCCGACATGTCGGGCCCTGTTTCGAGAACTTCTATCCGGTTGATGCTGTGGCCCGCGATGAACAATTTAGCGTAAGACGCTCCTGATGATTCTTTGACGTCGGCGAGCCAGAGGCTGTAGTCGTTGGGGTTGTAGGCCAGAACACGGCCTGTGTAAACGCCCGAAGCAGCAACAACTTTGACCACACGCTCCATGATAGATGCAAATTCGTCGCTAAACCTTTTCGAAGCAATCGCCGAGCTCAACACTCTTCGCGATTAATTCGACATGGCTGTTTTTAAGAGTGGCGTCAACTTTATAGTCAGCCGTTTAATTTATTGATGCGATGGTTCGAGAGGTCGTAGGTGGCTGTCTTTGGCTCCGTTTTGAATAACGGCTTTGCCGGCGTTTTTCACCTCGTGGAGATGATTATGGATGAATAGCGGAAGCGATTTCAAGGTTACTCCATGGGAGGTCGAAGGAGCGGTAAACTACGAAAGGCTTGTTCAAGAATTCGGCACCGAGCTTATTTCGGAAAGCTTGATGCGACGGCTGGAAAAGGCTGCAGGCGGCAGCAACCACATGCTTCGACGGCGCATTTTCTTTTCCCACCGCGACCTCGACCGCGTCCTCGACGACTATGAAAGCGGCAAAGGATTCTTCCTCTACACCGGCAGAGGCCCCAGCGGGCCTATGCACATCGGCCACATCATCCCGTTCTACTTTACCAAATGGCTGCAGGACAGGTTCTACGTCAACCTCTACATCCAACTGACCGATGATGAAAAGTTTCTAGAGGAATCAAGAGGCCTTACTCTCGAGGACACAGCGTATTGGTCGCGGGACAACATCCTCAACATCGCAGCGGTCGGGTTCGACCCCGACAAGACTTTCATTTTCCGCAACACCGAATTCATGGGCCGGATGTATCCGCTTGTCCTCAAAGTCGCCCGCAAAATCAACTTCAGCTGGGTACGGGCTGTGTTCGGCTTCAACGAGCAGACCAACATCGGGATGGCGTTTTTCCCCGCGATACAGATTGTCCCAACCATGTTTGAGCGAAAAAGATGTTTGATACCGGCGGCCATCGACCAAGACCCTTACTGGCGGATTCAACGCGACATCGCGGAAAGCCTCGGCTTCTACAAATCAGCCGCAATACATAGCAGGTTTCTGATGCCTCTCACGGGCCCGAGTGGAAAAATGAGCGCTTCACAGCCCGAGTCAGCGGTCTTCCTCACGGACGACGACAAAGCAGTCCGCAAAAAAATTTGGCAAGCTTTCTCGGGGGGACAGCCGACGGTTGAGCTGCACCGCAAACTCGGCGGAAACCCAGACATAGACGTCGCCTTCCAGTGGCTCTACTATTTCTTCGAAGAGGACGACAACAAAATCAACCGCGTCAGGGAAGAATACGTTTCAGGCAGGCTGCTTACGGGGGAGTTGAAGGAGATTTTGATAGAAGCGGTTCAGAAGTTTTTGGCGAAGTTCAGAGAGGCCCGTGAAAAAGCAGCGGAAACCGTGCACCTGTATCTCCGCGACGGCAAGCTCGCTCAACGGATGTGGGAAAGCTGGCCTGACGGCTAATCTTCGACAGGCCCTTTGTAAATGGCCCGCGGCCGGAACAACCTGTTTTCAGCCTGCTGCTCGATGACGTGAGCACACCAACCAGCTATACGTGAAGCGGCGAAAATCGGCGTGTAAAACTTGGGCGCAATCCCCATTAGCTTATACAAGGCGGCGGCGTAAAAGTCCAAGTTGGGATACAGGTTTTTCTCTCTTTCCATCAACCTTTCAACATGGTCCGCGACACGGTATAGCCGGTCGTCACCCAGCTTTCCACAAGCCTCTTCCAAAAGCCGTTTAGCCATTTCAGCCCGCGGGTCGATACCACGCCTGTAAACCCTGTGACCGAACCCCATGATACGTTCTTTGCGTTCGAGCTTTTCTCTGACATATTTTTCAGCACCGGCGACGTCGAACTCGAAGATTTCCGTGGCTTTTTCGTTCGCGCCACCGTGTAAAGGCCCTTTCAAAGCAGCTAAACCACCGACCACGGCTCCATATATGTCGGCCAGCGTCGAAGCGATAACACGTGTGGTAAAGGTCGAAGCGGCCAACTCATGCTCCACGTAGAGTATGAAGAGAATTTCGAACGGCTTGACCATCCAGGGCTCGGTCTTCCCATCCTTGATAAAGGTGAGAATGGTTTCGGCGTGGCTGAGTTTTTCATTACCTTGGCGGAAAGTTTTCCGAGAAGCTATGTTTTCGAGGTTTCCCACGAGAATGCCTGTTTTCGCAATCAGCCGCGTGGCTTTCCTCTGGTTGGATTCAACGGATGTGTCGTCGAGCTCAGGGTCGTAAGCCGATAAAGCAGAAACACCAGTCCGCAGCAAATCCATGGGATGAGTGGATGATGGCAGAGCTGTCAGGGCTGAAACAACTGGCTCCGGAATGTTTCTATCATAGGCGAGTTTTTTCATGAATTGTTTGAGTTCGTCGCTGTCTGGAAGACGGCCGTAAACCAGCAGGTGGGCTACTTCTTCGAAGCTTTTCTCTGCCGCGAGCTTTTCCAAGCTCTTACCACGAATAATGATGCGCCTGTTTTCGACATCGATGGTGCAAATCCGAGATTCAACCGCTGGAACACCTTCCAACCCGGGAACATATTGCATCAAGGCCCTGCAACCACCTCCACAAGCTCCGCTACCTGATTAAGCTTATCAAGGCTACGAACTTTCTGGACGATTTCTTTTCGACGGCCTTCGTCGATTCTTTTCGAAGCAAGCCTGTGGAATTTCGCCTCTATTTCTTCATCACTCATCGGGTTTTTGTAATGCCCTCGTGGAATGGCCTCTTCCACGGATACTGTTTCCCCGTTTTTCAGCATGAGCGTTACGCGGTTTACAAGCTCCTCCGGATATCTCTGCGTCAGAACAGGATCTTCCACGATTTCTATGCGTTTCATGAATTCAGCCACGTCGCTCGAAGCTATTCTTTTCCTGTCAAAGCTGTCGAGCCACACACCGTCGTCGAGAAGAGTAACGGCCACTATGTAGGGAAGGCTGTGGTCAGCTGTTTCACGAGTTGTCGGCCTCCATTTTTCCGCGTCTTTAGCCAAAATCGTGTATGACGCTTCAAAAGTATCGACGCGGACTTTCGCGATGTTATCCACCGAGCCGGCTCTGCGCAAAGCTTTCAACGCGGCGTCGACGGCGGTCATCGCGTGATATTCCACTGGATTATATTTGACGTAGGTTTCAAGAATTTTTCGCGGATTTTTCGTAGCGGCCAAACCCGCCAAGCTAAACGAAGTTCCCGCAACTTGTTTGAAGAAGCCCATTTCGCCTTCAAAGGGCTGTGAAGGCCCAGTCATCCCTGACTCTGCGAGAAGACAGGCGAAGACGGCGTTGCGGCATGCGTTAGCTGCTGCAGCTCCTTTCCACATCGAAAGCTCGCCTGCACGGGTCTGCCTCATCGCTGCGTGTGGCACAACCGCCAAGGAAATCGAGTTAGCCGTCTGCTCAAAGCCGAGTTTCATCACCCTACATACACCAGCCACCGCCCCGATCATCGTAAAGTTGACGTGGTCCCAGCCGCGTTTACGTAAAGTAGCCGCATCACAGAGCCTGCAGCCGACTTCGTAGCCGACGGCGATTGCTTCGATGATTTCTTTTCCACTCGAGCCGTAAACTTCTCCAGCGGCGATGATGGCTGGAATCATGTCGCTTGGATGCAGCGGTTCTTTCGATAGGTAGGTGTCGTTGAAGTCAAGGGCCCTTACTCCCACGCCGTTGACGAATGTAGCCCAGTCAGGTGAAGTCTTCACACCGGAACCCCAGACAGACGCTCCTTTCACGTTCGACACATGTTTAGACACGGCTTTTCTCGCAGCCACCAACGCGTCTTCATCCCATGCACCGAAAAAACATCCCAAGCTGTCGAGAACCCTCCGCTTAACTTCCGCGGAAACATCATTCCCAACCACAACATCACCGACAACAAATTCAGATATTTCACGGACAACCGAGTCGAACAAATTCATTAGAAATAATCGACGCAGTATTTTTAAGCCTTTTCTACCGGCTTCGCTAACGTTCTCAAAATCAAGAACATCAGCAAAAGACCGACGAAGACGAGGAAGCTCCCCATCACTATCATAAAGCTCAGGTTTGGATAACGTGTTTCCGTGACAGATGTTACATATGTCACGACGAAGTATTCAGGCCTCGTTGTTGTGAACGTTGTGGTGTAGGTTTTTTCGGATGTTTTGTAGGAGGTTGAAGTTATAGTTGTTGTGCGGAACGTCGTGGTGGTTAGCGTGGTGGTTTCCGTAATGGTTTCAACAGTTGCCGCCATGGCTGTCAACGAAACTTCAGAAGACGCTGGCCCCGAGCTCACTATCAAATAAAATGTTGAAGACCTGTCTAACGGCATCGTGGCGGAGCCCGTAACTCCTCTTCCCAACAACATCCAACCGCTTATGTTTTCATAAGTGTTTAAGGCAAGGTAGACACTCACCGCCGCAGCCGACCTCCAAGAAACCTCCAAACTCGAAGGCCCGTTGACCACGAACGGGCCCGTAACCAGCGCTATTCCAGCCTCAATTCTTCTGTCAGAAAAATCGACAAGAGATTGCTTTACTGTGCTGGTTGTAACGAACGTCTCTGTCGACAAAGAAGTCGTCGAAACCACTGTTGGAAAAATCGTGGTTTCCTCCATGGTCAGCGACGTAATAACCAACTCTAATTCCTCGACGGTTTTAACCCGCGACGTCTGCACAGCAACTGTTTGGTCGTAAGTCAACACGTATGGCAGCCCCGTAAACCCCAGCCCAATCAATATAACTCCGAAAACGATAAGGCTGGAGACGGCGAGCTGCGCACGCATGACCTCGGTAGCCCTCCGCAGTATAAAGACATATCCAGCTCAAAGTTTTTTCTAAAGTCTGGACCGGTGGTTCGGAATATTCCGAGAAACATGTTTAACGACGGGTTCTAATTTGTTCAAGCGATTCTACGCCGTGTTTTTCATGTGTTCTTTTAACTCGTGTAGAATTTTTGCGACGACTTCGAGCCCTCTGTAAACGAGTGCGGTGTAGATTTGAACAGTGGTGGCTCCGTTTTTCAAAGCCGTGAATACGTCTCCGCCGTTCCAGATTCCTCCAACAGCGTGAATTTCGAAGTCGTCCCCAAACATCGACCGCATCTCTTGTACGGATTTCAACATGTATGGGAAGAGAGGTTTGCCGCTTAACCCACCGCGCTTAACAGAGACCCTCGGCTCGTGGACGAGCAACGTGTTGACCGCCGTCACACCGTCAAAGCCATACTCATGCCAAATTTTGACAATCTTCAGGATAGTTTCTTTCTCTGTTTGGCTTGTTGTGGGAGGGGTTTTGAGATAGCTGGGCTTTGTTTTGAACTGTTTGAGCCATGATGTGAGGTTTTCGAAAACAGCTGGCTGGAAGTAGTGACGAAGCTGAGGTGTGTTAGGGGAGCTGATGTTGATTTCGACGGCTGCGGCCAGATTCTGAACCTGTTTATAGCATTCAACGAATTGTTCGAATTTTTCATCTGCTACGCTGACCACCACCGGCACCGATTCTGGGAGATTTGCTGCAACGTTTTCGAGGAAACGTTCGAGGCCCGGGTTTGGGAAACCCATTGCGTTAACCAAAGCATGGTCTTTTCTGCGTCGAACCAGCCGCGGCTTGTCAAAGCCTTTTCGGAAATTTCTCGTCACCGTTCCAGCAACCAAATATCCGAAACCAAGCTTCTCAAACGATTTGAGATAGGTTCCGTCTTTGTCAAACCCCGCGGCGAGGCCAATCGGGTTTCTGAGACGGCCGAACCTTGTTACAACGGTGAAGCATTCATCTGAATCTTTTAGCTGAATTGGCAGATGTTTGAGCAGACGCAGCCCGATTTCGTGAGCGGTTTCAGGCGGAAGCCGTGCTAAAAACGAATACACTAAACCCAGAAACAACTAACCCTCGTTGAGAAGGCTATCTGAAATAATAAACATGACCTCGTGTTTAGTCGAGCGTCACCTTCACCGTAGCTGACAATACCGCTTTTCCAGCTTTTTCGACGAAAGGCTTGAGGTATTCGGCGTCGACCATAGGCGTCATCTCCGCGAGGTTGTCGCTTATCAACAACGCAGAACCAGTTTTGAAGCCCCGTAGCATTCCGAGTCCGAAAAGGGTTGCGCATTCCATTTCGACCGCGATGTATCCGCGTTTGCTCCATTTCGCGACGAAGTCGGGGTCTTCAGCATAGAAGGCGTCGCTGGAAAAGACAGGTCCGACGTATGTTTTCATGTTGGTGAATTTGAATTCGTTGACAAGAGTTGTGAGAACATCGTAGCTTGGAACCGGTGTGAGATGCGTGTCAGGAACGTATTGCTGAAGAGTTCCGCCTATGTATGCCGCGCCTGTCGGGATGACGACTTCGCCATTTTTCATTCCTTTTATGAATGCACCACATGTGCCGAACCTGACAATCAGCTTCGCCCCAAGCATCGCAACTTCCTCAAAAACAATTGCTGAGGAAGCCCCTCCGACACCGTGACAAATCACCGTGACAGGTTCGCCCTGAAAAGTTCCCGTGTAGGCTATGAAGCCGCGGTTTTCGTTGACTAGGCGAGCGTTGTCAAGCATCTTCGAAAGCTGGACGACGCGGGCTGGGTCTCCTGCGGCAACCACTCGTTTAGCGATGTCACGTGTTTTCAAATGCTGAGGCTGCAACATGCCGACAACTAAACTTAGCGGTTGAAAAACATTTCTAAAATAGAGAAATCGATTCCACGTCAGCCGGTGCGAGCGGAATCCGTTCCTGTTCGACGCGTAAAACCATGCGGCCCAAGTCGTCCAGTCCTTCGAGAAACCCGATAAGCTGCGTCCCGTGAGCCAAATTAATCGAAACTACGGTCCGCACGTATTCCAGTACGTCGCGGATTTTGTCCAGCAACTCGGTACGCCATCCTTCTTTGTAAAGCCGGTAATTGTTCTCGAACGCGTTAAGAATGTTTTCGAGAAGAACCAGTTCGTTGACGGTCCCGCCCGTTTCGACGAGTAGTGATGAAAGACCTTCCTCCTTTTCGGCTCGAAACTCCTCCGGGCCTGTGTTGACGTATATACCTGAGCCGGCGAACCCCTGGGTGATAACATCGTTGACAACCTCCATCTCGACTGCGACAGATGAAACGACGTTGCCGTGAATAGATATTTCGTTGGGCCATCGCAAAAGCGGCTGGAGCACTGTTGTTTTCGCGATACCCTCGATAACTGACAGGCTTGTGGTGAGCATCAGTAAGGGAGACGTTGTAGCGCTTTGACGTGGGTAGATGATGACTGAGAACCATAGGCCTCCTGATTTGACGGGTTTAAGCCGTGCCACAGCCGCCCGCTGGCTTCGCGAATAAACAGTGAATCCCTCATCCACTGCTCCAACCGCTCGTGCCTCATCAAAAACCGAAAATGCTTCGGGGACTTCTTTTAAATTGCTCGCGGCCGTCTTCAAATTCTTCGACGGCATCGTCAAGACAGACCCAGCAATTAACTGTTTCCGAACTTAGGATAAAAGCTATTAAATCGTGAACGAAAAATTGGTTCATGTCGGGACGGCGGCGAACACTGCTGAAAGCAGTTCTCGGCTCATCGCTTCTCGCTACTCTCGCCCCATTTCTGTCGTGGGGAGGATATCTTTTCAGGCCTGAGGCCGGAGCGGGCCAGATACGGCAGCGAATCATCAACCTCAAAGATTTCCCGGTCAACTCAAAGCTGACTTTCCCGTTTCCGGCGACAGGCGACATCATGGTGGATTCAGACCCATTCAGGCAGTACATACTTGTCCATCTTCCCTCAGGTGATTTGCGGGCTTTCAGCAAAGTCTGCGTCCATCTCTGGTGTCTATACGACTACATTCCGGAGAAGCGGGAATTTCAGTGCCCATGCCATGGCAGCATCTACAACGCCGACACCGGCGTATCAATTAGAGGCCCCGCGGCTCTCCAGCCCTATCCGACCAACGCTTTACCAGAGCTAATCCTCGAAGTCGACCCAGACGGAACGATTTACGCCACTGGGTTGAAAGGCCGCATCGGCTACGGTAGAGAATATCGTGCAGAGGCAGCGTGGATTCAGCAACGGCAGAGCACAGCGCCCAACACCCCCGTAGTCGCTTACACCGTCTTCAAAGACCCCATACCACCAGAGGAACTGCTCAACCTCATCCGCACACATGACATATCGCTTGTCAAATGGTATGGCTATTTCGACAAATCACGAACTGAAAGAGAATGGCTTATGAACGAAGGCGAACAAAACATATCACAGGCGACATCTGTCTACGGCGTCGACGTTTCAGCCATTCCCGCCAAACTTCTCCGCCTCCTCGAAGACCAAAGAATAATCACACTTCTCCCCCGATAACAACAATTGAAATCAGTGTAATCGAGATAGCCGTAAGACCATGGCAATTGTCTCGCGAAAAGCAATTAAAGCACACGAGCAAATATTTCTAATGCCACGCTTAACGACATGTTGATAATAAAAACAGCCGCAAATAAAACGCTAAGGTTTATACCTTCCTGCGAAAATGTTGGTACTGCGGGGGTCGCCAAGCCTGGTCAACGGCGCAGGACTGAGGCTCCTGTCCCGAAGGGGTTCGTGGGTTCAAATCCCACCCCCCGCATATTTTGGTTTTTCTTAATAAGGTGTATTATGGTATTTAAAGGCTGGAAGAGCTTTTAAACGTTTTTGTGAAAATTGGCCATATAAGGCTATTTACTACAAGGACAATGTTAGTGTCGTG
>JAWBKB010000029.1:0-9747 GCA_038831915.1 Candidatus Caldarchaeum sp.
ATTCGACTGCATGTCTATGCTTTTCAGGTTTCATGACTACAGTTCAGCTCTGTTAAATCAAACCATTTTTGTTACCGCTTGGGACTGTCAACTTAAGGTCTATGGCCTAGGCCGTCTTCTGTGATAGGAATGTCTTTCCACGTCTTAGGACGCTTCCGTGGGTTTAGGGCTCTCGGCGTTAGTCTGTACATCGAAGGGCTCAGGAGGGTGGCGGGGATGTTATGCGGGCTAGGGTTCAGGTAAGCCTTGAGCCTGTCAGGGGTTGGTTCCATATCTCGTCAGGAGGGCCTGTGTATGGTCTGTATAGCCGGGTGCATAAGGTTTCTTGAGGTGGTTAGGGATAGGTGGGCTAATAACCCTACAGTCTACATGGATGGGGCTCCATGGTATGGATGGCTTGTGAAGGTTCTGGGATTGAGGAGGAGGGTAGAGACGTTCGGCAGAGGAACACGGTAAAGCCATGGTTCAGCGGGCTGAAGAGGATGATAAAACAGTTCAACACGTGTTTCCCAACACACAGGCCGAAGGTATCGGAGAAGTGGATAACGGCATGGATGGCCTTAACAGTCCCGTCAGACTTCGAATCACGTTCTTAAAGTAGTGGGTAGATTCGTAAGCTTCCTTAATGTTTCATCGACTCACTTTTTAATTTGCACGAAAGCTTAAATATTTAAGAACAGGAGTCCATGGTTTACTGAGGTGGACTGATGGTAGAGGTAGCCTACAGTCAAAAGGAATTGGAGGAGATGGTTGAGTTAGCCCGTGCTCTGATGTACGGGAGTCCTTCGATGAGAAGGAAGCTCACCAAGCTTTTAGGCGAATACTTACAGGCTGGCAGGATCAAGAGCGCCGAAGAGGTTAGAAGGGACCTTAGCAAGATAAAGGGCAGTCTTTCTGAAGAGATAATCAAGATGAGATACGCTGAGTAGATGTTGTGGTTCTTCTTTGATACCTCAGCCATAGTGAAGAGGTATCATGCGGAGAAAGGTACAGAGATAGTGAACAGAATATTTGAGGGAATCATTACAAGAAAAGGAAGATGCGTAATATCCGCGCTATCCATATCAGAGTTCGCATCTGCCCTAAGAAGAAAAGTGATATCAAAGGAGATTAGCTGGACGGACTTCTGGGCGGCTTTCTCAGCTTTCCTTCACGAGACCTCGTATCTAAGGGTCGAGCCTATCGAAGGCAATCTATATGCTGAGGGTTTAGACTATATATTAAAATACGGTTTGAGCTCTCATGACTCTGTGCAGCTTGCGACTCTAATTAAGCTACATACTTTTCTTGAAATACCAAAGAGTAAGCTAATCTTGGTCAGCTCTGACGTGCGGTTAAATGAAGCAGCAGAAGGTGAGGGATTCATCGTCGTAAATCCTGAGACAGAAACGTTAGAGAGGATAGAGGAAATTCTGAAGGCAGATCCTTGAAGTCAATTACTATCCCTCAGCATTAGGTAGCTTCACCGCGACTAGCCCCTTTACTAGCTGGTCAAAGGGGAGTGTAATATGGACATGCACTAGGTGTGGAAAGAGAAATTTACCAAGCTCAAAGTTTTGTTCTCGATGTGGCTCTGCCCTAGATATTCAGAGGAAAAAAGAAGGTATGGTGATGAAGTTATAACATTGCTGGCTAAAGATTCAAGAGATTGTGATAAAGAACATGGTTAACTATAAGGAGTATATAGAAAAGTTAAGGAGAGTGTTATGAAATCAAATTCGTCTTAGATAGAATCTATGTAATGAAGATGATGAAAAGTTTTTAAAATCCATTCCATAGTCGGCCAAGAGTCTTCTTGATGTATTCGTTTATTTCCAAAGCAAGCCTTAGTATGCGAAGCTGGGTCAACGTAAGACTCCGTTAGCATAGGCGTATGGCTGAGCGGGGGTGTGGGATTTGAAGGTAAATCTCTGTGAGCTGTGCTTGCAGTCCGTGGGCGGCGGCTCCTTCCGCAACAAGCCAAGGTGAATTTGGAGCGTGGTTACGCTTACGGTAGAGGTGGCAGTCACACCTTGTAAGGTATCGGAGGCCATTACCATGTAAACCGGATTGCCTTCCAATCTGACTCCGCATTCAGCAAAGCGGTCGCTGTTGAGCCAAGCGGTCCGCTGCATACCAACATTATTCCATACATTTGTACCGCAACCGTTACCAAACATCTCGCTTCTCCTCACGCAATAGTTTTCGGCGTCGAAGAATCCCTAATGAATGAGTTGAACGCGATGTTTTCCGTTTTGACCGTGGTGCTTCTAGAGCTTTGTTTTCGAACAATGTGACAGGATGGTTTATCCCGTTAATCGCTGTCTGTTTTTAGAGGGCGGCCGTATCTTCGGTCACAGTTATTCTGGAGCCTTTCTCGGATATAGACACTTCATAGACTGTGTCGGCTGCTTCGATGAGTTCCCGGTCGTGAGATACGACGATTACCTGTGGGATGATGCGTTTTCCTCCGGCGAAGTTTTTGAGGACGTTGACCAGTTCTCTTCTTCGTTCTGTGTCGAGATGTGTGGTCGGCTCGTCCATAATTATTGATTCGAGTTTTTCGCCTGCGAGAGATGCTGCTATGGCTAGCCTGAGCACTATTGCGACGACGATTTTTTCTCCGCCGCTGAGGGTGTCTAATGATTGTTCTCCGTTGGGGCCGTAAACTGTTACGTTGAAGTCTTCGTCGAGACGGATGTCGTCGAACCGCAGTTCAAACTGTTGGAGAAAAAGGCGTGCAACCTGTTCCACGGATACGCTGGCTTGTTTTCGGATAATTTTCTGAAGCAGTCCGTCTTTATGGAAAACATCACGTATGCGTTCTAGAGATGAAACGTAGTAGCTGAGCTTGTCGTATTCCCGCTGTAGGGAACGCAGTTTTTCCAGCTCTTCTTCGAGGGTTTTCACTGTTTCTTCTAGGTTTTTCACGGCCTCCATCGTTGCTCCGTAGGCTCCTTCAACCTTTTTTTCTTGTTCCCGCAGCTTTTCGTAAAGTTGCTCACCTTCTTCGAGTTTCCGATTGTCGAATCCGGTTTTTTGCTTCTCCTTCTCCAAAAGCCGTAGTTTTTCACCTGTTCTCTGGATTTCGGCTTCAAGCGTAGCCGCTTGCTCACTCATCTTCTGTATGATGCTTTTTGCTTGGCCTTTGTTCTCGATTCCGTGTTTTTCGAGGATCGCAGATGCTTTGATGTATTGGTCGTGCTTCGGCTTCAGTTCTTCGAGCAGGAGGTTCTTTTCCCTGATTTTATTCTGGATTTCGTCTCTTTTCTGTTCTAGCTTTTGGATGTTTCCTGCACGCTCCGCCAACTCGCGAAGACGAGAGTCGACAGCTTCGATTTTGGCTTTGTATTGTCCCAATTCCGCCGGATTCATTCTCTCAAGCTCCCTCAACACGTTCATAAGCTCGGCGGCTTCCACGCTGACTTCTTGAAGTTGTTGTTCAATTTTTTTCCTCCGCCTGATTAACCAATATTGAATGGCGATGGGAACGATGTTAAGTAATAGAGGTGCTGGGTTCTGCAAAAGAAACGCAAGCAGCAGGGATGCGAGCGGTATGCTGGTTAAGGTAGCAGCGGACAAGGCGGTGTAACGGTTTTTACCGGCTGAAAGCTTGTCCAATTTTTGCTGACGCGTCACTAACTCCGCCCTAACCCTGTCGAACAATGTCGTCCACTTATTCTCCACGGTCTCAACCGTGGCTTGAACACCGGTTCTACGGCGGAAATCTTCTAGGAAGACGTGTATTAGTCCTTCTAAATGCTGTTTTTCGAGCTTCTTTTGCTCTAGCTCCGTGAGAAACGGTTTTTTACTTGCAATTTCCTCCTCGACCGACTTTAGCTCTCCGGTCAATTCCTTCAACTCCGATTGATGGGCGATGTGGGCATGGTATTCGGCTTCAACCGATTCGATGTCTTGACATGCTTTTGCGAGGTCCGCTATTTTCTCGTTTATCGATTCAAATTCTTTTTTAAGTGACTGAAGCTGTCCTGTCAGGGTAATGATCTTTCTCGTCAGCTCTTCGTCTGTACGTTTCAGTTCTCGGAGGACTTCGAGTTCCTGCCTCACTGCCGAGAGTTGTTTCGCCACCTCCTGTCTTTGCAACTCGATTTCCCATAGCTGTTCTTTCTTCGTCTCGAGTTCTTGTCGTTTTTGGGAAAGCAAGTTTTCCACTGTAAGGGTTCTTTTCAGCTCGGTTTCGCAGTAGTTTATCCGCGTTCTCAGCGTGTTTATGGGTTCTTTGAGTGCTTCCCAGAGTTTTTCCAGCTCATCGATTCCGAGAAGATGGCCGATGATTTTCTTTCTTTCAGCCGGACGTTCTTCGATGAGCTGCGCCAGTTGACCTTGTTTGACGTAGATGGCGTTCATGAAAACTTTGCTGTCGACGCCGACTAGTTTCGCTATTTCCGGGATGATAGTTTTCTCGCCGGAGCCGGGCTTGACGAGTGGATATCCGCTGTTCAGGTCTCGTAGGTTGCCTGTGCTCGGCTTTCCGGCTGAAAGAGTCCATTCTACTTCGTAGTTTTTCCCTCGGACTGAGAAGACTACGGAGACTTTTGAGGATACCTGTCCTCTTCGTATAAGATTAGCATCCACTCCTCTACCGTGTTCGCGGAAAAGCGAGTAAGTCACTGCGTCGAGTATGGATGTTTTCCCAGCCCCGTTCTGCCCAACGATCACCGTTACGCCGAGCGGAAAATCCACTGAAGCATCTTGGTGGGAGACGAAGTTTCTCAAGCTGACTTTCTGGATTATCATTTTTCCCCAGCTTTTTTCAGGATGTATTCTCTAAGTGCGTGCTCACCTTCGTTGTGAAAAATTTTGTACAGGATGAGGGTTAGCTCGGCCTCCTGCTCGGAAAGCTGTGCTTCCGAAATTGATTGTTTGATGACTGCTTCAATGTCGAACACGGGTTGTCCACGGACCAACAGCTGTTCGAAAGACGCAACAGTTTCTTCGACAGTTCTTCTATACCTTACATCGAGACATCCTCGGCTTCGCAGCTCGTCTATTACCTCTCGCAGCTTCTTAGCATCGACCGCGCTGTCCTTTATGTTTAGGTGAACGATTGGTTTTTTGTTCTGGCGGGAAACCCATTCAACTATTTCCGTAATTGGCTGCGAAAGATGAATTTCGTGGATGGCTTGAGGCCTGACGTGTTCGAGGTTTATCGGAGTTGGCTCTAGTTCCGTGCTTGTCAAGTCGATGAGGTAGAATCCTTTCCCGTCTCTAACCCATGTAGCAACTTCGTCGCGGCTTAGTATTTCGACTGAGCCGGGGTAGGCCGCTGTTCCCCCGCCTTTTCTCATAATTTTTCTGACGTGTTCGTGGCCCAGAGCGTAGTAGTCGAAACCAGCCGGAAGACTGTCCACCGACAAGTCATCGGCCGACCCACGTAGAGGAACGTGTGTTATCAAAATTTTACGGCCTACAAGGCCCGCTGCTTTACGGCTCATTTCTTCAAGTGTTTGCCGCGTTCTTTCCACCGCGACCAAAGGCGGTTTGTCAAGTCCTGCGAGAACAGTTTTCACGCCGCCTTGCTCAAGCTCGACGACTTGCCCGTTGAGGTGGATTAGCAGCCAGTCTTTGAAGAAAGCGACAGGGTTCCATTCGCCGATGCGTCTTGGAATGTCGTGGTCGCCGAGTATACAGAAGACCTTGACGCCATGATGCGAAAGTTTTTCGAAACATTTTTTCGCGACGTACAGTGCTCGTATCGGCGGTCTCGGCGAATGAAACAAATCTCCGGATATGACGACTGTTTTGGCGTGTTCTTCGAGGATTTTGTCGATAGTTTCTTCAAATGATTCGTAGATGTCTTGTTCGCGTTCAGTCAACCCGTATTGTCTGTAGCCGAGATGAATGTCAGCCATGTGTGCTACAATAGTCAAGGCGGTTCACTTTTTTGCTCGAAAACAAGCCACTCGATTTCGTTTTTCTCGTTTTCAGCAAATTCTTTAAGAGATTCGTCGAGTAGTTGTTCCACATCGATGTCCGCGCCTCCTTCCCAGCTTTTCCGTTTCCGGACTTTGATGATGGCTGGGATGTTCACGACCTCGCCGACCACCACGGCTTCTCCCCTCGCCAAGCTTGGCAAATCCTCCAGCAGCTCGTGCCCCAGCCTTTCAGACGCTTCAAAGACCGCCCGCTGGTCAACGGGGTTCGTTACCCGCATGATGATTTGGCTACCGCACTGGCTAAGAACGTCGGGATGAACCTTGGAAGGCCTTTGGGTGACAAGTGTCAAAAATATTCCAAACTTACGTCCTTCAGCCGCAATTTTCTTGATAAAATCTCCCGAATAGGTGTCGCCCACCGCAGGCGGCGGAATAAAACGATGGGCTTCTTCGATGAACACAAAAACAGGATATTTGTATCCCAGCTCTGTCGGCAGCATTTTCAACTTGAAAACTTCCTTTAAAACAAAATAGGCGATGAGGTCTGATTCTCTGTCGCTCAGCCCAGACAAATCGATGACTGAAACAGTTTTCGGCCTGAGAAAGTCCCTTACGTCGAAGCTTTTGTCACCTAGAATCGTTAAATCCTGAAGTCTTTCCATATAGTTTATTGCTTTAGCCGCTGAATCTTTCAGCTGCTTCGGGGCGTCAGACGTGTCTGATGAAAGGTTTCGCATCCGTTCGATTAATTCTGCGAAAGAAAATTCTCCTTTGTCTTTTAGCTCCTTGTAAACTCTGGTGACTGCTTTTCGGATGTTGACGTATGATTCTTCGACTCCTGTGATGTAAAAGAGTTCGTGAAGCTTGAGATCGCGGAGGCTGATGGACAAAGGCCTAACATTCCTAACATCGGGGTATCGGACCTTGCTCCCAGCAGGCCTAAACACGTAAACTCTTTTGGACAGCGTGTGAGGCCATTCATCGGACGCGGCCGATAAACGGACGTAGTCGGCGTGAGGATCGAGAACTATTATGGTCCCGCCTTTTTCCAAAAGCTCCTCAATCAAAACTCCGGCTAGGTAGCTTTTGCCCGCGCCCGTCTGAGCTATGATGGCGAGATGCCGTCTGAAGCCTGAAACCGAGAGGCCGATGTCGACGTCGGGTCTCGTCGTCAAGCTTCCAACCGAAAGCCTTTTCCCTTTGCCTGAATAGATTTCGCTGAGCAAACGCTCTGGAGCCAGGTAAACTTTCGTCCCAGGTGGGATCGAGTGGCGGACACGTGTGTAGCTTGACTGCTGAACAGTGTCCAAGTCATCGACGTAGGCGATGACCTGAGCGTGTCTCCAATGTTTGCATTCTTCGACGAGTTTCTGAGTTAAGCGTGTAAGAACTTCGTAGTCTACGTCTTTTCGGAGAAGAGAGCTGTAGGAAGCCACTCCACGTACTTGGGCTATGACAAGCCCGTCTTCGAGGGGCGCAACGATGTATTCCCACCGAGGAACTTTTGAAGAAAGACGGGGATGAACACTGAACACAAACGAAGACGGACTGCTTTCGCCGACAACTATTCCAACCTCTTCCAGACTTCCTAACTTATCAGGGGAAGACGACAACCCTCTCTTAGCTCGGGTGCGGCCTTGAATAAAAATTTTCAGGCAGGCGGCTCCGGGAGCTGTCTTCTCGAAAGTTCCACAGGCCCAACTGCTTTGTCGACGAGTTCTAGTAGAATTGGGGCGTCGGCTTTGCGGAGGCGAGCTCTGCGGTCGGCTTCGTACAACCAGACATTGTAGACTTCCTTGCTTCCGTACATTTGTTTCAAAGCGGACACTATTTTCAAAAACTTGTCTCTTTTTTTGAAAAGTTCGGGAACGTCTACTTCGAAAAACCTTTCGTAAGAATCCAGAGTGAATGCTGGAACGTCGATTTTGAGAGGATAGTCGGAGGTGTCAAACTTCACGTATGAAGAGACGACCGCCCGAAGGGATTGAAGCCTGTTGAAAACTTGGTGGATTTTCGGTGACTTGTCCGATGGTAGGCGAAGCCTGTTTTCGGCGAACTGGTCGGGATCTCGCGTCGCAAGCAGGTGAATGTCCCGTAACCGCGATGATGCGCCCAGAAGCAGGGGAGCACTATAACCATTTTCCGTGCAGCAGTTTTTCAGCAGAAGCAGGTCAGGTGTTTTGAAAGAAGTTTCCCTGATTATCTTAACCAAATTTTCTAATTTTCGCCCGTATTTTGTTTTGAGGTTTTCGACTGTTTTGACGGCTTTCCCCGGGTTTCTAAAGGCAGTATAGAGGATGTTTTCGATGGACTGCATGTCTTCGGGCTCGACGTGCCCCGACTGTTTTAGCTGCTTGACTTCTTCCATGTGTTGACGCGTTATTATGTAGTCTCGGAGAGAAGTAGATGAACTTATTTTCGCAATGGAGGCAACTTTCACTTGGGAATTCATCGCTTCGTCAAGAAAATCCGCGAGGTCCTCAAAGAAGTTGATCAATAGTTCGCCATAATCAGATGGAGAGTTTGCCGGCGTGATCGGCAGAGTTGAAAACAACCCATAGAGAGAGCCGTCTAGGAGCAATAGCCCGTCGCTCGATAAATGATTCAGCGTTTTTCTCGCGACTTTGAGTTCGAGGGATTTCATCAACAAGCTCGCGTATCTGGCGCTGGGAGGGTAAGCCACGACGCATTTGAAGTCTCTTTCCTCTATTTCCGGCCCATAGCCGCATGCAGCGGCAAGAATTAGAGAGCCTCCGTTGGCGAGTCGAAACCTCATCAACCCGCCGTCGACGGCAGCGACTTCGTCGAAATTTTCACCGTCGCCGAAATCTGTGGAAATCCAAAGGCTTCGACAGTAGTTGACCAGGTCCGACAGGAATGGATTGCCTCCATCGTTGACGAGCCGCGCTAATTTTTCCCCGTACTGCTGCAGCCATGAATCGAGAAGGTCTGCGACGAAAGCCATCTAAACGCCGAAGAACAGAAAGCAACTGCCACGGAATATGCTTTATCCGAAAGACTTTTATCCCGCGTCGCCGAGCCCTGGAACGATGAATCCATGCTCGTTCAACTCTTAGTCCACAGCGACGGTGAAGACCTCGACTTTGCTGTAGCGGTCTTACACGGTCTATTGCTTGCATCGTTGAAATAATCGTAGCTAAGATGATTCTTTTCGGTGTGCCTCGTTTCTCGATTCCCGCTAATACTTTGAGGATTGTCGAGCCTGTGGCGACCATGGGGTCAGCCACGACCAGGAAGACATCCCTTTGATCCAATTCGACCTCGAGCTTATCACCTGGTGTAAAGATGGGGGGTGAGAATTCACCGTTCCTCACCACGTAAGCAATGCAGTCATGACCACATCCGGCGGCGAGCTCCCCTAGAGATATGCGTACGGTAATCCGTGGCCCTATGTTAGTCACCACGATGCCTATGCTCCCGTCGGGTGCAGCCCAGGACGACGCCATGACGCTAGGCCATTTGAATGGTGGGACGTCGACTCCGGTGTATGGGATAAATCTGGCTCCCGGTATCGTTATCATTGTGTTGTTCTCAATAAGGGGTGGGCGGAGCATTCTCCCCTCAACCAGATAGGGATAGGCGTACGTGCTTCTAGCCTGCGCAATTCTCTTAGAATATTCTAAGATGTCTTGCTCGTAGATGCTTAACTGATATCAACACCACCTACGGTGGTGCTGAAACCAACGAAGCAATTGCGTAGCACCACGGTGTGCTAATACGTAAACAAATTGATGCTTTTCCCTCACACTGCCGGCTGTGTTATCCATTTTCCAACCTTATTTCCAAGCCAAGGCCATCCAATTTTTTGAACTCCTTGTCTGAAGTAGCCAGCGTCAGGTTTTTTGCTTTA
>JAWBKB010000030.1:0-9519 GCA_038831915.1 Candidatus Caldarchaeum sp.
GTTGGAAGGGCCTAGGGTGGTGGCTCCCGTCATATCGTCCAACGGCGAAGTTGTCGGGGTTCAGGAGAAGGTGCATCTTTTCAGGCATGAGAGAACGGTCTTCAAACGCGGTAAGAGGTTTCACCTCTTCGACATCAACGGCGTTAAGGCTGGGATACTGGTCTGCCATGACATAGTCTTTCCCGAGGCTGCGAGAAGCCTAGCCCTTAAAGGTGCTGAAATAGTCTTCAACCCATCCAGGATAGTTGCGGAGGGGTGTGGGCCGTGGAGAACATACCTAGAAGCAAGATGCTTGGAGAACAGGCTGCCCGTTGTAGGGGTTAACATAGCCCTCCCCCGCAGATACGGCGGCCGGTCAGCCATAATAACGGTGATAGAAACAGCCGTGGGTGTAGGTATTGTGGAGACCTTGGCCGAAGCAGGGGACGGGGAGCAGCTCATCACTGCTGAAATAGAGCTTGAAACACCGGCTAAGATGCGTTCAGCTAGGCTAGCAAGCCGCATACCCTCCGCATACGAAGCGCTCAGCCAACCTCCCGAAGAAAATCACACCTGATTTCAATCGAAGCCATTGCGTCAAATCTATAACCTCAAGCGTTATGGCGTTGGCAGTTGCCTGAAAAATCTTACATCCCACATCTAACACCAACCCTTCAAAACATATTCGAATCGGAAAAATAAAGGGAGGGCTTGGCTAGAGAAGGGAGTAGAGGACAGGGACTGTCAGAGACAGCTTATGAAAGCAAGGGAAACGCATTTGTTGGAGATTGACGCCGGAGGCTTACCTGCTGAGACGACCTACATATTGGCGAACAGACATAGCCGGAATTCTGGAATAAACAACACTAGCAGCTCCTCAAAATTGATGGGCTGTTACGCGAAATTTTACCTGTATCTGGGGACGTTCATGATGCTAAACAAAGATGGATTAGAGTTAAATCGGATAGTAAAAGTTTAGAAACAATCTAACCATTGTTGACAGCGGTTGGGCGTGAAGATAAGCTGGTGCCTTGCATCACCTATAGAAGGTTTGGTGGATGAGGCGAGGTTATGCGAAGCCGTTGGGCTTGACGGCGTCTGGTACCCAGACTATCAAGCTCCTTTCTCAGAGACGGCGGCGCTTTATGTCGCTCTCACCGCTGTCGCTGCAAGCACGCGCAGACTCTACATCGGGTCCCATGGTTACGGATGTATTGAGACGCTACCCAATGGTCAGAGCCCACGCCTTCTCCTCCCTAAACCGGCTAGCACCTGGGCGTGTTGTTCTTGGTGTTGGTGCGGGGGCTGGAACAAGTGTGAGGCAGCCGGTGTCAAAGCTGCAGGAGGGGATAAACGTGATAAAAATGCTTTGGGGAGCTACACCCAAAAAGCCCGCCTATTTTAAAGGCAGATATTTCACGCTTGAAGAAGCCGGCGTACCCTTAAAGCCATCGTCTAAGATCCCCGTGTATGTTGCATCTTATGGTCACAAGATGCTTGAGCTCACTGCGAAGGTTGCTGACGGCTGGACACCTGAATCTCACACGCCTGCAACCTACAGAAAAACACTGGAGCGGATTCAAGCTTTAATGAAAGATTTTGGCAGGGATTTGAAAGATTTTGAGCCATGTCTAGCAGCCATCTACTATCCCTTCGGGCCCGATGACAAAGCCTACAACAGGATCTTGAGTGCAGCGAAACATTACTTGGCATGCTATCCAGACATACAATGGGCTGCAGAACAGGGGGCGGAACACCCTGGGCTGAGAACGCAGCAGCTTATGTTGGAGCCGCAGCTGTGGGATGAGCTGGCCAGCAAAGTTCCAGACACGCTAGCCGATCCTACAATCATCTACGGTAATGTGGAAGAATGCATAGACAGAATAGCTTCTTTCATGGAGGCTGGATGCCATCACATAGCTCTGGAGCCATACCGGATAGAAAAAGACAGGATAAACGATGCTATCAAAACCGCAGGAGACAAGATAAGGCCAAGAATAGCATAGTTTCTACACGTTATAAGGTTAGAATACCTTTAATTCCAACGCCATGGTTTTTAGACATCATGAGAGCGAGGGATTTGTCGGCGGCGGTTGTTTTCGCCGGCCTTTACGCAGCTGGCGTCATAGCGTTGCCGGGCATCAGCTTCGTAATAATACAGGTCAGGATATCTGACGCCCTTCTTCCGATGGCTATGGTTTTCGGGCTGCCCGCTGTTTTCGGCATCACGGTGGGAACCTTCATCGCCAATATGTTCAGCCCGTTCGGAATCGTCGACCTACTCGGCGGCACATTAACCAATCTAATCGCGACTTATCTCGCGTGGAAAATGGCCCGCAACTTCGCGTTCACAGGAACCTGGTTTTTCGCGGCCTTCGTCCAAGTCCTCATCATCACTTTCATCGTCGGCACTTACCTGTATGTCCTGCTTCCGCCTGAGGAGATGGCAGCCATCGCGGAATCTTTCGCCGTCATCGGCTTGAGAACGCATCCGGTGGTTTATGCGTGGCTGGGTCTTTTCCTCGGTTCGGTCGTAGCTGTTTTGGTCATCGGCTATCCTCTGGCCAAAGCAGTGGCCCGATATCTCAGAGTTGAATCGCGATATGTCTGAGGAGCCGCAGACGATTGTCAGCGATAAAGTCCGCCGTGCCTTGCTCGAGCTCGGTCTCACCGAATACGAAGTTAGAGCGTATTTGGCGCTTGTCGAGCACGGGCCCATGACCGCGAGCGAACTCAGCGAAACAAAGCTCATCCCCTACTCAAAAATCTACGAAGTTCTCGGTTCACTTGTCGAGAAGGGATTCGTCGAAACGCAACAAGGAAGGCCTGCAAAGTATTTTCCAAAATCGCCAGCCGCCGCTGTTGAATCGCTCGTCCAGTCTCTTGAAAGAGAACTGCATCAAAAATCGGAAATCGCGATAAGAGAGTTGACGCTGATTTTTGAGGAAAAAGGAGGGCGGGAAAGGCCCGACATCTGGATACTTCGAGGAGAGAAAAGCGTCGCGGAGAAAATTCGAGAAGCTGTTTCGAGATGCGAAAAAGAATTGCTAATTGCGGTGCCGACCTTCACCAAGGAGTTCGCCGATGTGCTTTACGCGTTGATTCTATCGGCTAGGGCGAAGGATGCAAAAGTGCAGTTGATGCTTTCGAATTCGCTGCCGAACCAGATAATCAAGAAGTTTTCGGAAATAGCCGAGGTGAGAACCCGAGGTCAGATGTTCGGCGGCGGAATCATTTGCGACAACCGCGAAGTTGTCATCGTCTTCGCCGAAGACAAAGGCCCCGTCCTCGCAATATGGTCGGACCACGCGGGCCTCGCGAAATTCGCCAAAACCTATTTCCAATATCTTTGGAAGGAGAGCAAAAGAGTGAAGACGAAATAGGGTCTTTGGCAACTTTATTTTCTGGTTTCGAATTCTCATGGCAGCTGTGGTCAGTGTAATAACCGTCATTCCGGCGAAGGCAGGTTTGACAGGGGCCTCGCTCGCCCTCATTCATTTACTGCTAGGTGTCGTGGAAAAATCACAAAATAAAGTGAAAATCACAGTCCTAACGTCGTCGAATGCGCTCGAATATCCCGCATTCCGAAAACTCGTGCAGAAGGGGGTCTCATGCAAAGTCTTGAACATCGACCGTTTACCCAGCCCGCTTTACTGGCTATTACTGGGCCTTAAACTCAGCTTGTCAGGTAAACATGATATCGCGCATTTCAGCACCCCGAAAGTATTCTTTCTGATGTGGCCGTTTGCAAACATGGTTTCGCCGAAGAAAATTTTGACGCTCGAGGGGTTTCCGCCTTTCGAACTGGCTGACGAGAAATTCGACGCGAGGATTTTAGGTATGTTTGGATGGCTATTCAGCCTAAAAAAAGCTGACGTTGTTACTGCTTGCTCTGAATGGTTGAAAAAAATCGTTGAAAAATCTTACAACGTTCGGAGCAAAGTCGTTTCGATTCATAATCCGGTTGACGTGGAAAGGTTTGCGAGTGGCTTTGTTCGAGGTAATGGTTCGCTGTTGTATATCGGACGGCTTCACAAAGTCAAGGGAGTAGACACCGCGGTCAAAGCATTGTTCATTCTCCGCCGAAAGCACGCACAAACAACTCGTCTGGTTGTCGTTGGAAACGGCCCAGAATTGCCCCATCTGCGAAAATTAGCTGAAGAGATAAACGTGGAGGATTCAGTGGAATTTGTCGGCCATCGAACCGACGTAGAACGATACATAAACCAGGCCGAAGTAGTTCTTGTACCGTCGAGATATGAGCCGTTTGGCATGACGGCTGCAGAGGCTGGTGCGGCGGGAAAGCCAGTCGTAGCTTCAGCGGTAGGCGGACTGAAAGAGATAATAGTTGACGGAGTGACGGGGTTCTTGTTTGAGCGCGAAAACGTGGAAATGCTTGCTAAGAAGATACACATTCTTCTCAGCGACGAAAACCTTCGGAGGGGAATGGGTGAGAACGCACGGAAAAGGATATTCGAAAACTTTTCTCCAACGGCTGTTGCTTCGAAAATGATAAAACTGTACGTCGAGGCTGTTAAGCAGTAAAGGTTTAAGTCTTAAACCATTTGACGAATCGCTGAACCATTTCAACAATGTCTATTTTCGGTGCCCAGCCAAGCCTTTCCCTTGCTTTCGTGTTATCCGAATAGCTGACCAGCGTTTCATGTGGCAAAAGCTCTTTTTCGACTACAGGTAAACTTTTTCCGAATTCTTTGAGCATCAACTCCGCAACCTTCATGACACTCACCGGCCTGCCGAAACCGATGTTGAAAATTTCAAACCCTTTTGCTTTTTCTCCTGCAAATATTGTTCCTTCCACGGCATCCGCTACATAGGTGAAATCCCGCATAGCCGGTCTGAAAACACCATCGACACGTCGTCCACCAACCTCCAAAGGCTCGCCGCGCAATATTCTCTCGGCGAAAATTCGGAAAACTATGTTCCCCCTGCATCTTTCCCCGACTACGTTGAAGTATCTGACGATTATGCAGTTGAGACCATATTCTGTGGTGTAATGTTTACAAAGTTCTTCGCCGAGAAGCTTGCTCAAAGCATATGGACCTTTGGGGTGAGGCTGCATATTTTCCTTCAAAGGTGGAATGTTGTCGCCGTAAACGCTGCTGCTCGAGCTGAAAACAATTTTTGGAGAGGGCTCAGCTGTCCGCGCGGCTTCCAACACCGACAAAACCGTGTTGTAGTTGTTGTGCAGATATTTGTACGGCTCCTGCTTGCTGAGCCTATGCGAAGCTATAGCAGCTAAATGGTAGACTATGGATGGTTGATATTTGGTAAACAGTTCTTTCATGTCATCGATTTTTGCAACATCCTGATATCTGATTTCGAGTTTTCCGCTGCCGGCGATTTTCGTGAGGACATGTCTGTTGTCCTCTTGTGGTGGAGCTACGCCGACGGCAACAACATCCTCCCCCCACTGAACTAAGCGCTCAACCAAATGACTGCCTATAAAACCGAAAGCACCTGTGACAATGATCATCCGGCCGCAATAAAAAATGCGCAGCTAAAAAACATGAAAAACCAATTCGGCCGAAAACTTCATCGCATTAAAATTAAGCGTCATAATCCGGTTTCAATCAGCTGGAGTCACACAGCCAATCATCGACCTTGTCAACTATTTTTCTCGACTGAATAGATGCAAACAAATCGCGAAAGTTTGAGAGGAAAAAGGGATGGGCAAAAGCTTTGCGAAAGTAGCGGTGTTATTCGGACTGCGTTATGATGAGCCTCTTCGCTTCATCATATGCTTTTTTCGCGAGCTGTCTCGAATCTTTGTCGATGACGAGAAGCGTTCCGAAGTAGACACCGGCTCCAAAACCTATCGAAGCAAGTGTCTGCACACTTCCGACAGGGTTTATCAAGATTAAGAAAGCGACCATGATGAGTGAGGCAGGGATGGTTTTTTCGAGACCGTGAAAAGCCGTCCGCAACGGAGCGACCTTCGAATACATCTGGCAGATCGGTATGAACGCCATTATTGATGCTGTCAGCCTTGCTACGGCTGCTCCGAAGGCTCCGAGCCTATCAATGGTCGCCAAAGTGACTGTGATGAGGATTGCGAAGTAGATGTAAGCCGGTAGCTGTGTCGTGAACAGGGTAGTCATGTGCAAGCTCGTGGTCGGTGATGTTTTGTCGGCTTTTTCCAGCCCTGTTATGACAGATTTCATGGTGAGCGATAGCATGCCTATTGCTGGGGCGAAAAGTAATAGGGGCAGGAGAGGTGCTGCGGGGAGATATCTCGTGCCGAATATTTCGACGATGCGTGGTGCAAGAGCTATGCCCCCTGCGACCATAGGCGTGATGAAGATGTGCTGGAATTTGAAAAGAGATTTAAGCTCCCGCTCCGTCGCTTCACCAGATTTGAGAAGTTTTGGGTAAATGGCGCCGGTGAGCCCTTTCGCCGTTCCCATGACGCTTGCGATTGCCAGTGCAATGCCGTAGTTTGAGAGCTCGGCGGTAGTGAGGAGTAGGCCTACTATCAAGGCGTCGGTTGCGCTGGAGAGGGATCCGAGAAAGCTTTCATGAAGAGGCAGCCAGATGTTTTTCAACTTTTCTCTCAACCATCCTGTGTTGAGGCTGTCTCTCAGGTGTTGCTGGGAGATTTTGTAAAGGTATGTTGTGTATGCTATGTTTCCGATGATTACCGCTGTTATGACGCCTTCGAGACCTAGTGGAAGCAGCGCTAGAGCTAGAGGTATTTTCACACCGTCTATTATGACTGTTCTTAACCCGAGTTTGTGGGGTGCGGTGGAGTAGGTGACTGACGTTAGAGCGGCTGAGGTGTAGTATGTTGGTATGAGTAGGGACGATAGCATGAAGACTCTCGGTTCTGCTTTTATTGCTGTTGAGAGGCTGTTTGACAGGAGTACGAAGATTATTGTGATGGGGATTGAGAGCAGTAGGTTGAAGAGGAGCGTTGTTCTTCCCACCTGACGGCCTCTCGGGATTTCTCGGCTAGCCCAGTAGGGAATGGCTTTTTCAAGTATTTGGAAGTATGGGATTACGCTTCCTATGAAGAACCATGTGCCGAGGACGGCTGGCTGGAGGTTGCGGGCTATCAATACGTTGAAGATTAGCCCTGTGAGAAGGGTGACGAGGTTGCCGACGAACAGGAGGATGCCGCTGAACCGTACCCTGATGCTTCCCGACAAGACTCGGCCTCTTTTCCGTCAAAGGTATCTAAAAAGCTGTGTTCTGCTCTTGGCTGGATTGGTTTAATAATGGCTTAGTCCGTCTGTGGTCGTGTATGGGTGTTCTTGAGGGTTTGGTGGCAGGCAGGTTCAGGATGTTTGTGAGCGAGTTGGGCGGAGGTCTGAACCGTGTGCTGGATGTTGGGTGTAGGTTTGGATGGGGTGGACATTTGTTGGCATCCATCGCAGGCAAGCCTCTGAAAATAGCTTGTGGGAAACGATGATATACTAGAAAAAGTAGGGGCTTTTGGGCTGTTTCATGACGCTTCGGCTCGCTACGGCTGTTTCGGCGTATCCGTTCTATAACTTCCGCTATCTTAAGCTTCTACACGGGTTTTCTAAAAGGTTTGTGGTTTACTGTTTTGCTGGGTCGAGATTAAAAGGTTCTGCTGCAACTTCTACGACACCTGTCTATGTCCGTCATGTTTTGCCCTTCACTCTCCCGAGACGAGTGGGATACAGGGTTGGGCCTTATCTGAGCCAGCTTTGGATTAATGCTGTGGAGCATGACGTTGTCTGGCTTTTTGACACCGCTGCACCTATGCATCCGCTTTTATTCCGAAGACCTGTGGTGGTGGATGCCGAGGATTCTGTTCTGGTTTTGCCCCAGCAGACGACAGCTAGAAAAACGTATTTTTCGAGGTTTAATGAATACAGGGTTTTGAGAAATAGAAGAGTTGCTAAGATAGTTGTTACTACTGAGATTATTCGACGGAAGTTGATGAAACTCGGATTAGAAGGGGAAAAGATTGAGGTGATTCCATACGGCGTTGATACAAAGCTGTTTAGGCCTACGTCTCTGCCAGATGTGCCAGTTGTCCTTTACTATGGCACGTTTCAACCCCACCGGTCTAGGCTGTTGTTGGAGTTTGTGAGGACGCTCAGCCAGATGAGAAATGATGTATATTTCCTGTTGATAGGTGATATTCCACCAGCTGTTAGGCGATGTTTAATAGAGTATGCCGGCGCCAAGAGGGTTGAGATGCCGGGCTTCATACCCCACGACCAACTACCATCATGGCTTCAGAAAGCGCGCGTATGCATCCTGCCACAAGATGAATCACTTGGCGGAAGGCTCTCTTTCAAGCTTTTGGAGTATATGGCTGCGGGGAGGCCTGTTGTCGCAACAGACGTCGACGAATCATTTCCCATCAAGGAATCAGGAGCGGGAATTGTAACGCCAGTGGAGCCGAAGGCCATGGCGGAAGCTGTCGTCAAGCTGCTTGACGACCGGCCGCTATGCGAGAGGCTTGCCTTGAAAGGAGTGGAATATGCTGCAAGGTTCGACTGGGAGAGAATGGTGGCAGAATACGTGAGGGTGCTGCGGGATGCGGCTGGCTATGAGCATACGAAATAGCCTCCATATAAATGGAGCTCCTATTCTTTGTTATTCCGACGCGGAACTTCTAATGATGCGTCGAAGAATAAAATTATGCCACCAGTAGATTGGCATTGTAGGGTCGTTAACTAGACCTGCACATAGTATTGATAAAGCTTTTCTTAGTTGATTTTTTTTGACTGCCAACTTGGCTCCAAAAATTGCTTGCCTGTTAGACCACTCCTTGAACAACTTTTTTGCCTCCTCATCCCTAATTGTTGTCAAGTATTTTCTAGCTATTTTCAGGTGAGCCGGTATCCACCCTAACGCCTTAAACTGGTCTTGCTTAAGTGTGGCTGAGCCTTTATGCGCCCTAAGCAGGTAAATTACCTTGTTAATGTGTTTCACTTTAGCTCCTGAGACGACCAATCGGATCAGCCATTCGCGGTGTGCCGCAAACCCATATTCATCATTCCAATAACCAACCCTCTCAATCATCGTTCTACGGACTATTTTAGAAGGTTCATAAGGTGTGTGGAAAAGCAAATGGTATAGACTACATTTAGGATAAACTTCCTTGACCGGAACCCATGTTCCGGCAGCCTCCTTTAATACTGTGGCACCTCCCGCTATTATGTCAGGTTTGTCGAGTTCATGTACTGTATGAATGCAGTGTACTGCGTGCGGTGGTAGCAAGTCATCATCGGCCAAATAAATTATGATTTCTCCTGTCGCAGCGTTCAGACCAGTATTAAACGCTCTGGCATAATTTCGAACAGGCTCAGTCAGCAACTTTATATGTCCATACTCGCTGGATAGCTTATCCACCATCTCAACAGTCCCATCTTCCGACCCGTTATCAATAATTATATGTTCTAAATCATCAAAATGGTACTGTCAACCAAGTAATACGCCTCCTTCTGTCTTGGTTTTTATGAGTGTGTTGTGTATTAGGGCTATTGCTGCTGCTATCTCCTCAACACTCTTGACAGTCTTTGAGTTTATGTTGTTGTAGAA
>JAWBKB010000031.1:0-9318 GCA_038831915.1 Candidatus Caldarchaeum sp.
GAACGAAGAAAGCCTTCACACCTATAGCGTCGACGGAGAAGAATTCTACAGGGTTTCGAGGGTTTCAGAGATTCCAGCCGAAGCAGGAGATGAGCTCTACGTGGACGTTATTCCAGTAGAGCTTACCGATGAGTTCATTGAGGTTCTACGACGTGGCGTTAGGGTCTTCTACTTAAGAAGACTCATGTTGATGGCTAGGAAACGTGAGGAGCTTGGCCTTTCAAAGACTTCTAGGAATGACGTTAGGACGATGATGGCCTTAGAGACTAGATGGTTTAGAGAGGTTACCGAGGACTACTTGGTTATGCGTCGTCTTACAACTGCTTACAGAAGCTTGCTAAGAATACATGCAAGCATTTTGAACAGGGCGAAAGCCCTGCAAGATGTTGAGAAGATGATTCTGATGGAGTCCGCCAAGGCTGCTGAAGGGTCTATGAGAGAGCTGGCTTCGTTGATAGTAGCTGAGGCGGCGAGAAGATATCCACTATTCAACAAAGTAGCTGAGGAGCTTGGAATAACTGGAGACAACCATCTATTTGCAAGGGAGGCCTTGGCTGAAATAATATCATACGTCGAGAGAAGCACGTCGTACAGACGTCTCAGAGAATTCTTCGGACTGTTCCAAGGAAGGAAAGGAGTCAACAAATTCTACAGCAAAACAGCGAGAGTTGCCCTAGTACGTCTAACTTCAGCAACCCTACACAATACAATCCACAGAGCAAGAGACGAAGAGCAGCTCCTACGGAGAATCTGGAAGACTGTTAAGGAGACCCGGGAAAGGCTGGAGGCGCCGGCCTGAACAGCAGGGAAAAACCCCTCTGGAAAGGCCGGCTCAAGCCTAATTAGCCGTATCATATAGAATACGGTCCCATGAGGATTGGTCGGCCTTTCCCAAGGGTCGTCTTAAATGTTGTTCTGCTGGTTGGCCTCCAGCCAAACCTCCCCTATTTTTTCCTTCATTCCTATTTAGATGACATTACCCTGAATACGGATTAGACATTTATGGTTTGGCGCAATAGTTGGAAGAACTATTCACGCCAAATAGTTCTTCCTCTTTACAAATAGTTTGTTCTCTTTTTAAGAACAATTTTCGCAGAAACCATTCGCAACCCAGAGAACAAACCCGTTAGATAAACATTTACATAAAACCAGCAAGCCACTGCTGTGTAAGAGGTTGAGGTTTTTCAGAGCCGATAAAAACAACGTCGAAACCGTCGCCGCCGAAATATCTTCAGCCCGAAAACAAGTAGAAACCTATGTTGAAATCGTGAAACCCATCGTCGAAGATGTCAGAACAAGAAAAGACACAGCTCTGTTTGAATACGTCAAACGATACGATTCACCCAACATATCTGTGAACAACATCCGCGTGCCCCGGGAAAAACTCGCCGAAGCATACAGCCGCGTCGACGAAAAAACCCGGCAAGCTCTTCGAAAAGCAGCGGAAAACATCGCCAAGCTCTGCAAAACACAGCTGAACCGGCTTTCTTTCAGGAAAAGAATGGACGAAGGAGTATTAGTCCTTCAGAGAACCGCTCCACTTCCGTCCGTGGGATGTTACGTGCCGGGTGGGGCCGCGGCCTATCCAAGCACCGCCCTGATGACCGTTGTTCCTGCAAAAGTCGCGAAAGTGCCACGTGTAGTCGTCTGCACTCCGCCGAACCGTGAAGGAAAGATACAGGACGTGGTGATGGCGGCTCTCTACATCGCGGGGGCGGACGAAGTCTACGCGGTGGGCGGGCCTCACGCCATAGCCGCCCTCGCATATGGAACGGAAACAATCAAACAGGTCTCGAAAATCGTCGGACCGGGAGGGCCCTACGTGACCGCCGCGAAGAAACTTGTCAGCTGTGACGTCGCGGTTGACATGTTGGCGGGCCCCACAGAGCTTGTTGTTTTCGGCGACGACGTCAAAGACGCGGAAGACATCGCGGTCGAAATATGTGCACAAGCGGAGCACAGCGAAGACACGTTGGTGGGACTGGTCACAACCTCCGACGAACTCGTCAACGAAGTGTTGAAATTCATAAAACTGATAGCGGCGAGGCTCGAACGCCGCGAAATAGTTGAGCAATCCCTTGAGAAGAACGGCTACGCCGTTGTATGCGACAGCGTCAAAACAATCATCAACCTAATACAGGCAATCGCACCCGAACACCTCTACCTATCATCAAAAAGCGAAAAAATAGCTCCATACATAACGAACGCAGGACTCATATCAGCCGGCAAACACACGTCGCCCGCGCTCTGCGACTACATCATCGGAGTCAACCACGTTCTCCCAACATCCGGACAAGCACAAACCAGAGGAGGGCTCTCCATCATAGACTATGTCAAAGTCATCACTGAGATCCGCGTGATGAAAGGTGCGGCGAAACGACTCGGCAAACACGCATGCATACTCGCCAGGGCCGAAGGATTAACAGCACACGCAGCAGCCGCGTCACGATAAACGCTAACCCGCCACCCTGATAACACCGCCTATGTAAGGCTTCTCCAAGCTACTGATGTAATAAATGCCCGGTTCGATGAACTTATGCTTCCATTTCTTCCCCGGCTTGATCGGCGGCGAAGTGAACAGATGTTTTTCAGGCCCTTCATAGCAGAAAACGATATGCGGAACGTTGTCTTCGTTTATGAAAACAACTGTTCCTCCTTTCTTGATGCTGACGATGCTCGGTTTCAGGTATGTGTCATCCACTAAGGGTGTTTTCTCGCTTGTCCATCCAGCGGGTGGTTCACTATGTCTGCGGATGACCATTACGTGCCGCCGTCCTTGAACAAGCAGGGCAGCAAACGGAATAGGCAGTAGGAAAAACGGCAGGTAAAACCATGGCGAAAGCCCAGTCTCTTTAATGGAAACAGCTGTTGTCGTCGTCACGACGATGTTGTCCCTAACCAAAGTAGTGATCATCGTCGTGGTAACCACGTTAGCTACATCTCCTCGGCCATAGGTTTCAGGCGCGCCGCGGGTGAAATCAATCAAAGTATATGTCACGGTATCTGCCACAGTAGTTTTCACGGTTTGCGTTTCGCTGACTACCGCGGTTGATGTCGTAAACACTTCCCGGGTAAGATATGACGTTGCGTAGATGACGTTGTATTCCTCGACAACTCTTCGCATGGTCACTGTCGAATAACTGGTTATGGTTGTGGTCGTCAGCCGAGTCGAGGTTCTGATTGTCACCAATGTCTGCGTAGTTATGATAGTGTCTACATGAGTTGAAGTGGTTGTCGTGGTCTCGGTACGCGTCGAGGTAACTGTTGTGAACGTAGATCGCAGAAGGTCGCCTGGACAGAAAACACCGTAAACTCCATACCTGCCATAGCCCAAATTGGTGTCAAATATAGGAGTAAATGGCCTACTATGAACTGTGTAGCTCGTTTGTTGATCCATGTAGTTATAATTCGGCTTTTGGCCACGTTCAACCTCAGTCGATGACAGTGTGTTGTAGTTGTTCATGTAAATGTATTCGAGGCGATAACTGTCGGAGACTCCTGCGAGATAAACGCATGAACCAAAGCTGTCGACACTGTAAACAAGCGAATAAAATGTTTCACCTTCAACATCTCTAATCCGGAACGCAAACAATGCTTCGCCATCCGATTTATCCACGGCTAGCAACACACCGTTCAATAAATCACCCTTGCCCGTCAGCGGGCTCTCCGACACGAAACCACCAATATACAACAACGAATCTGACACAGCAGCCGAAAGACCATAAACAAACTTCGACACCGTATTAGTTGGCGGTGTATTTGACATGGATGCGTCGGAATAAGAATAATTTAGGTTGTAGTCGTTGGTCCAGAGAACGTTCATCGATTGGTCCAGCTTCACGACCGAAACCCCAGTGGTGGAACCATAGTTTTGCCGGTTATAGGCAAAGTAAACATCTCCAGCGTCGTCGACGACAGCTTCCATACCTGAAAAGAACACCATCGAGTCTCCGCTATTCAGATGCGTCGAGTTGAGATACGAGAAATCTGTCTTGTTTAGCTTAAGTAAGAAAAGACCGTTACTTTCGAATCTAGCGATGTCACGGACAAAACCTAACCCGCCCGCTACATACAGGTAATCACCGTAAATCGCTATCGAGGTGGCGAAACTCGAGGCCGCATCTTCAACAAACAAATAGGTGTGTTTTACATATTTAAGTGAATGGTCCAGATGTAGTAGAAGGAACCCGGGTGTGCGGGTTAGCAGAATTGTTAGACCAGTTACAATGTAAACCCCGGTCTCGTCCAGAACCAAGTCCACGCCCTCACCATAGAACAATGGGATCTGAATAGCTAAATCGCTGTCAGCTAAGAAGTATGTGTAATGTTTATCCAAATTGCAGTTTTTATCAAAAACAGCTACGAACAGTTCAAACCTGACCATACTGACAGGTTTTCCACCTCCCCCCCGGTCCAGTTCCCCCACCTATTATTCCCGCGACGAAAACATGCGACAAATTCGCCTTCACCGAAGTAGCCACACCGGTAAGAGGTTGACTATCTACTTCGAACACGAGACTCGTGCTACATCGATGTGTGTGTGTGATCTCTGTTGAGAATCACAAGAAGAGGGAAATTTTGTCTTCCTTCAGAATAGCTTAAACCGCTGATGTAAATTCCCTCTCTGTCTACTTCGATGTCATAAGCCGATGAATGCGTGACCCCCGAATCACCAACCTGCGAACCGAAAGTGCGAAGCAACCCGTAGGTTCCAGCGGAATTAACCGCGATCAGCAGAAACATAGAGATGAATAATACTAATGCTGGTTCCCCCCTCCCCATGCTCGAAAAACAAAAATTTTTTTTCATAAATCTTTTACCTAATTTTCAGCGGAAACACTGGAATTTCCACTGAAAGACTAAATCAGATGAACGATAACAATTCCACCGATGATGCATTAGCTCAGAGGTCGTAGAATTTTCATTACGGGTGGATTCGTTTTGCGGGAAACCCATCTACTTCCAACCACGAAGAACCGCAGCAATCTTCGTGTATCTTGGGTGACGCCTATTCTCCTCGTCACAGCGATGCGTTCAACCCTGAATCCATCATCTTCAAGCCAGATTCTGTCGGAGGTGCATAGGTCCAAACCATCGAACCCACGGTGCACTCCTAGAGTTTTACACAGTCTTCCAGGGCCGTCAAGCCTTCCAGCTATGTTTTCCAGAGGCTCCGCGGCTCTGATGAGAACGGCTTCACCGCCTCCACGCACGACATTCATGCATTGATGATTATGCACCGTGTAAACGTACAGGGTTCCGGGAGGCCCGAACATGCTGCGGTTTCTCTTCGTCATTCCCCTGTACGCATGGTTAGCCTTGTCGTTCTTGACGTAGGCCTCGGTTTCGACGATTCTACATCTTTTTATCACGTCGCCATGCGCCAGCACCAACACTTTCCCAAGAAGCTTAATCGCCAATTCAACCGTGTCGCAGTCGTAGAATTCTCTACCCAGCCTCATGATTCATCCATGGTTAAAGAAGACGGCTCTGCCGCGGAAACGACTTCAAACTATCAGCCAACTCTTTCGCCGAACGAATGTCTTGGAAAAAAATGTCACGGTTGGCCGGGTTGTACAAAGCGGCGGCCGGATGAAACGTAACGAAAAACCTTCGTCCATGTTTTTCGAAAGCCTTGCCTCTCACAGCTGTAACCGATGAAATGTTGAGTAGGGTTTGGACGGCGACTGAACCGAGCAGAACAATTAACCTGGGGTTGACTGCGTCAATCTGCCTGAAGAGGTATTGTCTGGTGCAGATGGTTCTTTCTTCGGGGGTTGGTTCACGGTTGTTAGGTGGCCTGCATTTCACCACGTTCGTGATAAACACGTCTTCACGCCTTAGCCCTGCAGCTTCTAAGGCCTCGGTCAACAGCTTGCCCGAACGACCTACAAAAGGACGGCCCTGCAAATCCTCATCTTCACCAGGGCCTTCACCGATAAACATAATCTCCGCATCGTGTCTTCCTTCACCGGGCACGGCGTTCAACCGGCTTCGATGAAGCGGACACAAACTACAACGCCGCACCTCTTCAGCCACAGCAGCCAAAACATCAAATCCCATGCCAAGAAAACAAACAAACCCAGAAAATAAAGCCTTGAAACAAACAAACACAACATGCATGATCAAGGAAGAATGGATGATAACTTCACGAAGTATGGATGCGTGTTCGCAAACACTTAAACATCGGTTCGCCGCTGTTTTCGCCGGCCATGGAGTTGTCAAGTTTTAAAGGTGTGATTGCCGCTGTCGTCACTCCTTCGGTGAATGTGCGGGAAAAGATGGCTGAAACAGTTGATTTCCTATCTAAACGCGGTGTGTATGGGCTGTTTGTTCTGGGAACCATGGGCGAAGGAGTGAAGCTGGGCCGTGAAAAACGTGCTGAAGTCGCCGAAGCCGCGGTGGAGGCGGCGCGGCGAGACAACCTCGTCATCATCCACGTAGGTGCAGCCGACCTCGACACGGTCATTTGGCTGACAAAACACGCGGAAAAAATAGGCGCCCACGCCGTATCAGCCGTCGCGCCGTTCTACTACCGATACGACACCGAATCACTCATCAAATTCTACCAAAAAATATCCGACAACACATCTCTTCCAGTCCTCGTGTACAACAACCCCGGAAGACAGGGATATGCGCTCACCATGGATTTTTTAGTGAAAATCCTTGAACAGGTAAGTCCGCCTCCCGGGTTGAAGGAAAGCAGCGGCGACCCAGACTTGTTGTTGCAGTTGTTTCACAAGTTTGGCGGGGAACGGTTTATGGCGGCCGGCGGAGACCATATCATGGCCTACAGCTTCATGATCGGCTATGAACGACATGTCAGCGCTGTTGCGGCTCTTTACCCGGAAGTTGCCAGCGGAATTTACCTAAGCGTTAAGAGGGGTGATTTCGCTGAAGCGCTGCGGCTGCAGAATGTTTTCAATAAGGTAAGGGAGGCTGTGAAGAAGGTAGGGCCCGACACCGCTGCGGCGAGGTATGTGTTGAAGATGCGGGGCCTCGACGTGGGTGAACCGCTGGCGCCGACCCGCCCTCTGACACAGCAGGAAATCGAAACACTGGCTAAACTTCTTCCAGCCGAAAAAGAAATCATCACATCATAGTCAAACCTTGACCAAGGCTCGGAATCCACGGCTGCTATAGAAGGAATGTGCGCTGTTGGCTGATATGAAGACCGTGTCGTAGCGTCTTTCACCAAAGATGGCACCGCCGAGTTTTCTTATCTTTTCGGGTGTGAGAAGCCAGCTGGATGTCTTTGTGTCTACGGGATGAATGGACTGAAGCCAGCGATATTGTTCTTCCGTCAAAACTTCAACCCCCATTTTCGCAGCCATGTCCAGCACGTTTCCCTTCGGACGCACGCCTTTCCTCAATCGCTTCATCATCGATTCGCGGTCGTAGCAGAGGCTTCGCAGCCCCGACGGGCTTTCAGCTGAAACATCCAGGAAAACGAATTGGCCCGAATCATGGTCGATTGCGACGAGAGCCGGTTCACCGCCGGTTTTCTCCATCCAGAGAAGCGAGCGAACCATGTCATGGTTGTCACGGAGCACTGATTCGACACGGCCCCATTCCACGCCCGGCAGAAGATCCGACCAAACACCAAACCGAGCCTTGAACACCTTCAGCAACTCATCCAAATCAGCCTTCGAACCATTCGGCACAAACATCACTAAACAACCATAGATAAATCCATTTCAAACACAGAACGACGTGCCTACAGCGATGCTATGAGTTCATGGAGAACAACCCTGATTGTGGAGCATGCAACAACATACCTTTGTGGATTGGTAGAAAACCTCACCAAATCCTAGAAGGCATAGCATGGATGTATTACACTCTTGCTATTTCAAGAACGAATCTGAGAAGGGTTGGTTCTGCTGGGGGTTGTTATAGAGTTGAGGCAATCAAGCATGCAGGTGGCTACGACCCGAAGTTTAGAGTTGCCGCAGAAGACGGCTGTATAACGTACCGTATCTGGAAAAGCGGCTGGAAACTGAAAATAGATACTGAAAACTATTACTACCACATAATCCGTAGAAGGATTAGAGATATTGTGAAAGAGTATAAGGGTTGGGGTTCAGGAGCGGCTTTGGAGACTTACGTCAATACTGGTAGGAGGTTTGATTTTCGTCTACTTAAGTTCATGGTATCGCCTATAACAGGTTTGAAGTACGGTATGATTTATAGAAGGTTTGTCAAGACAACTGATTATACGAGATTCAAGCAGTGTGCTTTTACCGATGCAGTATATCTGCCTGAAAGGATAAAGATATCAACAGTGTTATTCAACATCCCTTTCTATGCTGTTAAGAGATATGCATGGGTGTATGGTTATGTTAGAGCTACTATCCGAGGTGTTTAAAGCATACTTCACTCCACCTATACCTAAGCTTATCCTCTACCGTTTGAAATGGTCTATGATGAGGAAGATTGGTGTAAACCGCAGTTACATCCAATCGCTTGACACTCTTCTATCAGAGCCTAAGTGGTTCGTTGGAACTATTAAGAACTGGTCTGATACCTTCATAGACGTAGGTGCAGGTGTAGGTGACTACGTAGCGAGAACTAAGTCAAGAAAGATTTACTGCTTCGAACCTGACTTACGCTGTGCTAAAACCATATACAGCAAAGCTGGAGGCAGGGATATTGTGGTTTACTTCTGTGCACTCGGCAACTACGATGGAACAACCAGTTTCACGATGACAAATTCTCTAAAACACTCCACTATGATACTAGACCGTAACGGATGCCGCTCCACAGTGCTTGTGTATAAACTTGACACGCTTACCTTTGGCAAAAGAGAGATTATACCTGAAGGAAATGTGCTGGTGAAAATAGACACTGAAGGAGCTGAGCATCTAGTGCTTGAAGGGGCGAAGGTCTTTGTAAAAGTTTATAGGCCCACAGTGCTTATCGAGTATCATGAAAATCTTCCTAAGGTTATAAAATGCCTTAAGCAGTTGAGTTATAGAATTGATAAACATCTTTCAGATAGGTATACTTCGTCCAATCATGGTTGGTTGCTATGCGTTCCAGAGTAATGCGTTATCTGGTTTATTTTCGTAGAGGACATTCTGTTTACATTGTGTTAAATGGAGTTAAGAGTGATCCCGCAAGAGGGAATTGAAAGATTAAACCATACAGCGTCGTGCCTGCCTTTGATATCTTGAGAAGTGATCCCGTGAGAGGGAATTTAGAGGATAGCTGGGGTGCTTTTTGCTGCGGGTCGTGGCTGAGAAGCTTGACCCAGGTCTTCCACCTGAATGCGACAAATCATGCCCCTACCTGAAAATCTGCAGAAAAGACTACGCGGAA
>JAWBKB010000032.1:0-7394 GCA_038831915.1 Candidatus Caldarchaeum sp.
CTAGCTGAACGCATCTTAGCCGGTGTTTCAAGCTCTATTTCAGCAGTGATGAGCTGCTCCCCGTCCCCTGCTTCGGCCAAGGTCTCCACAATACCTACACCCACGGCTGTTTCTATAACCGTTATTATGGCTGACCGGCCGCCGTATCTGCGGGGGAGGGCTATGTTAACCCCCACAACAGGCAGTGTTCTCCAAGCTGTAGGCGGGAACAATTTGCACGTTGTTTTCGACGAATTCCTGGTCGTGAGAGATTATCACCGCTTTTCGGGCTTTAAGCACCCTTGCCAACTCAGCAATCTTGGCAACGTCGCCATGGCCTACGGATTCCTTAACCTCAACGAGAGTAAGCCCGTCATCCGTCAAAACAACATCCACCTCACGTCTCTAATCACGAAAATAATACCCAGCGTCCAATGCGTTCACAACATAGGTTTCAAGCACGGCTCCGGTTTTTTCGTAAAAATCTCTCTTCGAATACGCAAAGGTGGGCGAAGATGTTGCCGGATAGTATTTCTTCAGCTTTCTTGACGACGAAGCTGTCGAAGGCCTGTAGTTGGCTAAAGCTCTCACAACCATCGTCGTCTCAAGGTACTTGAGATAGTTCGAGATCACGATTCTCGTTTCTCCTATCGTTTTGGAGCGATGGTTAACGTTTACGATTTGGCCAGGTGTCAGTATAATCTGTTTGACAAGGGTGTTCATCAGCTCCAGGTTCCGTGTCCTGAAGATTGAGGGGATGACTCTTTCCACAACGGAATTTTTAACATATTCCGCTACCTTGTTCTCGTTTTCCCAGCTGACCACTTCGGGAAACCCAGCTTTGGTGAGGTATTCGTTGAAGTGCTCGTTGTGAGAGAGTTTTGCTGCTACCCGTTTTTATCTCGAGAAACTCAGTAGAGGGGTTAAGCTTCAACGTGAAGAAACGGCCCGCAAGCTTTTGAACAGCCTCCGCAGATAGCAGAAGCGTTTAGGAGCCCGAGAGAATGAATTTCAAATTTCGATAAAGGGGGTAAAACTGTTTTACAACCGACGGCCAGCTGTCAACATACTGCGCCTCGTCGAAAAATATGTAAACCCTGTCCGCCCACTCGAAGGGTTTCCGCAATATGTTTCGCTCGTAAAACCTCAGCAGATCTTTGGGTTTTACAGTTACTTCGTCGAACAAAAATACAGTATCTTCTCGGGAGGGCATGCTTTGAGCAGCTCCTCTATCGCCTGATACATCAAGGTTGTTTCCCCCATCTTTCTAAGCCCAGTTATTAGAAGGGCCTGCCTTTCGCCGATTCTCTCCATCAATTGTTTGAAAGCCTTACGCCTGTAGCGGGGCGCCAGCTCGGGGCTAACAGCTCCCATGAACCACCAGTCGATGAAGCGCTCAACGTTTGTAAACTGTAGTTTACCAAAAGTTTTTGGTAAAGCGTATTTCAGAAATCAACCTTATTTTGCTAATGGTTGTTCTGGCCTTCGAGAGCTTCAAAGATGAATCATGTCTCCTTTCATGGAATCGCTTGGTGGCAGTATTTGTGGGAACATTTAAATAAGTGGGATTTAGAAATTTAGTGGGAATAAGCTTTTGGAAACCGTAAAAATGGATGAAAAAGGTAGGATTGTCGTTCCCAAAAACATCAGGGAGAAGGCTGGGTTGAAGGCTGGAGGATATGTCAAAGTAACGGCAGACGAGAAAAGAGTTTTGATAGAGCCCGTTGAGCCTATAGCCGATCAATACTTCGGAGCCTTCCAGATAACGAAATGGCCCGAAGACCTCGACGAATTTGTGATCGAGGTTGTGAGAAGATGGTGGACCCGGAAGCTTACGTCGACGTAAACATATTCGTGTACTGGCTGGGCAATCATCCCGCTTTCGGCAGGACATCCTACGGCTGGATAAAGAGAATAGAACAAGCTCAGAGGGGGAGATATGTAACTTCAGCGTTGACGCTATACCAAACAACGGTAATAGTAGCCGGCTTGACCGGGAAAAACCTGAAGGACCGAGGGTTAGTCGAAAGGGTGATGAGGTCTCTAAGAAGCTTAACTGGCTTGAGAATATTACCCCTAACGGTCGAAGACTTGACCCAAGCAACCAAAGTGATGAATGACTACAACTTGGACTATGAGGATGCGGTGCACTTGGCTGCCGCTATAAGAAGCAAGGCTAAGGAAATAATATCTAACGACGAGCACTTCGACAGGACTTCGTTGAAAAGAAAATTCAGCTAAAGGGCTTGTTTTACACACGTTTTAATTGTTGGTAGTAGTCGTGTCTCGTTGTGGTTTCTGCGTTCCTAGGCATCGACTTAGCGGGCAGTCCGAAAAGGCCTTCGGGCATGGCTGTGTTGGATGAACGGCTTAAATGCAGGACGTGGCTGCGTTTCACGGACGATGAAATAGTTGTGGATGTTGATGTGTTGAAGCCCGTTGTAGTGGGTGTTGACGCTCCTCTAGGTCTTCCCCGTGGTAGGGTGAGTCTTGAGGTTCGCGGGCCTCCTCATTTCCGCATATGTGATATTGAGCTGCGGCGACGTGGTATCAAGTTTTTTCCAATAACCATCGGAGCTATGCGGAAACTAACCGCGCGTGGAATTAGGCTAGCGAATATCATTCGGCAAAAAGGCATCCCTGTTTTCGAAACCTATCCCGGCGGCATTCAGGACATTCTCGGTCTTCCCCGCAAACATCAAAACCTCAAACAACTGGTCAACGGATTGCGAAAGCTCGGGATAAAAGGGTTGTCACGGAACATTTCCGGAGACGAAGCCGACGCAGTGACATGCGCTTACGCCGTTTATCTTTGGAAAAGAGGTAGGGCGAAGGAAATCGGTGTATTTGATGAAGGCATCATGATATTGCCGATTGTTGACTAACTTCAGAGGGAAGTCCTTGAATGTTTATATACTATTAATTGTGCCGAAGTTTGATGTTCAGTTTAGCTCAGATTGAGCCTCCTCCTCCGCCCCCCTGGGCTGACCCAATTGTTTTTTTGACTGGCCTTGGCTGGGTTTTGCTGCGGACGTTTGGAACCTTTTTGCTGGTTTTTGTGATTGGCTTGGTTTCGGTGCGTGTCATCGACTTGATAACTCCCGGAATTCGAGAAATTCAAGTAATCAGGGGTAACGCATTGGCGACGGGTGCTTTCGCAGCCGGGTTCTTCGTCTACCTTGCTTTCGGGTTCATCGCCTCCATGGCTTCGCCGCTGCCGATAGGCGTCGAGACAGGCGTTGTTACGCTAAGCGTTAACCCTTTGGTCATCGTCGCGTACAAGCTCATAACTCTGTTCGCAGCCGTTCTTTTGTCATATATCTTCGCCATCATTTACTACCGCATTTTGGCCAAGATTGAACCTTTTGGACTCGACCTCGACGACGTTGACAAAGAGCCGTTGGCGGTTGGTGTTTATCTGTTCGGTTACTTGGTTTTCCTTGGGGCTGTCGTATACGTTGCTTTGATGCTTCCTGTGGTGTAGTGTAATGGCTTCGGTGTGGCGGGAGGCGTTCATCGTCTGGTTTAGGAGACAAGCTATCGCTTCGCCCACCGCCGAAGTTTACCAGAGAGGTGTTATCGCGTCGCCAGCGGGCCGGCTGTGGCTGTTCGGCGTCGTCGCGGCAGCAGTTGTGTTGGCGGTAGGGTTGCTGGTCGCAGAAATACGTGGCATAATGGTTTATCTTGGCTTGTCCGTTTTACCGATAGCTCTGCTGCTGACGTGGCTGGTCAGAACGGATAGGTATGAACCGGAGCCGAAAACTCTCATAGTCTCGGTTGTAGGCGCTGGAATAGTGGTTGCATCCCTATTCAGCCTCATTCCGTTCCCCGCCGGGCTATCGGCATACGTCGCCAAACTTGTCGCCATCGAGTTCGTGTTCTTCATCGTCTTGTTTCTTTTAGATGCGAACCGAATTACGGGAAGGGAGTTCAACGACCATCTCGACGGCGTTGTGTACGGTGTCTCCCTCGGACTCGGCTATGTTCTCTACAACAATTTCTACCTGCTCGGCGGATACGTCGACCTAAAGCCCGAATTCGTTTTGACGCTGGCGTTGGAAGAATTTATGTACGTGATGTTTCCGGCGTTTACGGGCTGGTGGATTGGATACGTAAAGGCCAAATACACGTCGGTTAGTTTCGGTAATTTGTTGGCTGGCTTCATCCCGGTCGCCTTGTTCAAAGCAGTAGCGGCCGTGGTGGTTGTTTTTCTCGCCGGTCAACCGTTGCCTATCCGGATAGTTGGAGTCGGGGTGCTTACCATTCTGTTTCTCGCGGCTTTGGCACAGCGTGTCTCATGGGCTTTGCAGGATGAAGTGGCCTGGGGCTACGCCGCGGGCAGAGCGCCCGTTGAAAAGGCGAGGTGATGAAAAGATGCGTACTCTACTAGCCCTGGTTACGGTTTCCTTAATAGTGTTGGCGATGGTTGCTCCCGCACATTCGCAGCAGCCCCCGCCATACATCAGACCCGGAATCGTGTTCGTCTACCAAATGATAGACTTGCAGAAACAACAGCCTGAAAACGCTTTCCACAGATACATCATCGAATCCGTTTCACCCCAAGGCATCACGGTTTCCATTCGATCCGACGTGATGAATCCAGTGCGTTTAACGGTTAGGCCTAACGGCGAAATACAGCCGGGAATAAGATTTGATTTATGGATTCCTCTTGACCTAAGCCCTGGAACACGTTTCAAATTCGGCAACACAGATGTCGTGGTTGTGCAGAAAGGGTTTGATCTTCAAGGCGTCAAGGTTACGGTGGTGTCTTCGACAGACCAGTCGATTTTGTGGTTGTTCATAGAAGATGGACCTGAAATTCTCGGTCAGTTGAAAGGCCTGCTTTTCGGCGTGGTGTTTGGTCAGAAGAAGGCTTTGGGACTGGTTAATGTAGAACAGACTGGCGCCGAGACATCGACCTCAACATACACAACGCCGGTGACGACGCGGCGGACAACAGCAATCCCGACGACAAGAACCACGGTCGTGCAAGAAAGAACCGAAACAGTGATCGAAACAGCTGTAAGCACTTTCACAACAGTTGAAACACGTACCGAAACTCTAATAACCACGAGAACCGTTTCGACGACGGCGACCGTGCAAGCCGAAGTTCAGCAACCCAGTTCAGCTGTTTTCCCATTACCCATAGCCGTTGGCTTGGCGGCTGGAATAATCGGGGCAGCGCTTTTCTTCACAAGGGCGCGAAAAAGACCTCTACCACCCACCTACCCATATCCAGTCTACGTACCGCCTCCGCCAACCTACCAGCAGCCCCCATCACCATCATCGGTAGTGGCATACTGCCCAGCCTGCAGGTTCCCGATCTACGCGGGAGACTTTGCTTGTCGGAGGTGTGGATACAGGTTTGCGTAAAACAACCATTCTATTGACATTGTTCGTGTTGATGAGCATATACATGCCTTTCGCAGCAGGCCAGCAAGAAGAGGTTCGCTGGCATGAACCCATTCCTTTCCTCGGGCCCCAACCTACTCTCGTCCTCCTCGTCGACTTCAGCGACGTAAAGATGAGAATATCCACCTCACAGGCCGCTCAATTGGTGAAAATAGTGGACGACTTCGTCCGCTCATCGTCATATGGCAAAACATGGCTCGAATACTACATCCATCCGAAAGTCATCACGTTACCGAAGCAGATGAGCTACTACGGCGGCCCGTCTTCCGGAGCGCAGCGTGGAGACGATAAAAATCGAATCCTCGAATATCATTTAACTACCATAAAATATGCCAAGGAAAGGGAACGCATCGACCTGTCACGTTTTAAACACGTGATTTTGATTCACGCGGGTAAGGACGAAGCGGTCGGGGGAACGGCCAACGATATTTGGAGCCACTGTAACTGCGTGGCGCCCCGCATCCTTTACAAGCTTATCGAACAATTCGGCTTTGACGCCGTGGAGCAAGACCTTCGTAGACAGAATTACGACTGGGTCGTCGAGCTTTTCATGCATAGAGGAAAGGATGGAAAAGGGAATTTGTTGGCTGGAATAATGACTGTTGCCGAGGAGGATTATCCGGCGGTTCTGGCCCATGAATTCACGCATAGCATGTGGATATCAGACCACTACGTCTACGCCGAAGACGGATATTCCGCAGGTAGCGAAGTAGGTGTGTGGACAAACATGGACGCCGGACCATTCTTAAACCCGCCGGTCGATATCGACGGTTGGTCGAAATATTTGATAGGCTGGATTGAAGTCATCGAAGTCCAACAATCCGGCGAATATGTCATACACACGCTCGACAAACCCGACGAGCCACACGCCCTACTGATAAAAATCAACCAAAAAGAATACTATTTCATACACGCGAGAAGGCCCGTTAAAAACGATGCAGCTCTTCCAGGTCCGGGCATCCTAATCTTCAGGGTCAATGAATACGTTGACAAGAACATAGAGGATAAGGAATATTTCATCCGGCTGATGGACGCGAATCCAGCCACACCCGCTGTCTGCGCTAACCTACCTCGACAGTCGATTCGGCTATGCGAAGGTGTTGACGCGCCATTCATCCAGCCAACGTTCCGAAACACGTGGAGGCACAACCTCCGCCTACCAAACCCGCTCAGCCTAACCTTCGAAAACTACGAATTCACCACGGAAGAGGGGTTCGTCATCAGAGTTACAAGGTTTGACACAGCCGCTGGAATCGCTAGAATATTCGTCGACCTAGGTGGAAAGCCATCGGAGACCACGGTTGACGACGATGATCAACCAACCGAAACAACGAGAACGGTTACGAGAACCGTCACGGGAACTGTTGCCCAAACAGTCTACACAACCCAAACCATCGTCGGTGAAAGAACACAAACCATCGTGGTCACAGTAACCGTTAGACCTCCACCACCAGCAACTCCGATAGAAGAGTACATCAGCTTAGTTATTGTTTTGGCGGCGCTGCTGGTCGCTTTCGGGTTGATTGTTTCACGTAGACGGGCGGTTCCCGGTTATCCGCCTCCACCACCGCCTCCTCCACAATACTAAGGCTCCGGCGGTTCCTCGACGGCCGGGTATTCCGGCCGCCAGGCTCGCATGTTTTCGCGGTCCCGTTCAGAAAGTTTCGCTTCTATGATGTTCCGCATGGGTTCAAGCCACGGCGGAAGAACAAGCCTGCCTCCCATCGTTTCACGGGGTTCGTCCACGTCATATCCCGGCCCAACAGTGGCCACTTCTAACAAATTGCCATAGATGTCGCGGAAATAGAGCGACTTGAACCAGTGACGGTCGATTATGCCGGAGTTAATCACCCCCGCTGAACGCAGTTTTTGCAGGATTGTTTTCTGGTCTTCTTCGGTTTCAACCGCCACGGCGAAGTGGTGCACGGAGCCTATGCCGACGAACCCTTCCTCAGCAGCGTGGTCAACCAAATAGCGGATGAAAACTTCACCGTCTCTAACCA
>JAWBKB010000033.1:0-7048 GCA_038831915.1 Candidatus Caldarchaeum sp.
TCGCCGTAAACCACGCGGTGTTCACCTTCCTGCTGTCGCAGGGATTCAGCCCTGTTGTCTCAAGCGCCGCAGCCGTAGAGCTCAGCGTTCTGAACAACTTCGTCCTCAACGATGTCTGGACCTTCAGGGGGACTGGCAGGCGAGGCCTAGCATACAGGCTGGGGATGTTCCATGTGTCAAGAGCTCTGAGAGCGGTTGTCAATGTTTTGACAGTGGCGGCTATGACGGGCTTACTTGGAGCTAATCCAAATATATCCAACTTCGTCGGAATAGCTCTCGCCATGCTCCTTAACTATTTTACAAGCGTTGGGGTGGTGTGGCGTGCTGGAGGATAAAGCCGCCCTGCTGACCCTGTCGCTGGCAATTGCCTCACTACTTTCTGGAGCTGTTTCCGGAATATTTCTCGAGACGTTTTACAACGTGGGCTTCGCAACCGCTCTAACCAGGCTGAGCTACCAGGGCCTTACGCGTTTTTCACGTGAGAAAAGGTATTAAAAACTATTTTTTCAGTTTCGTCGACAGGTCTTTTAGATTCTTCTCCTCAGAAGTAACGCGGCAGCCAACACCGCTACAACTGTCACCGCGACCGCAGACATCACCGTCTTCGGATTTTTTACACGTAGCCGGTTTCGGAAAGAAATTCAAGGAATCTGTTGACCACGGGCGTTCTGTTGAGAAGGTATTTCACCGGTCTGTAATTAGTTCGCGATATCCAGCCGTGCTTACTAAGGTCCTCAACTATTTTTGAGATGGTTGTGAGGCTTGTGGCAGCCTGTTTCGCAAGCTGATATTTAGTGAGTGGCTCCTTGGAGGAAGAAAGAATTTTCAACACCCGGATGTGCACATAGGTTTTGAGAACTTCTTCAACCATATGTGCCGGCCTGGTCAAAGCCCCTCTCCCTTTTTCAACAAATTGGTTAGCGCGGCCGCGAGCCTTTCAGCATCTGCAAACCTCAGTTCAACCAATCGACCTTCTAACAGTTGCACCATGCCTACGGTTTGCAACTGCTTCAACCCTGTTTCAAACCCCAAAAAAGGCAGACCAAGTTCTTCGCAAACAACCTGAAACATCTTCTTAACTTCGGTCAGCTCGGCCGCAGCTTCGTTTTTCTGCATCAAAGTTCGGGCCAAAGCGAGAAGAACCTTTTTCCCAGAGGCCGACAATTCGAGGACCGCTGCTGCACCCATTGTTTGAAACGCTTCAGAAAAAGCGTGCCTAACATCGTCCAACCTAACGTAGTCCTGACCACGTGACTCGGCGATGTTTCCCGCGTAGAGCAACATATCGAAGCCGAGGCGAACGTCTCCGTTATAAGGCGGCTTCGAAACCGTCTCCGCTATGTATTCGATTATTTGGTCGGAAACCGCTCCCTTTCGAAAAGCTTGAACCACTCTGTCGAAAAGTATTTCTAAAATCTGTTCCGTGGTATATGGCTGGAGCCTGACCGTGTGGGCACCGAGAGAGCTTTGTTCCGCCTTGTCGAGAAGGTTCAGCAAATGTTCGTCCCTGAAAACGAACACAACCCCCACAACGTTAATAGGCCTGATGTCTGAAACCTCATGCAGCCGTGTAAAATCGTAAATGATTGTTTCACGGCCTTTACACAACTGCACGTGGTGGTCCGCGTCATCAAACGTAATGATAAGCCTTTCGCCGGTGTTTTTCTGATGCTGCAGCAGGTTTTCGAGAAGTTCTTCGGATGAGAGTGAAGCGCTGTAGGCCTCCACTGCCGATGCTTTGACGAGATAGCGGTAGATGCTGACTTTACTCGCCGAAAACCGTCGGAGGTTGATGTAAACATGTTTCAGCTTCCGATGCTTCCTCTCCAGCATTTGGCCGACTTTGATGCATAGAGTTGTCTTACCCGCGCCCACTCCCCCGACTACACGGGCTTTCGCTACGAAAGTATCACTCGTGCGAAAAACACCTGCTTCAAGAAGCTGAGTCAACAGCTGTTTCTCGTTATCGCGGTGAAGCATCCTGTCCGGTATGTAGGACGGGGACAGCTTCGAACGGTCTTGGAAAATCGGCATCCTAGAACAGTGATGGGTGTTTGACTTTTTGGGTTTTTCCGCGTTTCAGCGGAGTCCAGCGATTTTCAGGGCCTTATCCCTTGGGACGGCCACAAGCGTCTCCGTCGCCAAATAGTCAGCGAACTGGAGTACGAAACGCATGTAGGTTTCTGGGTCGGGTGCTTCAGCTATGAGCAGCCCGTCGTACTGGCCGAATAGCCAAAGCATTTCACGGACTTTAACCTGCGGACTGTTTCGAATTATCTGGTCAGTTCTGTCCACATCCTCGCGTGTCAGCTTCCTCCTAAACTTAATTAAAGTCACGAAATCCATGACAAAGCCGTTCATCACGGATACTTATTCTTTCTGTTTACGCTTATAGAGAGCAAGAGCATTCAAAGTCTATGCCCTACATACCACCAGACGACAGGAAAGAACTTGACCCCATCATAGATTCATTGATCGAAACACTGAAGAAAACTCCGGTCGAAAAGATTGACGGAAAACTTAACTACGTGGTTTCGCGGCTGATACTCGGCCTGTATCCGCCAAGCTATTTCAACTACAACCGAGCTCTTGGAGTTCTTGCAGCGGTTTCTCATGAACTCTACCGTCGCAGAGTGGCTCCATACGAAGACGAGAAAATCAAACAACACGGAGACGTTCACTAAGCTTAAATTTTTGGCGACGAGCATGCTCAGCATGAAGCCTGAACTTCACCGGCTTGAAAGCGAAAAACTTTTGCGGTTTTTCCGTAAAATGCTTCTCATTAGACGGTTTGAGGAAAAAGTTGAACGTCTTTACCGGGAGGGAAAAATAGCCGGACCCACTCACCTGTACATCGGACAAGAAGCTGTCGCTGTAGGAGTGATTGAAGCTCTCGAACCTGATGACATAATCATATCAACTTATCGTGGGCATGGTCATGGTTTGGCCCGTGACGTCCCCGTAAAAGCGGTTTTAGCTGAAATTCTCGGGAAGGCGGTGGGTACTTGCAAAGGCTTGGGCGGCTCCATGCATGCTCCTATCAGCGTTGAAAAAAGGATTCCCTTCGCTACAGCGATAGTTGGAAGCGGAATTCCGATCGCAGTCGGTGTTGCACTCGGGTTCATAACAAGGAAATCCAGGAACATCGCGGTGGCTTTCTTTGGAGATGGAGCTGTCAACACAGGAGCTTTTCACGAAGCACTGAACCTCTCAGCCGTTTGGAAATTGCCAGTTTTGTTCGTATGTGAAAACAACCTTTACGCCATGTCAACAGCTCTTTCCCGCACATTCGCCGGTGAATCAATAGCTGCACGGGCTTCATGCTACCGAATTAATTCGAGAAGGGTTATGGGGAACGACGTTGTTGAAGTCTATGAAGCCACTCGCAATGCAGCTGAGTACATCCGAGCTGGAAATGGACCTGCTTTTCTAGAATGCTTGACCTATCGCCAGAAGGGACACGGAGGATATGACCTCGGTACGTGGTATAGGCCGCGGGAGGAAATAGAGGAATGGCTCGCAAGAGACCCGCTCGAGCTCCTGTTTAACCGCCTAAAGAGCGAAGGAATTCTCGATGAACCGACTAGAAAGAAGCTCGAAGATGAAATCGCCGAGGCGCTTGACAAGACTGCTGAAGAAGTGCTCAATTCCCCCGTGGAAGATTTTGAGAAGTTAATGGACTACGTATATGCTTCGAAAATATGAGGTAGTGGTGCGATGAGAGAGCTTACCATGGTTGAGGCTTTGAATGAAGCACTCCGCGAAGAAATGCGTCGAGATGAAAGAGTCATCGTTTTCGGCGAAGAAGTTGCTTTAGCCGGTGGAGTTTACAAGGTTACAAAAGATTTGCTCAAGGAGTTTGGGCCTGAGCGAGTGCTCGACACTCCAATTTCAGAAATAGCGATCGTAGGGGCAGCAATAGGGGCGGCGCTTAACGGACTGAGGCCCGTTGCTGAGATCATGTTCTTCGACTTCGTAGGTATCGCTTTCGACCAAATCGTTACCCATGCTTCGAAAATGAGGTTTACAACCGGTAATCAAGTCAGTCTGCCGTTGGTCATCCGAACACAATATAGTCTCGGAAGGTCTTACGGAAGCCAGCACACCCAGTTCTTTGCTTCATGCTTTCTCCAGGCGCCCGGTCTCAAAATAGTGCTTCCATCCACGCCTTACGACGCGAAAGGATTGCTCAAATCCGCGATAAGGGATGACGACCCAGTGCTCTTCATAGAATCGGGAGCCCTTTACGTTAACCGAAACTATTACGGATACAAAGGTCCTGTTCCTGAACATGAGTATTTGATTCCGCTCGGAAAAGCGGATGTGAAGAGAGCGGGCGACGACGTGACCGTTGTCGCTGTTTCGCGGACAGTTTCAGAGGCCATCGTGGCCGCAAACATGCTTGAACAAGAGGGTATCAACGCGGAAATCGTTGACCTCCGAACAATCCAACCTATGGATTATGAAACAATCCTAAAATCGGTTCAGAAAACCAATCGCTTAATTATCGCCGAAGACAGCATAAAAACTGGGGGAATTTCAGCAGAAGTCGCAGCCTATGTAGCAGAGTACGCGTTCGATTATCTTGAGGCGCCTATAATTCGCGTCAACTCGCCTCCGATGCCGGCTCCCCAGTCACAGCCACTGGAGCAAAAATACATGGTGTCGGCGGAAAAAATCGTCAAAGCCGTCAGAACGATCGTTACCTGATTATTTTTTCAGAATTTCGGCGATTACTTCTCCTACTTTAACTTCTTCGCCCTCTTTCCGAAGAATTTTTACTATTTTGCCGTCAACATCTGATGGAATTTCTACCGCTGCTTTTTCTGTTTCGACTATGACTACTATTTCACCTCTTTTGACTTCTTCACCTTCTTTTTTCAGCCATTCCGATATTTTGCCTGATTCCATGGCGACGTCGATGCGGGGAAAAATGAATTGGTAAATTTCTGACATCGTGCACGAGTTGTTCATAATGTAATTTATGTTTTTTGACAACGTTAGGATATGACGCATCTTTTTCCGTCGAATTCGATTTTGTCGCTGAAGGTTAGTATCCAGCCGCGGTCGACTACGGTTCCTCCTTCAGGTTTTTGGAAAGATATCAACCCGTATGTTTCACTTTTGACTACCAGTTCCTGCGCGATAAACTCCTCTTCGAGGACGAATTTGTTTCCATCGATGTAGCCCACACCCACAAGCCAGCCAGGAGGTTCTTCACCGAACATTTTCCAGTAGCTTATGCGGACAGCCTTTCGACGACGTTGAACTTTGTCAGCGGCCTCCGTCGGAAACTGCACCGCCTCGTACACGTAAGTCGGCATTCCTATTAATGAGCTTATGTTCTCTGATTTTTAAGGTAATTAGTCGGCGGTTTCCATCTGCGAATATGCGGTTCGACGCCGTAGTTGTGGGCGGAGGTTCGACAGGTTCGGCGATCGCATACTACCTTGTTTCACGCGGGTTCGGAAAAGTTGCTTTGGTGGAAAAACTTAGAATTGGCTGGGGTCAGACAGGAAGGTCGACTGGCGTCGTGCGTCTACATTACAGCACCCTTGAAATCACGAAAATGGCTCTGGAAAGCTGGAAAGTTCTAAAAGACATGGAGAAGATTGTCGGGGGGCCCTCAATGTTCAATCCCGTGGGGTTCATTATCATGGTTGGGCCTGAAGACCTGGAAGGGTTGAAGAAAAACATCGAAATGCAGCGACGCGTCGGCGTCAACACGAAGATATTTTCTCCCGAAGAAGTCAAAGAGCTTCTACCACATGTAAATCTCGAGGGATGTGCAGCTGCAGCGTATGAGCCTGAATCAGGTTATGCGGACCCGGTTGTGACGGCTCAAAGTTTCGCTTCAGCGGCAGCAAGACACGGTTGTAGAATTTTTGAAAAATGCGAAGTAAAATCTGTGATAGCCGCGGGAAACAGGGTTGAAAGGATTCAGACCAATGTTGAATTTTTTGAGGCGGATGTGTTTGTGAACGCAACAGGAGTGTGGTGCAACAGCTTCTTCGACATGCTCGGTATTCAGCTTCCAATAGACATCATGAAAGAAGAAATCGTTGTGTGGAAAAGGCCTGAACAGATTCGGGGTCTTCACCCTGTTATCGGAGATTTACCGAACAATTACTACATGAGGCCGTTCGGTGATTCGCAAACCTACATGGGCAGCATCAACCCGGATATGACAAAGCCATCCAAATACGCCTCCACGTTCGACCTCGATGAAAAAGTTGGGCTTGATACAGCGGCCCGATATGGTGAAGCGGTTTCGAGAAGATTTCCAGTTTTCTCGGAGGCTGGGTTTGCTGGAGGGTGGATTGGTCTCTACGACGTAACACCCGACTGGCTACCAGTGGTCGGTTTTTCACAACAATACGATAACCTTTTCAACGCGGTCGGCATGAGCGGCCATGGCTTCAAACTCGCACCCGCGATAGGCGTGCTTGCCACGGATATTATTTTAGGTCATAAACAACCGCTCATCGACCCGAACTTCCTAAACGAGAAAAGGTTCGCTGAAAAAAGGCTGGCCGAGAAAACATACCGATACGGCGTAATCTCATAGCAAGCGATAATGTGGGTATGGTACTTTGCCTTGGTTAAAGGCCGAGGACCATATCTGGGTTCGCTGCGTGGTTCGGACACTTTGGTAGAGACACGTTGGTTAAGAGAATTCCCGTCGTGGGTTAGCCTTTAATATGTGTTGATTTTCTTATCCGCTGGTAGGTTGCCCTGGTAGCTCAGCCTGGTGGAGCGACCGCTTCGTCGTAATATTAAATGGTTGATTTGTTTTTCTTTTTTCTTGGGTTTTTTCTTAATAAGGTGTATTATGGTATTTAAAGGCTGGAAGAGCTTTTATAACGTTTTTTGTGAAAATTGGCCATATAAGGCTATATACTACAAGGACAATGTTAGTGTCATGAGCGGGGAAATGTATCGGTTTGATGAGGGCTGTATCAGGAAGAAGTATGAGTTGGCAAGCGTGTTAAAAAGCATGTGAGACGGTGAACTCATGACATTGTTTAGAAGGAATTCTGATGTAAGG
>JAWBKB010000034.1:0-6320 GCA_038831915.1 Candidatus Caldarchaeum sp.
GCTATGGTAAAGCTGCTCTGGCAGACCTGCTGTTAAACGTAGACTTTACAGCCGGTCTGAGAAAAATCATCTGCTACACCGGACTCTACAAACCAAACAACCGCAAATACAACCATCGACTGAAACAGGCTGCCCACTCCCTTGCAATAAGCCACTACAGGAAAAACAAGGTCAAAGCCAAGGATGTCAGACAACTCCTAAAGAAAATCAAACAAATCATGGCTGGAGGCCCGGCCTGACGGCGGGGAAAAGCCGGATGAAGGCCGGGCAATAGAGCGGCGAACGCTTTACAGCGATTTAACAGCCAATGCACGGTCTTCATCCAGCTTCTCAGACGCTGTCAGATGTCGGGCCTCCAGCCAAACCCTCCCCTCTATTTTTCCTTTCAACATAAAAATATATATTATGACAAAGTATTGTTTGTGTTACGCCCTGGTAGCTCAGTCAGGTTGGAGAAGATATCCACAAATGATATCTCTGCATCGACCGCTTGGTAAGCGGTAGAGCCTCTGCTCGGGGGCGCCGATGTCCGGGGTTCAAAGCCCCGCCAGGGCTTAAAGCGCCATTAGTAAATGCAGATGGTTTATGACCTTTTTCTGTAAAGCTGAATCACTATGTAGTTGACCAGCATTTCGGTGATGGCTGGGGGCAGGGAGTTGAAGAGATGATATATCATGGCCATTTGTTTCGGCAGACCTCTTTCGATATCGAAAGCCTGCGTAAGCATGGGCCCGTAGACATCTATTTCTTTCTCTAATATTTTCATCATCTGCCCAAGCGACTGGATGTCAAACTCTTTGGGCGTCATGAAATTCATGATGACGCCGAGGGCTTCAACAATTTGTTCGGCCTCGGAAGTTGGAATTTCGCTGACAGCTGCGGTGCATTCTTTCAAATCCTTCAACATCTCTTCACAAGTTGATTCGTGGATTGGTGTTATCGTGAGGTGTAGGCTGGGCGGTATCATCATTTCGCTTATTCCCCTCTGAGGCAGGAAAAGCCAGCCTTTTGCCGCTAACTCATCTGAAAGCTTGAAAAGGTTTACCTTGTCAGATGTGAAAGCAATAATCGTCGATGGCTTCCCCATCACACGGTATCCAAGCCTTTCGACACCGCTGGAAATCTTTTCACGCGCTCGGATTATTTTTCTCGCCAAATTCACGTATTCCTCTTGGCCAAGAAAATGAATCACTGCCCAAGCAGCGGCTAAAGGACCTTCCGACCGGGATGAAAGAACCGCGGGGTTTACGATGGGATAAGCAGGCCAACGGAGGTTAGCGAACTGCGAATACATCTTATAGAAATCTTTCCTGAACAGAACGACTGAAGCTCCGATGGGTGTGTAACCGTATTTATGCGTGTGCAGCGATATTGATGAAACACCTTCAAGTTTGAAATCGTATTCAGGTACATCTTCGCCCAGCTTTTTCATAAACGGTAGGACAAATCCGCCGACACATGCATCAACATGCAGCCACAACCCTTTATCCAAGGCTATCTGAGATAGTTGGTCGATTGGGTCGATTGTGCCGAAAGGCCAGTTGGGCGCGGAGCCTACAATCAACGCGGTGTTCTCCGAAATCGCTTCGTTAATTGCGTCGACGTCAGCGGTGTATGTTTTTGGGTTGACCTTGACTCTTTTCATTCGCATGCACATGTATTCAGCCGCTTTGTCGTAGCATTGATGTGCCGTGACTGGCATCACGATTTCAGGAATCGTTATCGTTCCTCTGTCGAGAAAGAATTTGTCCCGTGCAGCTTTGACGGCGAGGAAAACGCTTTCGGTGCCACCGAAAGTGAAAGTTCCCACAACCTTTTCATCTCCGTTCATCAAAATTCTGGCCGCGTCAACAACGTCTTTCTCCATTTCAATCGCACTGGGAAATTCAGTGAAATCAAGCATGTTTTCGTCCGCGAACATGCGGAAAGCATGGTACGCAATATCTTTCAAATCATCCATCGCAGTTTCAAAAGCAATCGTAAACAACCTGCCACTCAACGGGTCTGCGTCCAAAGAACCGAGCCTGCGCAGCTCTGCAAAAATTTCTTCTTTCCCTAAACGATTTGGGAATCCTTTCACGACTTAGAATGGCTCTGCGGTTAATTATTTTTTTCGAGTGCGTATGGTCATTTGAGGTTCACGGGGATGAACCTACGTTGGGATGAGACACGTCGGGCTGGAGGTTTTCCGACGATGTGCACTTTGTATCCGCATGAAGGGCAGCGGTTGTCAGCAACGAGTTTCCAGTCGACGATGTCAAATCCATGCCTTTCAACAACCATGGCACCGCATCCTGGACAGTAAGTGTTTTCGAGGGGATGGCCGGGAACGTTGCCCACATAGACATAGACCAGCCCTTCTTCTTTCGCAATTTCACAGTGCTTCTCAAGTGTTTCAACAGGTGTCCATGGCAGATGTAAAAGCTTGTAGTCTGGATGAAAACGTAGGAAATGGATGGGTGTTTCAGGGCCGAGGTTCTCGTAAACCCATCGGCAGAGAAGTCGTGCTGCTTCAAGGCTGTCACCTATATTGGGGACTATCAGGTCGGTGATTTCGAGATGGATTTTCGTTCTGCGTTTGATTTCTAGCAGCGTTTCAAAAACTGGCTCAGCACTGGGAATACCGATGTATTTTTGAACGAATTGCTGTTCTCCGCTTCCTTTAAAGTCGACGGTTGCGCAGTCGAGAAATTCATTTGCCATGCTGACCGCGTCGGGGGTCCAGAAACCATTTGTCACAAAGATGTTTATCAAGCCCTTTTTCCGCGCGATTACTCCTATGTCGTGGGCGTATTCCATGAAGATCGAGGGCTCGTTGTAGGTGTAGGCTATGCCGTCGCTGCCATATTTTAGCGCAAGCTCAACCACTTGCTCTGGAGATGCTTCGACGCCTTCGACCTTCCGCCGCTGACTGATGTCGAAATTCTGACAGTATGCGCACAGCCAATTGCAGCCAGTTGTCGCGATGCTGAAAATTTTAGTGCCCGGCATGTAATGAGTGACAGGTTTTTTCTCGATGGGGTCGACGTGACCCGTGATTACTCGGCCGTAAACGAGAAGCCTGAGAACTCCGTCGAAAACGCCTCGGACACCGCAAAGCCCTATCTGCCCTTCTTTCAGCTTGCAGTAACGGGCGCATGCGGTACAGATTATTCTACCATCTCCAGACTCTCTATAAAGCTGTGCAGGCGCGCCGACGGTTTTTAGCTCCACTCTACCTTCTGTATGCATGCGCCTGTATTAAGCTCTACTGAGTTGAACACTGCAGTTTACTTACCCAACGGAATAAGAGGCTTTGAATGGAAAAGCCTGTTGTGCTCCTTCATCATACATCGATTCCAAACTACTGTGATGTTTTTCGATTTCAGCAGTTCGGCGGCCTCCTTGTTATAAATTCCCTCCTGCATCCAGAAAACTTTTGGATTTACTTTAACCGCGGCGACCGCGACTTCGTAAACAGCTTCACTCGGCCTGAACACATCGATTATTTCGACGGGCTGTGGAACCTCTTCGAGTGTTTTGTATGTTTTTTGGCCGAGAACTTCGTCGGCAAATGGGTTGACCGGAGTTATTTCATATCCTTGCCTCATCAAAAAGCGTGGGACATAATTTGCAGGCTTTGTTGCGTCTCTCGAAGCCCCCACTACGACGACTCTGCGGTACTTTGTCAGAATGTCGCGTATTTCTTGGTCGGATAAACCATCACTTTCCATGAGTTGTTATTGATATATAGGAGAATAAAACTTTGAGGAATGGTTTCTCGAACCTATTTAACATGGGTTCTGTGAACATGGGGACGAGTTGAAACCTGACAGGGAAATCCGAATCGCGCATATTTCGGATACGCATATTTCGAAATACGGTATGTTTCTGCCCGAGATGCTTGACGGGTGCATCAGGTTGGTTAATTCGCTTGACCCAAAGCCTGACTTCATCATTCACACGGGCGACTTGACCGATAACGGAATTTTAATGGACTACGAAATGGCAGTCGATAAAATGTCTGAATTCGAGCCCGAGATTATTTATGTTCCGGGAAACCATGATGAAAGAAACTATGGAGACTCTCTTTTCCGTGAATTGGTTTCGCAGGTCGATGTGTTAACGAGCGTTGGTCGGGCAGTTATTCTAACACTGGGCAGCGCCATACCTGACAGCGACTATGGACGACTTGGCCGTGGGCGGCAAGAGCTGATTAAACAGAAGTTCCGCACGTTCGGCGGAAAAATTCTGAAAATAGTGGCTTTTCACCATCATTTGATTCCCGTGCCTTTCGCAGGCCGTGAAAAAGACATTCTGGAAGATGCAGGCGACGTTCTCCGCATCATCACAGAATCCAAGGTCAACATGGTTTTGATGGGTCACCGCCACGTCCGAAACGCCATAATGGTCGGAGGCACGCTGCTGGTTAACGCAGGAACAGTTTCATGTGTGAGGACACGTGGAAGGCTGGGAAACAGCTTCAACGTAATAGACGTCTTCTCGGATGGTTCCGTAGAGGTCGTCGAAATTTCAATTCCAGCCGGCGAGCAAAGGCCTATTGGCAGTTTCAAGCTTCAAGGTGAATTCGATTGAAGGCCATAGCGGTCGGTCTAGCCGTATTCATCACAGCAGCTCTCATACTGGGTCTTTTCTTGACGACACCTCAACGTGAAGCCGTGACAACTGCCACCACAACTAAACAAATCACTATAACAAGTGTTTCAACAGTCGTGAGATTCACCACGGTCGACAAACCAGGCTACTCTTTACCACAACCTTTGATGGAAAAAGTGGCGGAAATAGTTCCAGATTACGAGAAAATCCAAGGTTATCACATCCTTCTGCCCTCAGAGCCTGGGACATATAGCTATTCGTTCGCCGTTTTCTGGCCCTACGGCGAAAATCACACTCATCTCATTTTCTTTCACTGCGAACAAACTCGTCGCTTCGTCTTGACACCTTCCAGCTTCGTGCAGGTTAGGTTTGTCGCTGCTAGGAACATTCCAAACATTCAGGCTTCTGTCTTTCCCCGCGGCGAAATAGTCGAAACAGTTGTCACCGACGGCGGTGAAACATCATCGAAGAGATGGGACATTGTTCCAACAATTCCCGGCTATCCGAGCACGCCGCAGGTCGAAAGAGGTGGAAACATGGTGTGGATAGTCAGTTACAGGCCCGTGGAGAAAGGTGAATACGGTGAAAGCCTCGTCGCACGCTACTATTTTCTCGAAGTTACTGTGTCGCGGTGAATTATCTCTTAAGTTTGCTTAGCTTTGTGATGTCGGTTGTCCTATAGGTTCTGTATACCTGAACGGTGAGCAGTAGGGCGAGAGCGACCACCGCGGCCCCAACCCCTAGCGACACTATGATAAAAGACAGAGCGTACGGGTCGACGAGTCCGCCGCCAATCTTAACCGCTAAAGAAACGAAGCTTAGATGAGCCGCGTTTATCATGATTTCCAGCCCGATGATTTGTTTGATGAGGCTTTTCCTGGTGGCGAGGCCGTAGACGCCGACTATGAATAGAAACGCGGCTATCAAAACGTTATAGATGACTGGCAGAGTCATATTGATTCCTCCTCTTTTCTAAGCATCGCTGTCAACCCGACGACTATGGTTAGCACGACAAGCCCGAACGCGATGAAAAGCGGAAATAAACTTCCGTAAAGCAGGTTGCTGATGTTCTGCCAAACCGTCGATGGGTCAGCTCGAACCGCTCTATCTACTTCAGCTCCCCAAAACCTGTATGCGGGAGAAGGACCTGCAAGCGCGGAAAATACCACGAAGGCAAGAAAAACGGCTGTCGCCGCCCCAAGAACCTCAGCGATTCTCATTCCTCAACACCTCTCGTCAGAAGAATCACGAAGATAAAGAGAGCGACGATGCCTCCAGCGTAGACGAGCAGTTGGAGTATGGCTATGGGATAAGCTCCTAGGACAAGAAACAAAACGCCAAGCGTCGCGGTGTATCCGAACAAGCCGATGACGCTTCTGACTAGTTTTGCTTGCTCAACCGCGAGTATCGCGAATATCACCGCCGCCGCGAGAAGAACTAGCTCAACGATTTCAAGCGTCATCATGGTTGCTCAAACCCCGTATTAGCTTAATGAAATATCTAAGCTCGCGGTGTTGATAGAACGCCAATTTCACAGAAATAGGGCGGCCACGGCATTATAAAGACATGACGCCGTATTCAGATATGTTCGGTGTCGGTACTGTCAACTAGGTATTACGCCTCTTTCTCTTGTTTGGGTTCTGAGGAGTAGGTTATGTATTAGGGCTATTCCTGCTGTTATCTCCTCTATATTCTTTACTGTCTTGATGTTGTTGTGGAATCTT